>NZ_CP085344.1:1675325-1998767 GCF_020618415.1 Cupriavidus sp. MP-37 | reverse complement strand
GCTGCATCGGCCGGGCCATCGGCGCCGGGCGCAAGCTGGGCCGGGGCAATGGCCGGGGCGGCGTTGGCCGCCTCTTCCGGCGTCGGCAGATTGCGGCCCTTGAGGATATCGATCCAGACTTCGCGCACGCCCGCCGACCGGATCTGCCGTACCTGCTCCTCGCTGGCGACCAGGAAGCGCGCGCGCCAGAACGGGTGGCTGATCCAGGGCCCGCCCAGCCTGGCGACGAACATCCCGACCTGCAATTGCTCCGACCCAATGCGTCTCAGCATGCGCGACCCCCTCGGATGATGGTTTTCTTGTTGTCGCCCCGGCTATCGGCAGCGGCGGGCATAACTTGAGCGGTCACGGCGACCAGAACCGCGCCGGCCACCCTTGTCAAGCGCCGCCCAAATGCCCGGACGGCGCCGTCGGGCATTGCCGGCATGGCCATGGCCGCCGCTACAATGGCTGGCCCAGTGCTCACAGACGCCAGCCAGTCGCCCCCGTTCACCCATGTCCGGAACGTACACGCTAGTCGGCATCGCCCGTGCCAAGACCCATCGCCGCGACGCGCTGGTTTCCCAGCTCACCGCGTTGCGCTCGCGCGGGCTGACCGAGCCCGGCTGCCTGGACTACCACGTCGGGCAGGATGCCGAGGATGCGCGGGTGTTCGTCATCTACATGGTCTGGGACTCCAAGCGCGCGCTCGAATCGCACCTGAACCGCCCGTATATGCGCGATTTCCACGCGGCGCGCGCGGACTTCGTCGAAGGCGATTTCAGCTTCCGCTGGCTCAACGCCGCCTGAGCCTGCCGGCTCGATACCACCCGGCGCAAGGCGCCATCCCGGTCACTTCCCCCGGTTCGGTCGCGCCTGCGGCCGCCCTGCCCGCTTGTCATTCCCGCCGCACCGATCTATCACTCAAGGTGACGCCCGCCACGGGCGCGGCAGGAGTGCACCATGGAAGTCAGGGATGGATTTGCCGGCACCATCGGCCACACGCCGCTGATCCGGCTGGCCGGCGTGAGCGCCGAAACCGGCTGCGACATCTACGGCAAGGCGGAATTCCTCAATCCGGGCGGCTCGGTCAAGGACCGCGCGGCGCTCTACATCATCCGCGATGCCGAGCGGCGCGGGCTGCTGAAGCCGGGCGGCACGGTGATCGAAGGCACCGCGGGCAATACCGGCATCGGTCTGGCCCACCTGTGCGCGGCGCGAGGCTACCGCTGCATCGTGGTGATTCCCGACACGCAATCGCCGGAAAAAATGGAACGGCTGCGCATGCTGGGCGCCGAGGTGCGGGCGGTGCCGGCCAAGCCCTACGCCGATCCCGACAACTACCAGAAGATTGCCGGCCGGCTGGCCGACGAAACCGATAACGCGATCTGGGCCAACCAGTTCGACAACCTCGCCAACCGCCAGGCCCACTACGAGACCACCGGCCCCGAGATCTGGCACGCCACCGGCGGGCATATCGACGCGTTTACCTGCGCCACCGGCACCGGCGGCTCGCTGGCGGGCATCGCGCGCTGCCTGAAGGAACACAAGCCCGGCGTGCGCATCGTGCTGGCCGACCCGCACGGCAGCGGCCTGTACCACTTCGTCAAGCACCGCGAGGTCAAGGCCGAAGGCAGCTCGATCACCGAAGGCATCGGTTCCAGCCGCGTCACCGCCAACCTGCAGGACACGCCGATCGACGATGCCGTGCGCATCGTCGACCAGACCTGCGTCGACATGGTCTACCGGCTGCTGCGCGAGGAAGGGCTGTTCGTGGGTGGGTCATCCGGCATCAACGTCGGCGCCGCGGTGGCGCTGGCGCGCGCGATGGGACCGGGGCACACCATCGTCACGCTGCTGTGCGACCGTGGCGACCTGTACATGGGGCGGCTGTTCAATGAACAATGGCTGCAGGGCAAGGGACTGCAGCCGATTCCGTTCCGCCGGGCAAGCCCCGCCGGATAACGTCCACGCTAGGCCGCCTTGAGCCGCCGCCACAGCGTGGTCGGGCTGATGCCGAGGATATGGCAGGCGGCGGTCCGGTCGCCGCCGCACTCCTCCAGCACGCGCCGGATATGGTCGACTTCGCTGGATTGCTTGACGCGCGCGAGCGAGCGGCGCGCCCGTGCGGACGGCGCCGCCGGTGCCGCTTCGGACCCAGCCGCGTGCCCGGCCCCGGGCGCGTCGGCAAGCACGGCATCGCCGAACAGCTCGGGCGCGGCGGCATGCAGTTCGCGCTGCAAGGCTTCGCCGTCGAGCCGGCGGCCGGCCACCAGCACCGCGATGCGCTCGGTCACGTTTTCCAGTTCGCGGATATTGCCGGGCCAGCGGTAGCGCGCCAGCCGCGCGCGCGCCGCCGCGGGCAGGCGTTGCGGGCGTTCCAGCCCCAGCCGGTCCTGCGCGCGGCGGTACAGCAGCTCGGCCAGTTCGGGCAGGTCTTCGGCGCGCTCGCGCAGCGGCGGCATGGCAATGCGCAGGATGTTGAGCCGGTAGTACAGGTCTTGCCGGAAGCTGCCGTCGCGCACCATCGCGGCCAGGTCGCGATGGGTGGCGGCGATCACGCGCACGTTGACCGGCACCGCGTCGAGGCCGCCGATCGGCAGCACCTGCTTTTCCTGCAGCACGCGCAGCAGGCGCGTCTGCAGCGCGGGCGGCATGTCGCCGACCTCGTCGAGAAACAGCGTGCCGTTGTGGGCCGACTCGAACAGCCCGGCCTTGCCGCCGCGGCGCGCGCCGGTGAAGGCGCCCTCTTCGTAGCCGAACAGCTCGCTTTCCAGCAGCGCCTCGGGGAAGGCGGCGCAGTTGACCGCGACGAACGGGAACGCGCGGCGCGGGCTGGCATCGTGCATGCCTTGCGCCAGCACCTCCTTGCCGGTGCCGCTTTCGCCGCCGATCAGCACGGTCGAGTCCACCGCGGCGTAGCGCCGCGCCAGTTCGCGCAGCGCCGTCATCGCCGCCGAGGTGCCGGCGAGGTCGTCCAGGCTGTAGCGCACCGCCGCCGGCCGCGCGCGGCTGCGCGAACGCAGGTTGCGGTCGACGCGCTGGATCGCGCTGGCGTCCTGGATGGTCAGCACCGCGCCGGTGGTGCCGGCCTCGCCAATGATGGGGATGCGGTTGACCACCACCATCTTGTCGCCCAGCTTGTGGATCGCCTCGAGCTCCTTGTCGCCGGTCTGCATCACGCCTTCCAGCGCCAGGCCAGGCGCCAGCGTCTGCAGCTTGCGCCCCACCGCGGCGGCAGCGGAGGTGCCGAGGAAGCGCTCCATCGCCGGGTTGAACGACTGGATCCGCCCTTGCGCATCGACTGCCGCCACGCCCTCGTTCAGGTGCGCCAAGATGGTGTTGACGTAGTCGCGCCGGGTGGCCTCGATGCGGCGCAGGCGCGCGGCCTCGATCGCGTCTTCCAGCGCCATGCGCACCGAGTTGCCGGAGTACAGGAACACGCCGGTCAGTCCATGGCGGTCGGCCAGGTCGGTCACCAGGCCGGGGCCCACCACCACCTGGATGCCCTCCTGCTTGAGCGCCTTCACGCGCGCCACGGCGTCGTCCTCGGTCAGGTAGGTGTAGGCCGGCACCGACAGCGAGAACGCGCGCACGAATTCATCGACCTCGGCGTAGGTCGCCGCATGCGTGACCAGCGCAACCCGCGGCGAAATCCGCCGCGCGGTGGCCAGTGCGCTCATCACGTCAAAACCCGTGACCTTGACCAGCACCACCGGCACATCGACGTGCTGGCGCAGGTAGGCGCCGTTGGAGCCGCCGGCGACCACCACGTCGAGCCGGCCCTCGCGCACCTCGCGCGACACCGCGCTGGCGGCGGCCTCGAAGCCCTTGCCGACGATGCGGAATTCGGCGCGGTCGGCGTAGGCCGGGATCAGGTCGGCAAAGGCGCGCGCGAGGCGGCTGATGCCGATCGCCCAGATGCGCGGACGGCCTTGCGTGGAAACGGGAGGAGCCATGATGCGATGCGGAAAGGATGCGGGATGGAAGGTGGGATGAAAGGCGGCATGAACAGGCGTACAGTGCTGTCACATTGTCCGTTACGCGGGCCCGGATTTCAACTTTGAATTCCAAAAGGCAGCAGCTGGATTTCAATTGTGATGAAAAACCGGCATGAAACCCGTGACGGGATTCGGTGCACTGCCCACCAGCCCAGTGCTGGCAAGGCATCCCGCGCTTTCGGTGCGGGTTCGCAATGCCTGGCACACCCCTTGCAATATCGGGCTTGTCCCGTTCACCAACGCATACGCCATGACCTACTCCGCTTCCGACCTCGCGCGCTCCGCTGGCGCCCGCTTCCGCCAGGCGCTTGCCGACGAACATCCGCTGCAGGTGGTCGGCGCCATCAATGCCAACCATGCGCTGCTGGCCAAGCGCGCCGGCTACCGCGCCATCTACCTGTCGGGCGGCGGCGTGGCGGCCGGCTCGCTGGGCCTGCCGGACCTGGGCATCTCGAACCTGGACGATGTGCTGACTGATATCCGCCGCATCACCGATGTGTGCGACACGCCGCTGCTGGTCGACGTCGACACCGGCTTCGGCGCCTCGGCCTTCAACGTGGTCCGCACCACCAAGTCGCTGATCAAGTTCGGCGCCGCGGCCATGCATATCGAGGACCAGGTCGGCGCCAAGCGCTGCGGCCACCGTCCCAACAAGGAAATCGTCACCCAGGGTGAAATGGTCGACCGCATCAAGGCCGCGGTCGACGCCCGCACCGACGAGAACTTCGTCATCATGGCCCGCACCGACGCGCTCGCCGTGGAAGGCCTGGACAAGGCGATCGAGCGCGCCGTGGCGTGCGTCGAAGCCGGCGCCGACGCCATCTTCCCGGAAGCCATGACCGACCTGGCCATGTACCGCAAGTTCGTCGACGCGGTGAAGGTGCCGGTGCTGGCCAACATCACCGAGTTCGGCGCCACGCCGCTGTTCACCACCGAGGAACTGGGCGGCGCCGGCGTGTCGATGGTGCTGTATCCGCTGTCGGCCTTCCGCGCCATGAACAAGGCGGCGGAAAACGTCTATGCGGCGATCCGCCGCGACGGCACGCAGAAGAACGTGGTCGATACCATGCAGACCCGCGCGGAGCTCTACGAGAGCATCGGCTACCATGCCTTCGAGCAGAAGCTTGACGCCCTGTTCGCGCAAGGCAAGGGCAAGTAAGCAAGCAGACTCAGGCGCGGCCGGGCGGGGATCTCCCCTCCCGGCCGTTCGGCCACATAGATCCGGCCGATCACAAACAGGCAACACCAGGCATCACACCAAGGAGACCCAGATGTCCGAAGCGCAACCGCTCGTCACGCCCAAGCCCAAGAAATCCGTCGCGCTGTCCGGCGTTGCCGCCGGCAACACCGCGCTGTGCACCGTCGGCCGTACCGGCAACGACCTGCACTACCGCGGCTACGACATCCTCGACATCGCCGAGACCTGCGAGTTCGAGGAAATCGCCCACCTGCTGGTGCACGGCAAGCTGCCGACCAAGTCCGAGCTGGCCGCCTACAAGGCCAAGCTGAAGTCGCTGCGCGGCCTGCCCGCCAACGTCAAGGCGGCACTGGAATGGGTGCCCGCCAGCGCGCACCCGATGGACGTGATGCGCACCGGCGTGTCGGTGCTGGGCACCGTGCTACCGGAGAAGGAAGACCACAACACCCCGGGCGCGCGCGACATCGCCGACCGCCTGATGGCCAGCCTCGGCTCGATGCTGCTGTACTGGTACCACTACAGCCACAACGGCCGCCGCATCGAGGTGGAAACCGACGATGAATCGATCGGCGGCCACTTCCTGCACCTGCTGCACGGCGAGAAGCCGTCGGCGCTGTGGGAGCGCGCCATGAACACCTCGCTCAACCTGTATGCCGAGCACGAGTTCAACGCCTCGACCTTTACCGCGCGCGTGATTGCCGGCACCGGCTCGGACATGTACTCGTCGATCGCCGGCGCAATCGGCGCGCTGCGCGGCCCCAAGCACGGCGGCGCCAACGAGGTCGCGTTCGAGATCCAGAAGCGCTACGACAACCCGGACGAGGCCCAGGCCGACATCACCCGCCGCGTCGAGAACAAGGAAGTCGTGATCGGCTTCGGCCACCCGGTGTACACCACCGGCGACCCGCGCAACCAGGTGATCAAGGAAGTGGCGAAGAAGCTGTCGAAGGACGCCGGCTCGATGAAGATGTTCGACATCGCCGAGCGGCTCGAAACCGTGATGTGGGACATCAAGAAGATGTTCCCCAACCTGGACTGGTTCAGCGCGGTCAGCTACCACATGATGGGCGTGCCGACGGCGATGTTCACGCCGCTGTTCGTGATCGCGCGCACCTCGGGCTGGGCCGCGCACATCATCGAGCAGCGCATCGACAACAAGATCATCCGCCCCAGCGCCAATTACACGGGGCCGGAAAACCTGAAGTTCGTGCCGATCAAGGATCGCAAGTAAGACCGGCTGCCGGATTGCGCTGCGTCGGGTTGCATTGAATCCGAGCCTGCGGGCAAAGGGGTAGTTGGTCGCTATCATCGAACGATGAGCGGGGCCACTACCCCTTTTTCATACCTATATAGATTTCCCTACACCATGAATTCTGCAAACCGCAAACCGCTACCGGGCACCAAGCTGGATTACTTCGACGCGCGCGCCGCGGTCGAGGCGATCCAGCCGGGTGCCTACGACAAGCTGCCGTACACGTCGCGCGTGCTGGCAGAAAACCTGGTGCGCCGCTGCGACCCCGCCACGCTGACGGATTCGCTGAAGCAGCTGATCGAGCGCAAACGCGACCTCGACTTCCCGTGGTTCCCGGCACGCGTGGTGTGCCACGACATCCTCGGCCAGACCGCGCTGGTCGACCTGGCCGGGCTGCGCGACGCCATTGCCGACCAGGGCGGCGATCCTGCCAAGGTCAACCCGGTAGTGCCGGTGCAGCTGATCGTCGACCACTCGCTGGCGGTGGAATGCGGCGGCTTCGATCCCGACGCCTTCGCCAAGAACCGCGCCATCGAAGACCGGCGCAACGAAGACCGCTTCCACTTCATCGACTGGACCAAGAAGGCGTTCAAGAACGTCGATGTGATCCCGCCGGGCAACGGCATCATGCACCAGATCAACCTGGAGAAAATGTCGCCGGTGATCCACGCTGACCACGGCGTGGCCTACCCCGACACCTGCGTCGGCACCGACAGCCACACGCCGCACGTCGATGCGCTGGGCGTGATCGCCATCGGCGTCGGCGGCCTGGAAGCCGAGAACGTGATGCTCGGCCGCGCCTCGTGGATGCGCCTGCCGGATATCGTCGGCGTCGAGCTGACCGGCAAGCGCCAGCCCGGCATCACCGCCACCGACATCGTGCTGGCCCTGACCGAATTCCTGCGCAAGGAAAAAGTGGTCGGCGCCTACCTGGAGTTCCGCGGCGAAGGCGCGTCGAGCCTGACGCTGGGCGACCGCGCCACGATCTCCAACATGGCGCCGGAATACGGCGCCACTGCCTCGATGTTCTTTATCGACGAGCAGACCATCGAATACCTGCGCCTGACCGGCCGCACCGAAGAGCAACTCAAGCTGGTCGAGACGTACGCAAAGACCGCCGGCCTGTGGGCCGATTCGCTGCAGCACGCCGAATACGAGCGCGTGCTGACCTTCGACCTGTCGACCGTGGTGCGCAATATGGCCGGCCCGTCCAATCCGCACAAGCGCCTGCCGACCTCGGCGCTGGCCGAGCGCGGCATCGCCGTGGACCTGGACAAGGCCCGCGCGCAGGAAGCCGAAGGCCTGATGCCCGACGGCGCCGTGATCATCGCCGCCATCACCAGCTGCACCAACACCAGCAACCCGCGCAACGTGATCGCCGCCGCGCTGCTGGCGCGCAACGCCAACGCGCGCGGGCTGACGCGCAAGCCGTGGGTCAAGTCGTCGCTGGCGCCCGGCTCCAAGGCGGTCGAGCTGTACCTGGAAGAAGCGAACCTGCTGCCGGACCTGGAAAAGCTCGGCTTCGGCATCGTCGCGTTCGCCTGCACCACCTGCAACGGCATGTCGGGCGCGCTCGATCCGAAGATCCAGCAGGAAATCATCGACCGCGACCTGTACGCCACCGCCGTGCTGTCGGGCAACCGCAATTTCGACGGCCGCATCCACCCGTACGCCAAGCAGGCCTTCCTGGCCTCGCCGCCGCTGGTGGTCGCCTACGCCATCGCCGGCACCATCCGCTTCGATATCGAGAAGGATGTGCTGGGTACGGACCAGGACGGCAAGCCGGTCTACCTGAAGGACATCTGGCCGAGCGACGAAGAGATCGACGCCATCGTCAAGCAGAGCGTGAAGCCCGAGCAGTTCCGCAAGGTCTACGAGCCGATGTTCGCGCTGACCGCCGAGACCGGCGAGAGCGCCGCGCCGCTGTACGACTGGCGCCCGCAGAGCACCTATATCCGCCGCCCGCCGTACTGGGAAGGCGCGCTGGCCGGCGCGCGCACGCTGCGCGGCCTGCGTCCGCTGGCGGTGCTGGGCGACAACATCACCACCGATCACCTGTCGCCATCCAACGCGATCCTGCCGAACAGCGCGGCCGGCGAGTACCTGGCGAAGATGGGCCTGCCGGAAGAGGATTTCAACTCGTACGCGACGCACCGCGGCGACCACCTGACCGCGCAGCGCGCCACCTTCGCCAACCCCACGCTGATCAATGAAATGGCCGTGGTCGACGGCCAGGTCAAAAAGGGTTCGCTGGCGCGCATCGAGCCGGAAGGCAAGGTGGTGCGCATGTGGGAAGCGATCGAAACCTACATGGAGCGCAAGCAGCCGCTGATCATCATCGCCGGCGCCGACTATGGCCAGGGTTCGTCACGTGACTGGGCCGCCAAGGGCGTGCGCCTGGCCGGCGTCGAAGCCATCGTCGCCGAAGGCTTCGAGCGCATCCACCGCACCAACCTGATCGGCATGGGCGTGCTGCCGCTGGAGTTCAAGCCGGGCGTGAACCGCCTGACGCTGGGCATCGACGGCACCGAGACCTTCGACGTGATCGGCGAACGCCAGCCGCGCGCGACGCTGACGCTGGTGGTGCATCGCAAGAACGGCGAGCGCGTGGAGGTGCCGGTAACGTGCCGCCTCGACAGCGATGAAGAGGTGTCGATCTACGAGGCTGGCGGGGTGCTGCAGCGGTTTGCGCAGGACTTTCTGGAGTCGAGCAAGGCGGCGGCTTGAGCTTGGACTGCTACCGAAGCCGACGGTGTGCTCCCCTCTCCCGCTTGCGGGAGAGGGGCCGGGGGTGAGGGCCGGCGCGTCCAGTACCGAAGCGCCTGACTTCGTGGAGGCTCCCGCCCTCACCCCCACCCCTCTCCCACTTCGCGGGAGAGGGGAGCGTCCGCCAAGGGCGGTGGCATGCAATCAGCCACCCCGCATACGAACCGCGCGTTGCCTGCGCGCACATTGATTCCCAAGCTGTACAAGGCCCCCGGCCTAACCAGGACTAAACATTCCCATGGCCCACGTACCCCAGATCAAAATCCCCGCCACCTACATCCGTGGCGGCACCAGCAAGGGCGTGTTCTTCCGCCTGCAAGACCTGCCCGAGCGCGCCCAGGTGCCCGGCCCCGCGCGCGACGCGCTGCTGCTGCGCGTGATCGGCAGCCCGGATCCCTATGGCAAGCAGATCGACGGCATGGGCGCAGCCACGTCCAGCACCAGCAAGACCGTGATCCTGTCGAAGAGCACGCGCCCGGACCACGATGTCGACTACCTGTTCGGCCAGGTCTCGATCGACCAGCCCTTTGTCGACTGGAGCGGCAACTGCGGCAACCTGTCGGCCGCGGTCGGGCCCTTCGCAATCAGTGCCGGCCTGGTCGACCCGAGCCGCATCCCGCGCAACGGCGTGGCCGTGGTGCGCATCTGGCAGGCCAATATCGGCAAGACCATCATCGGCCACGTACCCATTACCAACGGCGAAGTGCAGGAAACCGGCGATTTCGAACTGGACGGCGTGACCTTCCCCGCCGCCGAAGTCCAGCTCGAGTTCATGGACCCGGCCGCCGAGGAAGAAGGCGCCGGCGGCGCGATGTTCCCGACCGGCAATGTGGTCGATGACCTGGAGGTGCCGGGCGTCGGCACGCTCAAGGCCACCATGATCAACGCCGGCATCCCGACCATCTTCGTCAACGCCGACAGCATCGGCTACACCGGCACCGAACTGCAGGACGCCATCAACAGCGACACCAGGGCGCTGGCGATGTTCGAGACCATCCGCGCCCATGGCGCGCTGCGCATGGGCCTGATCAAGGACGTTGACGAGGCTGCCCGGCGCCAGCACACCCCCAAGGTGGCGTTCGTGGCCAGGCCGGCCGACTACGTAGCCTCCAGCGGCAAGCAGGTGGCCGCGGCCGACGTCGACCTGCTGGTGCGCGCGCTGTCGATGGGCAAGCTGCACCACGCCATGATGGGCACGGCGGCGGTGGCGATCGGCACCGCGGCGGCCATCCCCGGCACGCTGGTCAACCTGGCGGCCGGCGGCGGCGAGCGCAACGCGGTCCGTTTCGGGCATCCCTCCGGCACGCTGCGGGTCGGCGCCGAAGCGCAGCAGGTCGACGGCGAATGGGTGGTCAGGAAAGCCATCATGAGCCGCAGCGCGCGCGTGCTGATGGAAGGCTGGGTGCGCGTGCCCGGCGACGCGTTCTGAGCCGGGTGCAAGCGCAAGGCCGGCGCTGGCCCTGGTCAGCCGGCGCTGCCGAAGTATGCGCTTCGGGTTATGGCGGCGGCAGTTTCATGCCGAATCGGCATAACCCTTGCGCCGCTCTTCCAACGCGAATTTCTCCTCACGTATAGTCTCTGCCGCTGCCTGCGCCGGGCCCTGCACCACAGTCCCGGCGCCGGGCAGCCACCGACTGAACACGGACGGCACCATTCCACCCATAAGGTATGTCGTGCCGACTCCAGTACGGGCCACACGTTCGTATAGATACCCGAGGAGAATCATGAAACCTTTCGCCCGCGTCACCACGCTGGCCGCTGCCCTGCTGTCGGCAAGCCTGATCACCGGCGCCGCCCACGCGCAGCTCGCCCCCGCGGCCCAGCCTGCCACCGCCGCTGCCACGGCCCCGGCCGAAGCCCGCAAGGCCAACATCGTCATCATCGGCACCGGCGGCACCATTGCCGGCGCCGGCGCGGCGGCGACCAACACCGCCGCCTACCAGTCCGCCGTGGTCCCGGTCGACAAGATCATCGCCTCGGTGCCGGAGATCTCCAAGGTCGCCAACGTCAAGGGCGAGCAGATTTTCCAGATCGGCTCGGAAAGCTTCAACAACGAACGCCTGCTCAAGCTCGCCAAGCGCGTGTCGGAACTGCTCAAGCAGCCTGACGTCGACGGCATCGTGATCACGCACGGCACCGACACCATCGAGGAAACCGCGTACTTCCTCAACCTGACGCTGAAGAGCGACAAGCCGGTGGTGGTGGTCGGCTCGATGCGCCCGGGCACCGCGCTCGGCGCCGACGGCGCGCTGAACCTCTACGACGCCGTGCTGGTCGCATCCAACCCTGCTTCCAAGGGCAAGGGCACGCTGGCAGTGCTGAACGACGAGATCCACACCGGCCGCGACGTCTCCAAGACCAACACCTTCAAGACCGAGACCTTCCGCTCGCCGTTCGGCCCGCTCGGCTACGTGGTCGAAGGCCGCACGCTGTTCTACCGCCTGCCGGCACGTCCGCACACGCTGCAGACGCAGTGGGACATCGACAAGATCGACAAGCTGCCCGAGGTGGCAGTGGTCTATGCCTACGGCAACGCCAACCCGGCTGCGGTCGAGGCTGCGGTGAAGAGCGGCGCCAAGGCCATCATCTACGCCGCCACCGGCAACGGCAGCGTCGGCGACTACATGGTCGAGCCGCTCAAGGCCGCGCGCGCCAAGGGCGTGCACATCGTGCGCGCATCGCGCACCGGCAGCGGCGTGGTGGTGCGCAACGCCGAGCAGCCCGACGACAAGTACGACTGGATCGTCACCGACGACCAACTGCCGCAGAAGGCGCGCATCCTGATGGCGCTGGCGCTGACGCAGACCAACGACAGCAAGGCGCTGCAGCAGGTGTTCTGGAAGTACTGAGTGCCGTTCCGGGGCGTTAGCGGTGTTGCCGCCTGAGGCGCGCGCCTTCGCCCCGCCATTACCGCGCCATTACCGCGCCATTACCGCGCCCTTACCGCGCCCTCACCCCGCCCCTCTACCGCAAGCGGCAGAGGGGCGCCGCGTCCGCCGTGCCCCAGCCCGCCACAACGCCCGGCTCAACCCGCCAGCTGCCCCAGCACTTCACCACCGAAGGCCTCGATAAACGCCTGCTGGTTGACCCCGACGTTGTGCAGGAACAGCGCATCCACCCCCATCTGCAAATCTTCCGCCAGCCAAGCCGCATGCCGCCCCAGGTCCGATGAGATCCGCACTACGCGATCCATGTCGGCCGGCGTCACCGCCACCGCGCGCGCTTCGAAATCGGCGGGCATCGCCAGTTCGGCCGCATCGGCACTGTCCAGCAGATTGGTCCGCCACTGCGCATGCGCCAGCGCGCGCGCCGCTTCGTCGCCGGCCTGAGGGTCCGCATAGGCCAGCTTGACCTGCATATAGACCGGCCTGGCGCTGCCCGCCGCATCGCGGAAGGCATCGATGCGCGCGCGCATGCCCGCACGCTCGCCCGACACCATGATCAGCCCGTCCGCCCAGCCTCCGGCCCAGCGCGCGGTGGCTTCGGTCAGCGCCGCGCAGAACACCGGCGGCGGCGCTGCCGGCAGCGAGTACAGCCGCGCGCGCTCGACCGTGACCGCGCCGCGGTGGCTGACCTCCTCGCCGCGCCACAGCGCGCGCATGATCTCCACCGACTCGCGCAGCATGGCGTTGCGCCGTGGCTTGGGCGGCCACGCGCGGCCGGTAATGTGCTCGTTCAGCGCTTCACCGCTGCCCACTGCCAGCCAGAAGCGGTCCGGGAACAGCGTGCACAGGGTCGCCGCGGCCTGCGCGATGACGGCCGGATGGTAGCGGCCGAACGGACACGTGACCACACCCGCCGGGAGCGCGGCCTGCGCCATGGCGGCGCCCAGCCAGGTCCAGGCGTGGCCGCTGTGCCCTTGCGCCTCGCTCCACGGATGGAAGTGGTCCGATGCGCTGAGCGCACCGAAGCCCGCGTCGCGCGCCAGCACGGCCAGGCGCAGCAGGTGGTCGGGCGCGAACTGTTCGTGCGAAGCGTGATAGCCGATCAGCGCCATGGGGGCTCCCGGGTGTGGCTCAGGTGCGGACGATCGCGCCCGGCTCAGCCGGCATACGCCACCGTCGTCATCAGCGCCAGCGCGGCCTGGCGCGAATCGAGCCGCGTGTGCTGCACCACCACCGGCATGTCGGCTTCGATCACGCAGGCGTAGTCGGTGGCCACCGGCACCGGCTCAGGATCGCGCAGGTCGTTGAAGCGCAGATGCAGCGTACGGCGCGCCGGCACGGTCACGCGGTACGGCCCGGCCGGCTCGCGCCCGGCAAAGAACAGGGTCAGCGTGACATGCGCCGGCAGGTCGCCGGTGTTGAGCAGGCATGCGGTTTCGTGGCTGGCCAGCTCGCGGCTTTCGTCGCCGCGCGGGCGCGGCAGGTAGCCTTCGGCAATGACCCAGCGCCTTTGTCCGATCGCTTCCATCGTGCTTCTCCCTCCATGGCGATTGCCCGCGCGCGGCTCAGCGGTCCTCGCAACGGCGCATCCAGCGATAGCCGTAGCCGCCCAGCGCAAAGCACGCGGCACCGGCCGGGCTGGGCGCGTAGCCGCGGTCGGCGAAGACATCGCACAGCGCCACGCCGGACAGCTCGCCGATGCGGCATTCGACCGCCTCCGCGCCGAGGTTGACCAGCGTCACCGTGGTGCGGCCGTCGAGCGCATAGCGCAGCGCCAGCACCGCCGGGCAGTCGGTCGCGAGAATCGACCAGCGGCCATAGCCGATCTCCGGCATGCCCACGCGGGTGCGCAGCATGCGGCCCACCCGCGCCAGCAGCGAATCGGGCTGCAGCAGTTGCGCGTTGACATTGGTGGTGGCAAAGCGCAGCGGCCCTGCGCGGATCACCGGCACCTGCAGCGCAGCTGGCGCCGCGCCCGAGAAGCCGCCGTTCTCTTCATCCGACCACTGCATCGCCGTTCGCACCGCATGCCGTTCTTCCAGCGACAGGTCCTCGCCCATGCCGATCTCTTCGCCATAGCGCAGGATCGGCGTGCCCGGCAGCGAAAACAGCAGCGCCTGCACCTGGGCGATGTGCTGCACGTCGCCGCCCAGCATCGGCGGCAGGCGGCGGCGGATGCCGCGGTTGTAGATGCGCATGCGCGGCTCCGGGGCGAAGCAGCGCATTACCTCGTCGCGCTCGGCGTCGCTCAGGCGCTCCAGGTCGAGTTCGTCGTGGTTGCGCACCCACACCGCGTACTGCGCCAGCGCCGGCGGCGCGGGCTGTTCGCGCAGCGCGCGCTCGATCGGCTCGGCCCGGCGACGGGCCAGCGCCAGGAACAGGTGGTTGTTGAGCCAGAAGTTCGACAGCATGGTCAGCCGATGCCCGTCGCCGAAGTAATGCGCATACTCCTGCGGCGGCACGTCGACTTCGCCCAGCAGCACCGCGTCGGCGCGGCGCAGCGAGGCATGCCGGCGCAGTTCGTCCATCAGCCAGAAGCCGTCGCCGCCATCGGGCGCGGCCCGCGCCAGCTCGATCATGTGCGCGGCCGCATCGACGCGGAAGCCCGATACCCCGAGCCGCAGCCAGAACGACATGATGTCCTCGATCTCGCGCCGCACCGCGGGGTTGGCCAGGTTCAGGTCGGGCTCGTGCCGGTAGAACACGTGGCGGTAGTACTGGCCGGCCGCATCGTCCCAAGTCCAGACATCGTCCTCGACGGTCGGGAAGATCGGCTTGGCGGCGGTCTGTTCGGGCTGGTCGGCCCAGACGTAGTAGTCGCGGTACGGTGAATCCCGGTCCTTGCGCGCGGCCTGGAACCACGGATGCTGGTCCGAGGTATGTTGCGCGACCAGGTCGATTACCACGCGGATCCCCAGTTCCTCGGCCTTTTCCAGCAGCTTGACCACATCCTCCAGGGTGCCGAAGCGGGCATCGACATTGATATGGTCGACCACGTCATAGCCGCCGTCGCGCATCGGCGAGCGGTAGAACGGCGAGATCCACAGGCAGGTGATGCCGAGCCCGCGCAGGTACGGCAGGCGCGCGGTCAGGCCGGGGATGTCGCCCCAGCCGTCGCCGTTGCTGTCCTGGTAGACGCTGACGTCGACCTGGTAGACGATCGCGTTGCGATACCACAGTGCATTCATGAGGCGGCCTCCACGGGTTGCAGCAGCAGCGCCTGGTCGGACAGCAGTTCGCCGGCAAAGCGGCGCGGCACCGGCGCGCCGTCGCTGTCGGCAGCCACCTGCCACTGCCCTTCGAGCGCGAGCGTCTGCCGCTGCGCGGAAAAGTTGATGCAGGCTACGCGGACGTCGTCGCCATGCCTGCGTCGATAGGCAAGCACCTCCGGCGGCGACGGCAGCTCTTCCCAGCTGCCGCGGCGCAGTGCCGGGCTGGCGCGCCGCTGCGTGATCAGGGCGCGATACAGGTGCAGGATCGAATCCGGCCGGTACCGCTGCGAGGCCACCGACAACTCGCCCGCATCGGGCGGAAACGGCAGCCACGGCCGCGCGCCCTCCCAGCCGTGCGGCGGCGCCGGCAGCCACGGCAGCGGCGCGCGCGAGCCGTCGCGGCCGCCGGGATCGACGCGCTCGTGCGGCAGCGTCACGCAGTCCTGCAGGCCGAGCTCTTCGCCCTGGAACAGGAACGGCGTGCCGCGCAGCGTCAGCAGCATCAGCGCCGCGGCACGGGCGCGGCACAGCGAGCCGCCGTAGCGGGTGCGGTGGCGCTCGTTGTCGTGGTTGGACAGCACCCAGGTCGGCCACGCCTGCGCCGGCTGCAGCAGCGCATCGACCTCGCGGATGCAGGTGCGGAACACCACCGGATCCCATGGGGCATCCAGCGGCGGAAAGTTGAACGACAGGTGCAGCTCGTCGCCAGCGCCGTAGTACTGCACCACGGTCGCGGTCGAGCGGATGTTGACCTCGCCCACCAGCACGCGGTTGCCCGGGTAGCTGTCCACCAGCCGCCGGATGCCGCGCAAGACCTCGTGGCTGTAGGGATCGTCGTTGAAGTGCGCGAGCGGCTCGCCGGCCAGGCAACGCGGCTGGTCGGCAAAGCTCGGGTCCTTGCCGATGCAATGCGCCACGTCGATGCGGAAGCCGTCCACGCCGCGGTCCAGCCAGAAGCGCAGCACGCCATGCATGGCCGCCACCACCTCGGGGTTGCGCCAGTTCAGGTCCGGCTGCTGCGGCAGGAACAGGTGCAGGTAGTACTGCCCGGAATGCGCATCCCAGGTCCAGGTGCTGCCGCCGCCGATCGCGGCGCGCCAGTCGTTGGGCTGGTCGCGCCAGATGTACCAGTCACGCTTCGGATGGTCGCGCGCGCTGCGCGACGCCACGAACCAGGGGTGCTGGTCCGAGGTATGGTTGGGGACGAAATCCAGCAGCACGCGCAGCCCGCGCGCGTGGGCGGCATCGAGCAGCGCCTGCATGTCGGCCAGCGTGCCGAACACCGGGTCGATGTCGCAGTAGTCGCTGATGTCGTAGCCGGCATCGGCCATGGGCGAGCGGAACACCGGCGACAGCCAGATGGTGTCGGCGCCGAGCCAGCAGACATGGTCCAGCCGCGCGGCAATGCCGCGCAGGTCCCCCACCCCGTCGCCGTTGCCGTCGGCGAAGGAACGCGGGTAGATCTGGTAGACGATCGCGTCCTGCCACCACGGCGGCTCGTCGGTCACGGCAGGCAGCGGGTTTTCCGAAACGGGCGACTGGTCTTCAGCCATAGCGCAGAGTCCGGGCGGGTGTGGCCTGCCTGACACGCAATGTCTGTGCCGAACGGTCCGGCGCGGCGCAGCGATGCACCCTGCGTGCGCCAGGCACACAGGCTCTGCAAAAAGCACCCCGGCCACGGCGCCCCCGCCTGTAAAACCTTCTCGCGCCCCGACTGCAAGCTGCAGCGCGCTTCGCGCCTCGTGGTGTGTGGCGAAGCCAGGCGGTTAATTGCGTTACAGGGAACGGAAACCCGGCACCGGGCCTCAGAACATCGCGCTGCTCATCAGCGCCTTGGCGACCAGCGTGCCGGGCTCCTGGCCCTGGCTTGCCTCGGCCGAGTCGGCATACACCGCCACCTCGGTCACCACCTGGCGCCGGCCGCGCCGCACCACCTCGGCAACGGCGCGCAGCGCCACACCCTGCGCGGCAGCCAGGTACTGCACCGACAACGAACTGGTGGCGCCGCCCTTCACCGCGTCGGCACTGGCGCCGGAGGCGGCCGCGGCGGCGCCGGCGATATCGATCAGCGTGGCGATCACACCGCCGTGCACGGTGCTGCCATGGGTCACGTTGGTGGGCAGGTACGGCATGGACAGCTCGACATGATCGGGCGCCAGCTGGTCGAGCCGCACGCCGAGCGCCCGCGCCACCGGCGACGCCATCAGCACGTTGTCGATCATGGCGCGCATGCGCGGGTCGACCGCGGCAGTGCCGTCGGTCTCGGGCTGGCGGAGAATGGCTTGCAGCATGGTGGCTCCCTGGTCTCGCTGTGAATGCCATGAGCATAGAAGCCGGCGAACGCTGCCTCAATGATGTCGCAGGTAATCGGGGCGTGGCCGGGAAGCTGCTTGGCCAATGCGTTCCTGCCCTGCGGCGGGCATGGCGGTTTCGGGTAGCGCACCGTCCGAGGCCTTATAATGGGCTCCCGCTTCACCGCCCTTCGCCATTTTTGCCCCGACGATGCCGCAGCTGCCCGAATCCCACGCCGTCCATACCGAACCGGACCCGGGCACCACGGACGCCACGCTGAGCGAGCGCCCGGACAGCCCCTGCATCGGCATCTGCTCGACCTTGTTCGACGAGGTGTGCCAGGGCTGCGGCCGCACCGCGGCCGAGGTCAGCAACTGGGTGTTCTTCAGCGACGAGGAAAAGCAGCAGGTCTGGGAGCGCATCACGCGCGAAGGCACCGGCAAGCGTTTCCGCCAGGGCTGATACGCCCCGTCCCCCCGCTACTCGCCCGACAGGCGCCGCTCCATCGCCTCGACTTCGCGCCGTTCCAGGCGCTGGCGTGCCAGCTTGCGCCAGCTCTCGGCCAGCGGCGCCAGCGCGGCCATTTCCTCCAGCGCGGCATAGTCGAGCCGGTCGACATACAGCACCTGCAGCAGACGGTGCAGCGACCATCCGGGGCACGGCCGCGCCACCAGTTCCAGCACATCGCCCGCCGCGACCTCGCCGGCTTCCAGCACGCGGTAATACCAGCCCGTGCGCAGGCTCTGCTGCACGGCGCGCGACATGCCGGCATAGCCGAAGCGGTGGTTGAGCTTCCAGCAAGGCTGGCGCGCCTGCGACACCTCCACCAGCGCCGTGCCCAGCCGGAAGCGGTCGCCGATGCAGACGTCCGCTTCGGTCAGCCCCGTGGTGCTCAGGTTCTCGCCGAACGCGCCCGGCGTGTCGAGCACGCCGTCGCCAGAGACACCCTGCTCTTCCAGTGCCGCGCGCCACGCCGGGTAATGATCGAACGCATAGTGGTGCACTGCTTTTTCCGGGCCGCCGTGGTGCCGCGGATCGCCCTGCCCGTCGCCGGCCAGGCCGGTCGCGGTCACGCGGATCCGCGCGCGCGTTGCGGTCTTGGCAATGCCGCTGGGTACGCCCTTGGGGCCGAACGGGCGCACGGATCCGGTCAGCACCGCAGCAAGCGGCACGCGCAGGATAGCGACGGGCTGGCTCATAGTCCGGCCTGCTCCAGCCAGCGCGCGAACATGCGTTCCCCCGCCGCGGCGACGGTGGCGCCGACTTGCGCGGTACGGGCGCGGATGGTGCGCGGATCGATGCCGGCCCTGGCCAGTTCGACAGTATGGCCGATCAGCCAGGCCTCGATATCGCCCGGCATGACTTCGGGGTGGAACTGCAGCGCCAGCACCTGGTTGTCGATGGCATAGGCCTGGTTTTGTACCGCCGCGGTCGAAGCCAGCAATTGCGCCCCGGCCGGCAGGTCGAAGGTGTCGCCGTGCCAGTGCAGGACTTCCCAGTGAGCTCCGGCCAGCTCGGCCAGCGCCGAATCCTGTCCGGCCGGCGTCGGCGTGATGGGCGCCCAGCCGATCTCGCGGGCGCCGGGGTAGACCCTGGCACCCGCGGCGCGCGCGATCAGCTGCGCGCCCAGGCACACGCCAATGATCTTGCCGCCGGCCGCCAGGCGCTGGCGGATCAGCGCGATTTCCGCGTCCAGCCACGGATAGGCCTCGGTTTCGTAGACCCCGATGGGACCGCCGAGCACCAGCAGCAGGTCGGCCGGCTCGCTGGCGATCGGTGCCAGGTCGTCGACGCCGGCCTGGAACACCCGCAGCGTGTGCCCGCGCGCGCGCAGGGCGTTGCCGATCACGCCCGCGTGCTCGAAGGCGACGTGCTGGATCACATGGGTGGTACGGGTTGTCATCAAAGGCTCCTGCCGGGGATGAGGGAGAGAAAGGCCCTCATGTTAGCGTCTGTCGCCAACTCCCGGCGGAGGACCCAGGCATGATCCCGCCAGTTTGAGAACCCTCCCGGCCAGGCATGCCGCGGCCCGCGCTATTTTGTCGCAGGCGCCAGCACCAGGGCATTGGCGCCGTCCGGCGCCGCGGCAGCCACCGCCGGCGGCAGGGTGATGTACTCTACCGCAGCCCATTTGGTGATCCAGTCGCGGTAGCGCGGCAGCAGCGCATTGCCGGACTGCCCGGTCGAATCCATGAAGCGCGACGCCGCCAGGTCGGACAAGTCATAGAGCGCGCGCACGCTGGCCGCATGGGTGTTTTCGAACGGCGCCTTGTCGTCGCGCAGGTTGTGCCGGCCGACGTTGACGGTGTAGGTGTCGCCGCCGGTCGGCACGCGCAGGTTGAACAGCGGCGCCAGGTAGCCGACCTTGCCGAACGGCCGGTGCTCCAGCCGCGCAGCATGGGCCTCGCCCCAGCGCCAGCGCACGGGGTCGTCGCCATAGCGGCGCGACAAGTCGGCCATGGCCTGGGTCCAGGCATCGGCCACGGCATCGTCGCAGCTTTCGGCCGGGCCGGTATGGGGACGGTCGCACCAGAACGCGCCCAGCTTGCGCGGATCGCGCAGGATGTTGAGCATGGGCTGCTGCACGTTGCGCTGGTCCCACAGGCGCACGAAGATTGCCTCGCCGGTTTTCTCCTCGAACAGCCGGCGCGACAGCTCGCGCAGCCAGGCGGTGACCACCAGCGGCTCGGCGCGCGTGGGATCCATGGTGCCGTCCCACCGGCGCAAGGCCTCCAGCACGGCGCGTTCGCGCGCCGGGCGCGCGGCATCGCGGCTGACCGGCGCGGCCAGCAGCAGCGGCAAGGCGTCGCGCACCGCCAGCGAGACCACGTCCTTCTGGATCGCGGCGAAGCTGTCGAACGTATGCTTGGGCGTCGCCGCCAGCAGCGCGCGGATGCGGTCGTAGCGATACGGCACCGTCCACTCGCTGGTGATGAAGTACGGGTAGTCGGGCGCGACGATGCGCTGGTTGGCCGTCACGATCATGCCTTCGGCGGGGTTGTACTGGTGCGGCAGCGCCTCGAACGGGATAAAGCCGGTCCAGTCGTAGCGTGCATCCCAGCCGGGAGCCGGGGCCAGCCCCTTGAGGTCGTTGTCGGCGCGGCGCAGCGGCACGCGGCCCGGGGCGTAGAAGCCGATATTGCCGTCGACGTCGGCATAGACGATGTTCTGCTGCGGCGAATGAAAGTCGCGCAGCGCGGCGGTGAAGCTGCTCCAGTCGCGCGCCTGGTTCAGCCGCAGCCCTGCCAGGAAGGTGCGGTCATCCGGGCGCAATGCGGTCCACTGGAATGCCACCACGTATTGCGCGCCCAGCGGCGCCGCGGCGCTGGCAAGCGACTCGGCCACATCGGAAATCACCGGCCCGTGGCGCGTGGTGCGGATGTTCAGCGTCACGTCGGCGGCGCCCTTGACGCGGATGGTTTCGGTGCGGGTCTCGAACCTGGCCCACCCCTGCGGCGTCTGGTACTGGGTATCGTTGCCCGGGCGCACGCGCTCGATATAAAGGTCCTGCACGTCCGGCGCGGTATTGGTCAGCCCCCACGCGATGCGGTCGTTGTGGCCCAGCACCACCAGCGGCATGCCGGGCAGCGTGGCGCCGGCCACCTCGAGCCCGGGCGCGCTCAGGCGCGCGAAGTACCACAGCGCCGGGGCCTGCAGGCCCAGGTGCGGATCGTTGGCCAGCATCGGCTTGCCCGATTGCGTGTGCGCCCCCGACACCACCCAGTTGTTCGAGCCCATGCCCTCGACATAGCCCGTCGGCGCCTTGTCGCCGACGCTCGCCATCGCGCTCGCCAGCGGCGCCAGCTGCCGGTAGAGATGACCGTAATCCATGGTGCGTACCGGCTGCTCGCCCGGATACGGCGCCAGCAGTTCGCTGATGCGCGCCACCGGCAGCACCTGTGCCAGCCGCATGCGCAGCGTCTCCTGGACCCAGTTGCCGCCCAGGTCCCATGCCATCATGGTCTGCCAGCCCAGCGTGTCGGCCGGTTCCCAGCGCTCCGGCCGGGTGCGCAGCAGCAGGAACTCCGGCGGCAGCGGCCCTTTGCGCTGGTCGATCCAGGCATTGACGCCGTCGGCATAGGCCTGCAGCGCCGCGCGCGCCTCGGGCGAGGCCTGCGCGAGGATGGCCTCGGCGTTGCGCCGCACGCCCAGCGTGCGCAGGAACTTGTCGTTATCGACGGCGGACGGCCCCAGGATCTCGGCGAGCCGGCCCGCGACGATGCGCTTGTTCATCTGCATCTGCCACAGCCGGTCCTGCGCGTGCACGTAGCCCAGCGCGAACCAGGCATCGGCCTTGCTGGCGGCGCGGATATGCGGCACGCCGTGGCTGTCGCGCACGACCGTGACCGGTTCGCGCAAGCCCGCCAGCACCGCGTTGCCCGACACCGGCGGCTGTGCCGCGTGGCGATACCAGAGCAGCGCGCCGGCGGCGCCGGCCACTGCCAGCCCCAGCAGCACTGCCAGCCACCTGGTCAGCCGACCGAACCCGCGCATCGTTGCTCCCCCTTTGTCGTGGTCATGTCGTTTCCGCGCATTATCTACGCAATGTCGCACGCAATGTCGGCACGACAAAATGCCCGGACCAGCCGGGCATTTCCGCGTGCAGGTCCTGGTTGCGGTCCCGTTACGCGGCGGGCTTCTTCAGCTGCAGCGACTTGTACTCGAGGAATTCTTCCAGGCCGTACTTGCCGGCTTCTCGCCCGTTGCCGGACTGCTTGTAGCCGCCGAACGGCGCCTGCATGTTGAACGGTCCGCCGTTGATATCGACCTGCCCGGTGCGGATGCGGCGCGCCACGCGGATCGCGCGCGCCTCGTCGCCGGACCACACGCCGCCGCCCAGGCCGTAGACGCTGTCGTTGGCAATGCGCACCGCGTCTTCCTCGGTGTCATAGCAGATGATCGACAGCACCGGGCCGAAGATCTCTTCCTGCGCCACCGTCGCGCGCGGCTCGACGTTGCCGAGCACGGTCGGCTTGACGTAGAAGCCCTGCTCCAGCCCTTCCGGGGTCTCGGGGCCGCCGGCCACCAGCTCGGCGCCCTCTTCCAGGCCGCGGCGGATATAGCCGGTCACGCGGTCCTTCTGCACGGCCGAGATCAGCGGGCCCAGCTTGCTGGTTTCCTGCAGCGGATCGCCCACGGTAAAGCCCGCGACCACCTTCTGCGCGATCGCCTTGACTTCGTCATAACGGGCGCGCGGCACCAGCATGCGGGTGTGCGCCGAGCAGGTCTGGCCCGAGTTGAGGAAGCAGGCATTGATGGTGCCCTTCACCGCCGCCGGCAGGTCGGCATCGTCCAGGATCACCGAGGCCGACTTGCCGCCCAGTTCCAGTGCCACGCGCTTGACGGTCTGCGCGGCCAGCTCGGACACGCGCTTGCCGGCGCGGGTCGAGCCGGTGAACGACACCATGTCGACTTCCGGATGGCTCGCCAGCACCTCGCCCACCACCGGGCCATAGCCGGTCACCAGGTTGAACACGCCGGGCGGCAGCCCCGCGGCCTCGATCACCTCGGCCAGCACGAAGGCATTGAGCGGCGCCACCTCGGACGGCTTGAGCACCACGGTGCAGCCCGCCGCCAGCGCCGGCGCCACCTTCAGCGTGATCTGGTTGAGCGGGTAGTTCCACGGCGTGATCGCGCCGACCACGCCCACCGGCTCGCGCACCACCAGCGAATTGCCGACTTCTTCCTCGAAGCTGAACCCTTCCAGCAGCCTGGCGGCCTGGCCCCAGTTGTAGACCGGGCCACCCACCTGGATCGCACGCGCCAGCTTGATCGGCATGCCGACTTCGCCGGCGATCAGCTGGGCCAGTTCTTCGCTGCGTGCCTTCAGCCCTTCGGCGATCCGGGCGATATAGCCGGCGCGCACTGCCGGCGGCGTGGCCGACCAGCCGTCGAAGGCCGCGCGCGCCGCCTGGATCGCGTCCTCCGCGTCGCGGGCCGAGCCTTCCGGAATGGTCCCCATCACCGCTTCGGTGGCGGAATGAATGACATCGATCGTGCCGTTGCCGTGGGGCGCGACCCACTTGCCGTTAATAAAGAGTTTGTCTCGTTGTTGCATGGCCACAGTTCTCGGTTTGGTGAATTGGCGATTGCAATTTTTTGTTACTTTTATGGTGCAGGCACATTGTAGAGCGGATTCGGGCCCATGTTTTGGTGCCTCGGGATATGCCGCCGGCTGCGCCTGCGGCACGGCACAAGAATATGGCGATAATCGGCCGTGGCAAGCGGATGCGATCCTCGCCGCGGCGGCCGCACATAACAAGATCAAGGGGGCGAGGCATGGTCGATCCGATCTACCGCAAGACGGAGGCGGGACAGGACGAAATCCGCAGCCGCGCGCGCAAGCTGGACCACAAGCTGCGCGCGCTGCTGCTGATGGTCAACGGCGAGCGCCGCGAACAGGCGTTGCTGGCGCAGGTGGCGGGCATGGGGATTGGCGCCGAGGCGATGGCAACGCTGCTGGCGCAGGGACTAGTCGAAGCCGTCGCCGAACCGGTACCGCCGCCCGCCGCCGCGCCGCAAGAACCGCTGCGTGCCGCGCCACCGGAGCCCGATGCCAACCTGTTCTCGGTGTATGCGATGCGCCATGCGCCCGTGGCCGAGGTACCGGCGCCGCCACAAGCCAGTTCGGCCGCCGCCCACTCGCCCGCCGAGATCCAGGCGTACCAGCGCCTTTACCAGTTCTACACCGACGTGATCGGCCAGCATCTCGGGCTGCGCGGCTACATGCTGCAGGTGAAGGTGGAAAAGGCTGCGGACCTGCCCGCGCTGATGGCGCTGCGCGAACCGCTGCACGCGGCGCTGCTCAAGGCCCGCGGAGACATCACGGCGCGCGCCATCATTGCGCAACTGGACCAGGTCAGCGGCGGCAGCACCGCCTGACGCCAGGCCGGACAGCAAAAAGGCCGCCCGGAGGCGGCCTTCAGCATGCGGCGCAGGCGCGGCGCTCAGCCGTCGATGCCCTGCGACTGCAGGTACTCGTCATACGTACCCAGGTAGTCGGTCAGCGTGCCGTCGGTGCGCACTTCGATAATGCGCGTGGCCAGGCCGCTGACGAACTCGCGGTCGTGCGAGACGAAGATCAGCGTGCCCTGGAACTTGTCCAGCGCGATCTGCATCGATTCGATCGACTCCATGTCCATGTGGTTGGTCGGCTCGTCCAGCGCCAGCACGTTGTGGCGGCCCAGCATCAGCTTGCCCCAGATCATGCGGCCCTTCTCGCCGCCGGACAGCACCTTGACGTTCTTCTTGATGTCATCGGCCGAGAACAGCAGGCGGCCCAGCGTGCCGCGCAGCGAGGTTTCGTCATCGCCGGCCTGCGTCCACTGGCTCATCCAGTCCATCACGTCGCGGTCTTCCGGGAATTCCTCGTAGGTGTCCTGCGGCATGTAGCCGACGTTGGCGTTCTCGGCCCACTTGACCGTGCCGCGGTCGACCTCGACGCCGCGCTGCACGCCGGTCTGCACCGCGCCGTTCAGCAGGCTGCGCAGCAGCGTGGTCTTGCCCGCGCCGTTCTCGCCGATGATGGCGACGCGCTCGCCGGCCTGGATCGCCATCGACAGGTTGTCGATGATCTTGCGGTCGTAGCTCTTGGTGATGCCTTCGACCTCGACCGCCAGGTTGTGCAGCTTCTTCTCGAACTCGAAGCGGATGAACGGGTTCTGGCGCGACGACGGCTTGATGTCCTCGACCTTGATCTTCTCGATCTGCTTGGCGCGCGAGGTGGCCTGGCGGGCCTTGGACTTGTTGGCCGAGAAGCGGCGCACGAAGTCCTGCAGCTCGCTGATGCGCTCCTTGGCGCGCGCGTTGGCGGCCATCTGGCGCTCGCGGGCCTGCATCGACGCTTCCATGTACTCGTCGTAGTTGCCCGGGTAGACCTTGAGCGTGCCGTAGTCCATGTCGGCCATGTGGGTGCAGACCGAGTTCAGAAAGTGGCGATCGTGGGAGATGATGATCATGGTGGAGTTGCGCTCGTTGAGCACGGTCTCCAGCCAGCGGATGGTGTTGATGTCCAGGTTGTTGGTGGGCTCGTCCAGCAGCAGCACGTCCGGGTTCGAGAACAGCGCCTGCGCCAGCAGCACGCGCAGCTTCCAGCCCGGCGCCACGTCGCTCATCGGGCCCTGGTGCTGTGCGGTGGGGATGCCCACGCCGAGCAGCAGTTCGCCGGCGCGCGCCTCGGCGGTGTAGCCGTCGTATTCGGCGTACTTGGCCTCGAGCTCGGCGGCCTTCATGTAGTCTTCGTCGGTCGCTTCCGGGTTGGCGTAGATGGCGTCGCGCTCCTGCGCGGCGGCCCACATCTCGGTGTGGCCCATCATCACCACGTCGAGCACGCGCATGTCTTCATAGGCGAACTGGTCCTGGCGCAGCTTGCCCAGGCGGATGCCCGGCTCCAGCATGACGTTGCCCGACGACGGCTCGAGGTCGCCGCCGAGGATCTTCATGAAGGTGGACTTGCCGCAGCCGTTCGCGCCGATCAGGCCGTAGCGGTTGCCCTCGCCGAACTTGACCGAGATATTCTCGAACAACGGCTTGGGGCCGAACTGCATGGTGATGTTTGCGGTAGAAAGCACGTCTTGAACCTTGTCTGGAGATGGTGGCGCCGCGGCGCGGGCCGGAAGGATTCCGGCGGCCATGGCCGGCCCGGCGCCATGGTGCGGCACGGGCCACGCCAGGTTCATGCGGGAACCCGGCAGGAAATCACGAAATAACCGCGCATTCTATCATCCGGACGCATTCCTTGCGACCGGCGCGCGCGGCGGCGGCGCGCGGCTCAGGCCAGCGGCGGCAGCACCGGATAGCCCGAAAACGCCATGGCGAAGCCGTCGGCACGTGCCGACAGCCGCACCTGCGCCCCGACCGGCAGCGTCAGCTTGCGCGCGCAATGCCCGAACGGCAGGCCGGTCAGCACCGGCACCGGCAGCTGCTCGCGCAGATAGGCCACCACCGCATCCATGTCGTAGCCGTTGTCGTAGTCGGTAACGCGGTAGTTGGAGAAATCGCCCAGCACGATGGCCCGCTGCGCCCCCAGCACGCCGGCCTGCTGCAGCTGGACCAGCATGCGCTCGACCCGGTACGGCGGCTCGTTGATGTCTTCCAGAAACAGCACGCCGCCCTGCACCCGCGGCATGAACGGCGTGCCCAGCAGGCTGCACAGCATCGCCAGGTTGCCGCCCCACAGCGTGCCCTCGACGCTGCCGGAGAACGGCTGGCCGCCGGACTGCGGCGCGGCGATGTCGACGCGGTAGGCAGGGTTGCGCAGGATGCCTTCGAAGTGCTCCCACATATAGGGGTCGACGGCTTCGGCGCCGAAGTCGGCCAGCAGCATCGGCCCGGCAAAGGTGACGCCGCCGGTGGCCGCCAGGTAGGCCAGCTGGAAGGCGGTGAAGTCGCTGTGGCCGACGATGGGCGTGCCGCTGGCACGCGCCTGTTCGGCGATGCGGGCAAAGTCGACCTGCGCCAGCAGCCGGGCGATGCCGTAGCCGCCGCGCACCGCCAGCGTCAATTCATGCGGCACGCCGGTGCCGATCGCGTGCAGGTCGGCCAGCCGCTCCGCGTCGGTGCCGCCGAAGCGCAGATAGCGCCGCGCCAGCACGTCCGGATTGGTCATGTGGTAGCCATGGTGCTTGAGCCAGGCACAGCCGCGCGCGGCGATGGCGACATCGTGCGGGTACCCGGACGAGGCGATCAGTCGGACTTCGGTATGCGGCCTGGGGTTAGGCGTGCTCATGCTTCGGTATCGTGGTTCTGGTCAGGGTCGGCGGCCGGCGCCGGCTGGCGCGCGGCCTTCTGCGCGCGGCGCCGGGCGCCGAAGAAATCCTTCAGCAGCTGGCCGCAGTGGTCGGCCAGCACCCCGCCGGCGATGGTGGTCTGGTGGTTGAGCTGCGCCTGCTCGAACAGGTTGAGCACGCTGCCGGCGGCACCGGTCTTGGGATCGCTCGCGCCGAACACCACATGGCGCAGCCGCGCGTGCAGGATCGCGCCGCTGCACATGGCGCACGGCTCCAGCGTCACGTACAGCTCGCACTCGGGCATGCGGTAGTTGCCGATGACCCGGGCGGCGGCGCGCAGCGCCTGCATTTCGGCGTGCGCCGACGGATCGACCGAGCGGATCGGCAGGTTGTGGCCACGCGCGATGATGGTGTCGTTCCAGACCACCACGGCACCGACCGGCACCTCGCCCGCGGCTTCGGCCAGGCGGGCCTCTTCGAGCGCGGCGCGCATGTAGCGCGCGTCGCGCTCGGCGGCCTGCGCCGGATCGTCCGGCAGCGCGCGCGGCGCGCGCAATGGCAAGGGCGGCGATGGCGGCAAGGGCGGCTGGCTCATCGTCGCCCGCTCAGTCCTGCGCGGGCAACACCGCCGGCGCGCTGACCTCGGCCCAGCAGTTGGGCGTTTCGAACAGCACCAGCCTGGTCAGCTGCAGGTGGTGGCCGAAGCAGTCCTTGAACACCGGCGCCAGGATGTCGAAGGCCACCTGGGCCAGGTTTTCGACCGTCGGGATCGCGTCGAGCACCACGGTCTTGTGCCCTTCCATCGATTGCAGGAAGTTCAGCAGCGCGGTGTCGCCGCGGTAGATCAGGAAGGCATGGTCCCACTTGCTGACCAGGTGCTCGTTGGCAAGCGCCTTGATGTCGCCGAAATCCAGGATCATGCCGTCATCCGACGCGCCCTCGCGATGCAGCACCTCGCCCGACAGCGTCAGGTCGAGCCGGTAGCGGTGGCCGTGGATATTGCGGCACTGTCCGCAGTGGTTGGGGATGCGGTGGCCGGAGTCGAACTCCAGCCGGCGGGTGATGGAAACTTGTTTGCTCATGTGTAGCGGCGCCGGTGCCGGCCGCCTGCGTTGAAGCGGACGCCGCGCGTGCGTCCGAAGCCTCTATTGTGGACTGAATTGCGTGGGTGGTGATGGCCCCGTGCGCCCCGATGCCGCCCGCGCGGCGAACCACCGGCCCGAGCGCTCAGCGGATGCCCAGCAGCTTGTGGGTCTGCAGCGACAGCCGCCAGCGCGGGTGGCGCTGGCAGAAGGCCACCGCGGCGGCGGTATTTTCCCGCGCCAGCGGCCCATCCATGGCCTGCACCAGGAAATGGCGGAAATCAAGCTTCTCGTATGCGGCGAAGTCCTGCCCTTCCTGCGGGATCACCACCTTCAGCTCATCGCCGCGCGTGACCACCAGTTCCGAACCCATCTTGGGGCTGACGCAGACCCAGTCGATGCCGGGCGGCACGGCAATGGTGCCGTTGGTCTCGATCGCGATCTCGAAGCCCTGCGCATGCAGCGCGTCGATCAGCGGTGCATCGAGCTGCAGCAGCGGCTCGCCGCCGGTGCAGACCACCAGCGGCTTGCCGCCGGCGCCTTGCGGCCACTCCGACGCGACCACCGCCGCCAGTTCCTCGGCCGAGCGGTACTTGCCGCCGCGCGTGCCATCGGTGCCAACGAAATCCGTATCGCAGAACTGGCACACCGCGCTGGCGCGGTCCTGCTCGCGGCCGCTCCACAGGTTGCAGCCGGCAAAGCGGCAGAACACCGCGGCGCGGCCGGCGTTGGCGCCTTCGCCCTGCAGCGTATAGAAGATTTCCTTGACGGCGTAAGTCATGCGTGGGGTCTCTCTCGGACCGTAAACAGCGGTTCGCAGCGGTTCGGCAGCGCCTTGCTGGCCGGGGTTCAGTAAAGGATGGGCAGGGCCGGAGCCGGACCTCGCGCCGCGTGGTCACATTGGCGCGTGGTCGCGCCCTCGATGTGGACCGAAACGTATCGATCGGGGCGGCTGTGCTGGCAGCGTGGGGGCTGCCGGTAGGGGCTGTCCTGGCCTGTCGCAGGCTGCGTCCGGCATGGGGCCGGACGTGCCGCAAGTATACCAGAGGCCCCAGGATTTCCGCTTGGCGGCCGCCGGCCCGGCGCGGCGCGGCCGATGCCGTGTGGACTCAAGCCCACCCGGCACAGGTGACGTACAACGCGCGCCGGATCCTACTTCAGGCCCAGATAATCGCGCTTGCCGATTTGCACGCCCTTGTGGCGCAGGATGTCGTAGGCGGTGGTCACGTGGAAATAGAAATTGGGCAAGGCAAAGCCAAGCAGGTAGGACTTGCCGTCGAAGCGCAGCGGACCCTGGCGCAGCTTCAGTTCGATCACGCGCTGTTCGCTGCCTTCGAGCTGCGCCGGCGTGACCTGCTCCAGGAACACGATGGTGCGGCCGATGCGGTCCTGCAGTTCGGCGAAGGTCGTTTCGGTGTCGGCAAACGACGGCACCTCGATCCCGGCCAGCCGCGCCGCGCAGCCCTTGGCGGCATCGCTGGCGCGCTGCACCTGCGCCGGCAGCGGGTCCATATCGGCAATCAGGCGGGTCTGGATCAGGTCGGCCGGGTCCATCCCCTGCGCCTGCGCGTGCGCCGCGCCCTTGGCGAGGATCGCATCGAGGTTGCCCAGCGCGCGGATAAACGGGGGGATCGAAACGTCGTACATCGAAAGTGCCATGGCGGGTCTCCTGTGCCGGGGGCGGGTTTCTAGTTGGCTGGCCCGGACATGCGCGCCCGGACCGCAGCCGCGAGCATAGACCGGATCGGCCATCGCTGCCGGATCATGCGCCACTGGCCGGCAACCTGATTTAACATATCCGGCCACCGTCCCCCGCGATCCTGCCGCCCTGCGCCCGCCATGAATGCGCCGTTCCCGCTCCGCACGGAATGCCCGCCCGGTGCCTGCATCTGCGGGCGCGAAGCGCTGCTGAGCGACCCCGATGCCGACCTGCGGGTGCTGCGCCTGACCCGCGCCGAAGAAAAACGGCTGGTCGAACGGCTCGAAAACCTGACCAGCCTGGCCGAGCTGCAGCGCATGGAGGGCCTGATGCAGGCCCAGCTTGGCATCGTGCTGAGCATCACGCCGAGCGCGCGCGGCGTGCGCACCGTGCGCGGCATCAATATCCAGGTGCAGGAGCAGCCCGGCCTGTGCCGCAAGATCCGCCAGTCGATCCCGTCCGCGATCCGCCGCAGCATGGAGGCGCATCCTGAGATCGCCTACGCGATCGTCGATGCGCACGACCTGCTGGGCGGAACCTGAGCGTGCCGTTCAGGCGTCGCTGTGCGCCAGCCGCAGCGCGTGTTCGCGCACATCCGCCGGCCATGCCGCGATCCGGCTGGCGAAAGCGGCCAGGTCGTTGGCGAACAGCGCCCGGCTCGCCTCCTCGAAACCGGCCAGGTCGCCGGCAATCGCCACCATGAAGTGATAGGCGCGCTCGCTGGCCGCGCGGCTGCGCTCCTTGCCGGCATGATCGCGGCGCGCCTGCTCGACCAGCTTGCGCAGCGCCACCGAGGCGCCGCCGGGCTGCGCGGCCAGCCATTCCCAGTGGCGCGGCAGCAGCGTCACCTCGCGCGACACCACACCCAGCTTTGGCCGGCCGCGGCCGCGCGGTTCGGCCGCGGCGGGGGCCTCGCCACCCTCGCCTGCCACCGGCTGCGGCGCGGCCAGCTGCGCCGCGCGCAGCGCCGACCGCTCCAGGATCTCTGCCTCCGAGCCGCTGGTATCCAGGTCGATCGCGCGGCCGGTGCGGTCGTCGAACACCAGCACGGGCCCGGCGGCGCCACGGTCCAGCGCGCGCCTGAGCGCCAGCGCGTTGTCCGGCAGCGGACCCGAGGCAATACGGCGATGGCCGTCGAAGGTGGTGAAGTGGTGAGGCGCTGGCATGGCAGATCGTCGGAAGACAAACAGGAACATCGCCAAATATTACCCGGATAAAATAATAAGTCAATATTGCCCGGGTAAATTAAGGTCCAGCCACTTCACTGTAGGACCGCGCCCGATACCTGCGCCGGCGTCACTGGCCTATCACTGAGACATAGGCACAAAACAAGCGGAGGTCGGCGGCATGACGCTTTCATACTGGGCAGCCGGGACCACCCTTTCCAGCCCGCCCCTGGACGGCGACGCGGTGTGCGACGCCTGCGTCATCGGCGCGGGCATCGCCGGGCTGTCGGTTGCCTATGAACTGGCCGCGGCCGGACTGGCCGTAGTCGTGATCGACGCGGACGGGCCTGGCGCCGGTGAAACCGGCAGGACCACGGCGCACCTGATGACGGCCTTCGACGATTATTTTTTCTACATCGAACGCCACCTCGGGCATCGGGCGGCGCGGCAGATCGCCCAGAGCCACGCAGCGGCGGTGTCGCGAATGGAGTCGATCTGCGCGGCCGAATCCATCGACTGCGATTTCCGGCGCGTGGACGGTTTCCTCTTTGCCGAATCGTCCGATGGCGATGATCTTTTGTCGCGGGAACTGGACGCGGCGCACCGGGCCGGGCTCGACGAAGTCGAGCGGGCCAGCGACGTGCCCACCGGCAAGGTGGCGCTGCGCTCGGCGCTGCGATTCCCGCGGCAGGGGCAGCTGCACCCGCTGAAGTACCTGGGCGGCCTGGTCGAGGCGATCCAGCGCCGTGGCGGCAAGGTCTACGGCAAGACCCGCGCCATGGAAGTCAGCGACGGCCACCCCGCTACCGTGCGCACGGCCAGCGGCGCGCGCATCCAGGCTGGCCACGTCGTCGTCGCCACCAATACGCCGTTTATCGACCGCTTTGCCATCCATACCAAGCAGGCCGCGTACCGGACCTTTGTGGTCGGCATGAAAGTGCCGCGCGGCAGCATGCCGCTGTGCCAGTTCTGGGACACGCTCGATCCCTACCATTACGTGCGCATTGCCGGCGATCTCGATGCCGGCCACCAGCTGCTGATCAGCGGCGGCGAAGACCACAAGGTCGGCCAGGCCGACGATGCCGGGCAGCGCTTCGCCAGGCTGGTCGACTGGACCCGCCAGCGCTTCCCGGTGGTCGACGAACCCGTGTTCGCGTGGTCGGGCCAGGTGATGGAGCCGGTCGACGGGGTCGCCTTTATCGGCCGCAACCCGGGAGACGCCAATGTCTATGTCGTGACCGGTGATTCCGGCAATGGCATGACCCACGGCGCGATCGCCGGCATGCTGATCCGCGACCAGATCACCGACCGCACCAACGACTGGGCCGAGCTTTACGATCCGTCGCGCAAGTCGGTGACGGCCGTGGTCGAGTACGCGCGCGAGAACGCCAATGTGGTGGCCCGGTACGCCGACTGGCTCGGCCAGGACGAGGGCGTGGCGCTCGACGCCATCGCCCCGGGCGAAGGGCATGTGACCAAGGCCGGCGGCCGCCACGTGGCGGCCTTCCGCGATGCGGATGGCGGCCTGCACACCTTCGACGCGACCTGCCCGCACCTGAAATGCCTGGTCCAGTGGAACAGCCTGGAGCAATCCTTCGATTGCCCGTGCCATGGCTCGCGCTTCGGCGTCGACGGCTCGGTGCTGCATGGCCCGGCGAAAAGCGGACTGGAGCCGGTCAGCGTGACACCGGACGACCAGCGCCAGCATTGAACGGGGAGGCACGCCGCGCCGCTGTTGCGATGGCATTGCGATGGCATTGCGATGGCGCGGCGAACGCAAGCGCCCTTGCGCGCCCTGAACGTCAAAGGAGTCGCCATGCTCACACCCGCCAGCATTGCCAAGCATCCGATCCATCCGATGCTGATCACCATCCCCATCGGCTTGTGGATCTTTTCCTTCGCCTGCGACCTGATCCGCTATTTCGGCGGCACCAGTCCCAACTGGCCGGTGGTGGCCCTGTACGCCATGGTCGGCGGCATCATTGGCGCCTTGCTCGCGGCGCTGCCCGGATTGATCGACCTGCTCTCGCTGCCCAGTGGCATCCGCCGCATTGCGCTGCTGCACATGGGCATCAACCTGACGGTAGTCGCGCTCTATGTCGTCAATGCCTGGTGGCGCATGCGCGGCGCAGGTGCCGGCGCGATCGTGCTGTCGGCGATCGCCATCGGCCTGCTGGTGGTGTCCGGTTGGCTGGGCGGGAAGATGGTGCACGTCCATGGCGTGGGCGTGCAGACGCCGCCGGCACCGTCGCGGTAACGAGGCTGGCGCTTACAGCAGGTCGCGCAGCTTGTAGTACCACATCCCCAGCACCAGCGCCGGGGTCCTGAACAGCGCGCCGCCGGGGAAGCGGTGATGCCGGATGCGGGTAAAGACGTCGAAGCGCGAGGCGTCGCCGCTCATCGCCTCGGCAATCAGTTTGCCGGCCATGCCGGCAAACGACAGCCCGTGTCCGGAGAACCCCTGCGCATAGTAGAGGTTGGTGCCGATGCGGCCCAGGTCGGGCGCCCGGTTCATGGTGATATCGACGAAGCCGCCCCAGGAGTAATCGATATTCAGATCGGCGGTCTGCGGAAAGACCTGCAGCATCCGCGCGCGGATGCGCTGCACCAGGTTTCCCGGCGGGCGCGCGCTGAAGGTTTCGCCCGCCCCGAACAGCAAGCGGTTGTCGGCACTGAGACGGAAATAGTCGACGATCAGGTTGTTGTCGGATACCGCGACCCGGCTCGGCATCAGTGCGCTGGCGCGCTGCGCGTCCATCGGCTCGGTGGCGATCATGTAGGTCCCCACCGGCATGATGCGCGCCGCGATTTCCGGCGCGAGATGGTCGCCGAACTCGCCCAGGTAAACGTTGCCCGCCAGCACCACCTGGCGGCATCGCACTTCGCCCTCCGCGGTCTTCACCACCGGCGCCCGGTCGCGCTGGACGCGATAGGCGGCCGAGTTCTCGAACACCTCGACACCGTGCCGGCGCGCCGCCTCGCCCAGCCCCAGGCAGTACTTCAGCGGATGCAGGTGGCCGGAGTGCGGGTCATACGCGCCGGCGACGAAGCGGTCGCTGTCGACATGGCGGCCAAGCTCCGCGCGCTCGACCCATTCGAGCGGATAGTCATAGCGCTCGTGCATATGGCGCACCCAGCGGCGCAGGCCCTCCACCTTGTGTGCCCGCGGCGCCAGCGTCATGTAGCCGCGCACGTGGTCGCAGGCGATGCCGTAGGCAGCGATGCGCTGCTCCAGCAGGCGCATGCCGTCGACCGATGCGTTCCAGGCCGCCTGCGCCACCTCGGCCGGGCACTGGCGCTCGATCGCGCCCTCGCCTTCCGCGCCGAAGCCGACGATCGCCTGGCCGCCATTGCGCCCGGACGCGCCCCAGCCGATCCGCTGCGCCTCGAGCAGCGCGACATGAAAGCCGCGCGCGGCCAGCTCCAGCGCGCACGACAGCCCGGCATAGCCGCCGCCCACCACGCACACCTCCGCCTCAGTGCGCCCCTGCAGCGGCGGGCTTGGCGCCGGCCGCGCGACGCTGGCCTCGTAGTAGGAGTCCTCGATGACTCCCAGTTCCTTTTGCAGCAGTCCCGACATCGTCTTCGGCTCCGATTGCGCCAGGCCGGCGTCTACGGCACGCGCACGTTGACGAACTGCCAGGGATCTTCATCGCCCGCCTCCGGATACAGCGGCGAGTGCTGCGCCAGCGGCGTCCAGTCGCCATAGACGCCGACCAGTTCGCCCAGGTAGGGCCGCGCGACGCGCAGCACGGCTTCGTAATCCAGGTCATCGGGCTCGACCACGCCCGCGCGCGGATGCTCCAGCGCCCAGACCACGCCGCCCAGGATGCCGGCGACCACCTGCAGGCTGGTGGCGGTGTTGTGTTCCACCAGTTGCCGGGCCTGTTCCGTGGTCAGCCGGGAGCCGTACCAGTAAGCGCCGCGCGCATTGCCCATCAGCAATACCCCGAGCTCGTCCATGCCGGCGACGATGTCGTCGCGCAGGATGCGCTGGTGGTCCTGCTTGCGGCCGCCATTGCCCATCAGTTCGTCGATCGACAGCAGCGCGTCGTCGCAGGGGCGGTAGGCATAGTGCACCGTCGGCCGGTACACGACTTCGCCGCTGTCGCGCAGGGTCAGGTGATCGGCAATAGAAATCGACTCGCCGTGCGTGATCAGGAAGCCGTGGTAAGGACCGCCCAGCGGCGTCCAGCTGCGCACGCGCGTGCCGAATCCGGGACGCGTCAGGTACACCGCGGCATCCGAGCCGAACCCGTGCCGGCGCGCATCCGCCGGCCAGTGCCGTTCGTGCGTGCCCCAGCCGAGTTCGGCCGGCTGCATCCCCTCCTCGATAAAGGCATCGACCGACCACGTGTTGATGAACTCATTGGCGGCTTTACGCCGGTCGCCGACCTGCGTGTCCTGCTCGGCGATGTGGATGGCACGGATATCCAGCTGCCGCGCCAGTGCCGCCCAGTCCTCGAAGCTTGCCGGCGCTTCATGGTCGACGTCGTTGTCCGCCGCGATATTGACCAGCGCCTGCTTGACCAGAGCCGACACCAGCCCCGGGTTGGCGCCCTGCGTCAGGATCGCGGTGGGCCCGTCGCGCTTGTCGAGGCGGAAGGCCAGCACGCCTTCGCGCAGGGCATAGTTGCTGCGGCGCGACAGCGGCGCCGCGGGATCCGTGGCCGCGCCCGCCCACGGCTCGATCGAGGTATCCAGGTACAGCACGCCGTGCTCCCAGCAATAGCGCACCAGCGCCTCGCTGGAGACGTTGACCGACAGGTTCAGCAGGAAGTCCCCCTCGCCGACGAGGTCCTGCAACACCTGCTTGTGGTTTTCCTCGGTCAGCGCCTTGAACACGACATGGATCCCATACTCCTGGGCCACGGAAGTATCGTTGGCAGGGGGACAGACCACGGTGATCTGCCCGGGAGTCATGTCGAGATGGCGCAGCAGCACGGACACCACGGATCGCGCGATGCTGCCGAAACCGACGATCAGCATGCGGCCGCCCAATCCGCCGAACTTCTTGAATGTGGTTGCCGGGGCGTCCATCGCAGGCTCCAGAGATACCGCCGCTGCGGAGATGACTTCTATCTCTCTTAAGCAATCGGTATGCCCGTGGCCGAGGCGCGCGCCATGTTCAGCGATATACCGCGGCCCGAGGCCGCGAACTTGGGCGATGTGGCCTCCGGTAACTATTGCCGGCCGGCACCGGCAAACCTTGCAACGGTGTGCGCGGCAGCACTCGCGTGGGGGTGGAACGCCCCTTGCGGCTGCGGTGCTTCCAACGCAAGGAGATCATGATGAAAGCACGGACATGGATGATGGCCTGGCTTGCCTGCACGGCGCTGGCAAGCGGTGCGGCACTGGCGCAGGGCGCAGGCGGCGCGGGTGGCGCGGGTGGGGGCTCGGGCGGCAGCTCCGGCGGCGGCAGCGCCGGCACGGGGCCGTCGGGGACGACCGGGACGCCGGGCAGCCCAGGCACGCCCGGGACCGGCACCAGCATGACCGACGGCGGCGGCAAGGCCGCCAGCGGCGACAAGCAGGGCAGCTCGCGCTCGTCGGCCGGCAAGCGGCATGGCACCGATGCCGGCGCCGGCCGCGCGGCCGGCGCGTCCGGCGTGACGGCGCCATCCGGCTCGACCGGCTCGCCGTCGGTCACCGGCCCGGGAACCACGCGTGGCGGCGCAGCCGACGCGCCGAGCACCGGCACCGGCGGTACCGGCACGACCGGGCCATCGGGCGGCGCGCCCGGAACCGGCATGGGCCGCTGAGCGCGGAACCGAGGGCGGAACTGAGAGCGGAACCGGGCGCGGAAATCAGCACGGGCGCGGCGGCGCCCCCGCGCTAGAACGGCGCCGCAAACGTCAGCCGCACGCCCTGCTGCAGGCCGCCCATGCCGACCATCACGTTGTAGTCGAGGCCAAACGTCAGCGAGCGCGTGCGCAGCTTGCCGCCCAGCCCCAGCTGCAGGCGGTCGCGCCCGTATGGCGCGTTGACCACCGTATAGGCGGGACCGGTGCCGGCAAGGTCCGCGTACGCCAGCCCGGCCGCACTCTGGCCGCTGAAATCGTGCTGGTACTCGAGCCGGGCGAACGGCAGGAACAGGCCCCATCGCGTCGCCGTGGCGTACTCCGTGCGCAGCCCCAGGGTGCCGGACACCGTGGTCACGCTCTGGCCGAAATACCTCAGCGCGCTGAACCCGGCGCCGGTCTCGGTGAACGGGTCGAGCGTGCTGTCGGACACTGACAGCCGTCCGTACGGCGATATCAGCCAGGCCTGCCCGCGATACTCGTACCCGGTCGACAACGAGGCAAAGACCTGGTGACCGTCGCGCTTGCCGTAGGCGAACGCGTTTTCATCGCCCACCCAGCGGCGCGAATCGAAACTGAGCGAGCCGTAGCCGGCAACGCCGTCGATAAACCATGACGGCTGCGGCCGGTAGCTGCCGTACAGCGCGGCGCTGAAACTGTCCGCCGTGCTGCGCGTGCCGGCCGAACCTACGTCGGTGCTGTCGCGTCCATAGCCGAAGCCGATGCCGAGCGTGAGCTGGTCGGAGAAGCGATAGTCGGCCCCGGCCGTCACCCCGCCCGTGGTGAAGCGGAAGCCCGAGCGCTGCGTCCCCGCATTGGCGAAGCCGAAATCCACGGTGCCCGCGGTCCAGAACGCCAGGCGCGCATCATCTGCGTCGGCCGCGGCAGCCTGCCCGCCAGGGTCCGCGCCGCCGGGCAGGTCCGGAGGGCTGCTGGCGCCATTGCCGGTGCCATTGCCGGTGCCATTGCCGGCATCGCCCGCCCCGTGCGCGGCGCGGGAACCGGCCGCGGTGTCGGTTGGGCGCCCGCGCTGGCCTGCTGCAGCCGTGCCGCGCAGGCAAGCGTCGCGCGCGGCGAAGCCCGCCACCGCCTGGCAGCGTTCGGGATCGGCCTGGGCGCGCGGCATCACCACCGATATCTGGTTTCCTGACGGCGCCCTGCCCGTGCCGTGCAGCGCCTCCAGGCGCTGGTTGTAGTTGGCGATCTGCGCGGTCGCAAAGCGCCGGGCCGCCTGGATCTGGGCGTTGACCAGCCCGACCACGTCGGGATCGGTGGACGGGTCCCGGCGCGCCGCCACGGCCACGTGGATCACCGCCGGCGCCGAGGTCGCCACGGCATTGCTGAGCGTATAGGTCACCACCGCCGTACCGGCGAAAGCGGCCGCCGGAACGAAGTTCACGGTGTAGGCGGTCGCGGCGAGCTGCTTGCCGTCTGCGGCCGGCGCCTTCGGCGCGGCGCTGGCGACGGTGGCGGTGCCGGCATCGGCGGGCACGACCGACACCACCGCCGCACCGGTAAACGGCCCGCCGCTGGCGCCCTCGGTCACGTCGACATCGACCGGCCGGCCCGCCAGCGTCGACACCTGCTTCTGCGCCACCGGGACCGGCACCGCATTGACCGTGACGGTCACCGGTACCGGCGCCGACGTCCCCGCGCTGTTGGCCAGCGCGTACGTGAACGTGACCGGCCCCGAGGCAGTCGGCGCCGGCGTATAGACGATATCCAGTCCGTTCACCACGGCGCTGCCGCTGGTCGGCGGGGTGACGATGCTGACGCCGGAGAAGGGTCCGTTGGCGGCATTGGCGGCGGCATGGATCGTCACCGGCGCATTGGACAACGTGGTCACCGCCACCGGCGGCGCCGAAGGCATGCCCTGCCCCGTCGTCAGCGTATAGACGCGGCTGATGCTGTATGGCGCGCCGGTGCCGGTGCTGCTGTCGGTCACGCGTACCGTGAACGTATGGCTGCCGGCCGTCGACGGCGTACCGCTCAGCACACCGGTGGACGGGTTCAACGACAGCCCCGCGGGCAGCGATCCGGCAGCCACTGAAAAGCTGTATGGCGCGGTGCCGCCGCCGGCCGTCAACGCCTGGCTGTAGGCCACCCCTGCCACCGGCGCCTGCAGCGATGCGGGCGACAGGCTCAGCGCCGGCGCAGCCACGGCAAGCGTGTAGGCGCGGCTGCCGGTATAGGGGCCGGTGCCGGTGCTGCTGTCGGTGGCGCTCACGGTGAAGTTGTGCGTGCCGCCGCCGCTCGGCGTGCCTGACAGCACGCCGCCTGCCGACAGCGACATGCCGGCGGGCAAGGCGCCCGCCGTGACCGCAAAGGTGTATGGCGCCGTGCCGCTGGCGGCCGTGAGTGCCTGGCTGTAGGCCGTGGCGACGGTCGCCTGCGGCAGCGTGGCCGGATTGACGACGATGGTCGGCGCACCGATGGTGACGCTGTACGCGCGGCTGCCCGTAAAGCCGAGGCTGTCGGTCGCCAGGACCGTGAAGTTGTAGTTGCCGCCGGCCGCCGTCGTGCCCGCAATGGCGCCGGTGGAGCTGTTCAGCGTCAGGCCGGGCGGCAAGGCGCCCGCGACCAGGCTGTACGTGTAGGGCGCGGTGCCGCCGCTCGCCGTCACGCTCTGGCTGTACGCGATACCGAGTGCGGGATTGGCCAGCGTCGCGGGCGCCAGCGCTACCGTCGGCGCGGCGATGGTCAGCGTATAGGCGCCGGCCACGCTGTACGGCCCCGTTCCCGTGCTGCTGTCGTTTGCCTGGATGATGAACGACACGGTCCCCGCCGTGCCCGGCGTACCAGCCAGCACGCCCGTCGCGCTATTGAATGTCAGCCCGGACGGCATGATGCCGCCGTTGACCGTGATCGAGTAGGAATAGGGACCGGTGCCGCCGCTCGCCGTGAAGGCCTGGCTGAACGGCGTTCCCGCCGCCGCGCTCAGCGCGCCGGGCGCCGGCGACAGGGCCATCGCCGCGCCGCCCAGCACCAGCGCCAGCGGGCCGCTGGTAGCGCTGAATGGCCCGGTTCCCGTGCTGCTGTCCGTGGCGCGCACCGTGAAGTTGAAGGTGCCGCCGGCGATTGGCGTCCCCGCCAGCAAACCCGCGCTCGACAGCGTCATGCCTGGCGGCAATGCGCCCGATGCCAGCGTGTAGGTGTAAGGCCCGGTGCCGCCGCTGGCCACCGCCAGCGACTGGCTGTAGGCGCCGCCCACGAAGCCCGGCGGTGGCGATGACGGCGCGTAGACGAGGTTGGGGCTCGCCACGGTAATCGTCACAGTGGCGGGGGCCGAGGTGCCGGACGCGTTGGTGGCCGTATAGGTGAAGCTGTCCGGTCCCGCGTAGGACGAGGTGGGCGTATAGGTGATCGACGTACCGCTGGCAACGGCGGTGCCGTGGGCAGGCGCCGATCCCACGCCGACGCTGCTCGCCGCCCCGCCGGTGATATTCAGCGTGATGGGGTTGCCGGCGCTGCCGTACGCTACCGTGGCACTGACGCTGTTGGCCACCGGCGGGCCGGCGACATAGGTAAACCGGTCCGCAGCGCTGGTGGCGCTGGTGCCGGCCGCGGTGGTCACGGTCACGTCGACGGTGCCTGCCGCGGCGGCAGGCGCGGTGGCTGTCAGCGAGCTCGCGCTGTTGACGACGAATGATGCGGCCGAAGCGCCAAACCTGACCGCGGTCACGCCGACGAAACCGGTGCCCGTGACGGTCACGGCGGTGCCGCCGCTGGCCGGGCCAGATGAAGGCGAGATGGCGGTCACCGTCGGCGGGCCGGCGGAGACGTTGAATTGCACCGTGCCGTTGGGCGCCCATGACGAGCCATCGTCGCTGGTGAAGAACGTCGCGCTGTCGGTGCCGATGAAATTGGCTCGCGGCGTGTAGACAAAGCCGTTCTCGTTCTGGCCGTTCGGCAGGTTGCCGTTGTAGATGTACAGCGTGCCACCCTGGGACGTGGGGGTGGGATTGGTCGATGCGCCGAAGTTGCCGTTGCCGCCGGCGTCGTAGGCGATGCTGAACTGGTTCGGATCGCAGGCAGCGTAGTCCGCCGAGGTGAAGCCATAGACCGTCTGCTGGTTGGACGTGGCGGCAATGCTCAGCGTGCACGAGACCGCAAGTGCCGGCGCCGGAGTCCCCAGCAGCAAACCCAGCCACAGTGCCAACAGCACCGGCCCGAGCCGGCCGCGCCAGCGCTGCCGCCACCGATGGACTCGTGTGACGGCCCCCACCGTCTGCCCGGCACGCTCCGCGCCGGCGCAACCCCTGCCTTGTGTAGACACCCGATATCTCCCGACACCCGCGGCTCGCGGCGGGCTGCCATTGCCGTCGGCGAGCGCGGCGCGCCGATGACTGGCCGGGCGCGGCTCGGGACGAGCGTTGTTATTTTTGTTGACTTTCCGCTGGCATCGCCAACACTTCGGTCTGTCTGTGAATCGCGTGAGGATGGGCTGCGGAATGGCCCGGTGCAGAAAATACGTCAAATCGATCAATGCGTAATTGATCAAATTTGATACCAGATATCAAATTCAATTAAATCTCTATCGTCGCGACACGGCACGCAGGCGCCGCGTCTTTGGGGTGTTGTTCAACCGGGGAGGCAGATCGTGGACCAGTATCTGGGAGAAGTCCGGCTGTGCGCGTTCGCGTTTGCGCCAACAGGATGGGCGTTGTGCAACGGCGCCTTGTTGTCCATCGCGCAGAACCAGGCGCTGTTCAGCCTGCTGGGCACGCAATACGGCGGCAACGGCATCACCGATTTCGCCTTGCCCGACCTGCGCGGCCGCACGCCGCTGCACCGCGATCCCGACGGCATCGAGCAGGGCCAGATGGCCGGCGTCGAGGCGGTCACGCTGACCACCGCGCAGGTGCCCGCCCACACCCATCCGTTCAACGTCTCCTCCAGCCCGGCGACGGCGCTGAACGTCGGCGTCGCGCAAGACCGCGTGCTGGCGGCCAGCAACCTGTACAACCCCGGCGATCCGTCGATCTCCGGCCCCGGCGAGCTGCTGTACGGCACGCCTGACTCGCTCACGCCATGGCTGGACGAAGCCTGCGGCAGCACGGGCGGCGGGCAGCCGCACGACAACATGCAGCCGTCGCTGGTGCTGAACTACATCATCTCGCTGGTCGGCAGCTACCCGAGCCGGGGTTGAGGAGGCATCATGGCGGAACCGTTCGTGGGTGAAATCCGGATGTTTGCCGGCAACTTTGCGCCGGCGGGATGGCAATTCTGTGCTGGCCAGACGCTCAGCATTGCCGAGTACGAGATGCTGTTCTCGCTGCTGGGCACGCTCTACGGCGGCGACGGCACCACCACCTTCAAACTGCCGGACCTGCGCGGCAACCTGCCGCTGGGCCAGGGCACCGGGCCCGGACTGAGCGAGCGGACCATCGGCCAGGCCTTCGGCAGTGCCAACGTGACCCTGCTGGCGAGCCAGATCCCGGGGCACACCCATCCGATCCAGGCGACCAACACGATCGCCTCCACGGTCACGCCCGGACCGGACGTGCTGCCCGGCACCACGCCGTCGCCGAACGTGTTCTACGACGCCGGCACCGCCAACCCGCCCGGCAAGAATGCCTTTGCGCCGGGGTCGCTCGGCATGGCGGGCGGCACGCAGCCCCACAGCAACCAGATGCCCACGCTGTCGCTGACCTACATCATCGCCACGGACGGAATCTATCCGTCGCAAAGCTGAGCGCCTGGCGCGAGCCAACCTGAACCCGGAGGCAATATGTCAGACCAGTACCTGGGAGAAATCCGCATCTTCGGCTGCGCCTACCCGCCGGCCGGCTGGGCTTCGTGCGACGGCCAGCTGCTGGCGATCCAGCAGAACCCGGCGCTGTTCTCGCTGCTCGGCACCCAGTACGGCGGCAACGGCACCACCAACTTCGCCCTGCCCGACCTGCGCGGCCGCGCGGTGACCGGACCGGTCGACAACCAGCCCGGCAATCCGCAGGGCGCGGCCACGGTCACGCTCACCGCGGCGGAAATGCCAGCGCACAACCACGCGGTTTACGGCGACACCGCGCGCGCGGTCTCCACCGAGGCCAGCGCCCGCTTGCCGGCCCGCTTCATGGTGCCCAACAACCAGACCTGCATCCCCGTCGGCGCCTCGCCGGCACCCGTCATGACCACGTTGTCGCCGCAGGCCGTGGGCACGTCCGGCGCCAGCCAGCCGCACGAGAACATGCAGCCCTGCACGGTGCTGATGTACTGCATTGCGCTGACCGGCGAATTTCCGCCGCGTCCGTAGGCCGTCGATGTCCGCCATCGAAACGCTGCTGACAGGCCAACGACCGGCGTCCTGCCCCGCCGCACTAATCCCGATGAGTAATGGCGACCGGCATGGCCCGATCCTATATTGCCCCAGCAGCACGCATGTGCGGCGCCATGCGCCACGCAACCTGCTGCGGGAGCGCAGGCCACAAAAGATCCTCAGCCGCCACCTTCGCTTCCGTCGCGCATCGCCACCAATACGGCGGCACATTGTTGCGGGGGTGAATGCCGTTCCCGTTGCTTCATGACCGATTCAGAATCCGAGGGGTAACACCATGAGCGCTCCAACTGTCAGTGCATTCAATTTCTCGTCGCCCGGCGCCGTGCAGTTCAATGCCGGCGCGCCAGGCATCATCCTGAACTCCAGCACCGTGCATGTACTGGCCTGGATCTATGTCGACAGCGCAGGACTGCCCGCCGACCAGAAAGTGTTTTCGCTCTGTGAATCGCTGATCCTGGGCGTGGGGACCCGCGGCGGCGACGTGCCGATGCTGTATCCGGAAGTGTGGGACAACGCCGGCAACCGCTTTACCTTCCAGGCCGGGCAGATCCCGACCGACCAGTGGAGCCTGGTGGAGATGATCTGGACCCAGGGCCAGAGCCTGGTGGGCCTGGTCAACGGCGTGCAAGTGCAATCGGTGCCGGTGTCCGACAATCCGCTGCAGCAACCGGTCAGCGGCGGCACCAGCTACGTTGGCGCGTTCTGGGACGGCACTTCGTATCCGTTCTGCGGCATGGTGCAGTCGGTGCTGCTGACCAACGGCGCCGACCAGACCGCGACGCAGGGCTTCGTGCTCCAGCCCTATGGCGCCATCAGCAACTGGGGCCCGAGCGGCCCGGCTTTCATGGGCGGTGCCAGCATCGTGACGCTCGACACGCCACCGTCGACGCCCTACGTCGCCGCGAACCAGCCGCCAGCGCCGAGCTACGTCGGCGAGCAAATGCCGGCCACCGTGGCTGCCAACACACCGTTCACCATGGTGGTGCCGGGCACGGACAGCAGCTCCTACACCATCCTCAGCATCAGCCAGGTGTGGCAGCAACTGGTGGAGCTGACCGGACAACCCGGACTGGACACGGGCTACGAGGTCGACGTCACCACCGGCGTCAGCATCACCGACAGCGAAACGCAAACCCTGGGGGTCAGCCTGGGGCTGGAATCCGGGTTCGACATCGGCGTGCTCAGCGCCAAGGTCAACCTGACGCTGTCCTATTCGGTGTCGTTCACCGAGGAGCTGTCGATCAGCGAGGCGACCACGATCGCGAAGAAGTTTGAAATCGACAAGCCGGACGTGACCACGACCGGCGTCTGGTGGCAAGCACTGCCCACCATCACGACGTTCCAGGTGATCGACAACATGAACACGGTAGGCGCCTGCGTGCAGGATCCGCTGCCAGAGATCGCCGCCACGGTCTATCCGCCGCAAAGCCAGCGCGCGCTGAAGACCGTGGCCGGCCCGCTGGCCGGCAAGGCAAGCACGGCGCGGCCTTCGCTCAGGCTGTAGCGGTCCGGGCGGCCACGGGCCACGCGTTGGTCAGGCGGCTGCCCCTGGCGCGGGGGCGGCCGTACGCAGCGTCCACAGCGGCGGCCACTGCGCGAACGGCGGCACGGTATGGGCCATCGCCACCACGCCGTGCCGGCCGCCCGCGCCGATCTTGTCGTAGATCACGCGGGCATGGACCTTTACGGTGTCGACGCTGACGCCGAGGATGGCCGCGATGTCCTCGTTCGACTTGCCTTGCGCCAGCCATCCGCACACCTCGAGCTGGCGCGGCGTCAGCGTCGGGAAGGCCAGCCGCAGGCGCTCTGCCGGCCCGAGCTTGGCCACGGTGCGCTGCTGCGCCTGGCGGTAGCAGCGCAGCAAGTGCGGGCGCAGCGCCTGCAGGCGGTCGCGGTCGCCATCGCTGAACGGCGGACTGCCGCTGACGCGCAAGCTCATCACGGTGACCACATAGCCGTCGTGCTGGAACACGATCGCCAGCAGCCGTCGCGCGTTCAACGGCAGCAAGGCTTCCCTCGCCATCGGCAGCGCCATGAATTCGTCATCGCTGAAGAAATCCGATTCGCGCAAGGCGCGTTCGCCATAGAACGCGGGCTCGCATTGCCAGAACGGATGGCTGTGCCGGTGCCTGGCAAAAGCCTGCATGCCGCGTGCGCGCGCGGCGGGGTCATCGTCCACCGAGACCAGCGCGCGGACCTCCTTGCTGCGGTGGTGGAATTCGGCATAGCTGACGACGTCGGCGTCGGTGAGCCTGGCCACGCTGGGGAACAGCACGTGCGGCAGCGCCAGCAAGTCTGGCTCCTGCTCGTACAGGGCGATCACTTCATCGCGGAATGCCTGCAGCTTCTTGTCCTCGGACGTCAGGGCGGTCGGTGAGGGGCGCATACTGGCCTTTCGCCTGCGGGGCACAAAGGTAACGACAAGAATGATGAAAATGCCAGGACCGTCGCATTGTATCTTGCCGCACGCAGACGCGACATGCACAGGCACCATGCGCCCACTCGCCATGAACGCCCTGCATCCCTGCACTGCCGTGGCCGTCCGGCAACGGTCCGGCGGGCGTGCCGGCCAGCGCCGAAACTTTGCCCCCGGCCGCGCGTTCTAAATTTTCATATGCTGAGCAAACTGTCTGCCACATTGTCTGGGAAGCGGCACACCCTCCGGCGCGCGATCTGGTTCTGGCTTGCGCTCGGCACCGTGGCCGTGCTGGCCGTCATGGTCGCGATGTCGCCTGCCTTCAAGGACCTGGTCGAACAGGCCGTCGACTGGGCGCGCGAGATCATGGCGCAGCACCCCGTGGCGGGGGCGATGGTCTTCTTCGTGTACTCGGCCGTTTCGGCGATGCTCGCCTTTGCCTCGAGCGTGGTGCTGGTGCCGGTGGCCAGCGAGGTATGGGGCAAGCCGCTGACGGTGCTGCTGCTGTGGGGCGGCTGGCTGCTGGGCGCGTGCGCGGCGTTCGGTATCGGCCGCCTCGCCGGTCCCCTGCTCGCCCGTACCGGCTACGCGGACAAGCTGGAGAAGTACCGGGGCTATGTGTCGAAGCGAATGAAGTTCTGGGCGGTGCTGCTGTTCTGCATCGCGGTGCCTTCGGAGATCCCCGGCTACCTGTTCGGCACCATGCACTACCCCTTCCTGAAATTCCTCGCGGCCATGGCCATCGCCGAAGCGGGCTATGCGTTCGGCATCGTGGTCGCGGGGGAAAGCCTCGCCATCGACCGGCCCCTGCACTTCCTGGTCGCCGTGGGCGTACTCGCCGTGGTCGCGGTGGCGGCCGGGCTGGCGCTGCGTGCAAGGAAGCACCGGTCACGCCTGCCGCAGCGCTGAGCGGACTGCAGGCGGGGCGTGGGCGCCACAGCGGCCAACTGCCTGGCAGTCAGGCATCTCACAGGTTCTGCCCGGTGATCGTAAGATACAAATCTTAAAATACAGCCAATGGCCTGTTTTTATGGATAACAGGCTAAAGCTTGTAAATCAGGGAAACAGGTAATATCCTGTATCCGTCCGGCCGCCTGCCGGATCCAACCGGGTCCCCCGGGTCCAAAACCCCGCGCCATGCACTACGCCATCAAGACCGTCCATCAGCTGCGTCCGATTCTGCAGGGATTCCGCAAGTCCCGCGGCATGACCCAGGCCGTGATGGCAGAGCACCTCGGGGTCACGCAGCAAACCTACGCCGAACTCGAAGCCAACCCCGCCGCCGTCAGCGTCGAACGTCTGCTGCGGGTGCTGCGCGTGCTCGGCGTCGAACTCGTGCTGTCGCAGGCGGAGGCCGGCGACACCGCGCAGCCCGTGCCAGCCCGGCCCCGGGCCAAAGCGAAGGCGCCGGCAAGCCCGCCTGAACAGGCCCGCCCCGCGACGCGCCGGCGTCCGCGCGAGGACTGGTGACCATGGCGCGCGCGCGGCAAGGCAACCGGCTGGACCTGTGGATGAACGGCATCCCGGTCGGCCATTGGGAAACCGGCGCCGGCGGTGACCGGCTGGTCTACCGCGAAGACTGGATCGCCGATCCGCAGGGACGCCCGCTGTCCTTGTCGCTGCCGTTCACACCGGGCAACCAGCCGCATCGCGGTCCCGCGGTGGCCAACTATTTCGACAACCTGCTGCCCGACAGCGATGTCATCCGCCGCCGCATCGCGGCGCGCTATCGGGCCGGCGGCACCGACGCCTTCGCGCTGCTGGCCAGGGTGGGACGCGACTGCGTCGGTGCCATCCAGATGCTGCCGCCCGGCGAAGCGCCCGAGGCGCTGCAGACGGTCAGCGGCCGCGCGCTCAGCGACGAAGACATTGCGACGCTGCTGCGCGAAACCACGTCGGCGCCCGTGCTCGGCCAGCGCGAGCCCATCGACGACCTGCGGCTGTCGATCGCCGGCGCGCAGGAGAAAACCGCGCTGCTGCGCTGGCGCGGACAATGGCAGCTGCCCCAGGGCAGCACGCCGACCACGCACATCTTCAAGCTGCCGCTCGGACTGGTGGGCAATATGCGCGCCGACATGCGCACCTCGGTCGAAAACGAATGGCTGTGCGCGCAGATCGTCGCGGCCTATGGCCTGCCCGTGGCCCGGTGCGAGATCGCCCGCTTCGCCGACACCAAGGCACTGGTGGTCGAACGCTTCGACCGCAGGCCGTCGAGCCGCGGCACCTGGCTGCTGCGCCTGCCGCAGGAAGACATGTGCCAGGCCACCGGCATCTCGGCCTTGCAGAAATACGAGTCCGACGGCGGGCCCGGGATCCAGCCGATTGCCGAGATCCTGTCCGGCTCGCGCGCGGCGGCGACCGACCGGCGGCATTTCTTCATGGCGCAGGTGGTGTTCTGGCTGCTGGCGGCAACCGACGGCCATGCCAAGAACTTCAGCATCAGCCACCTGCCGGGCAGCCAGTATGAGGCGACGCCGCTGTACGACGTCCTGTCGGCGCATCCCGTGATCGGCCGCGGCCGCAACCAGCTGGCGCCGCAGAAGGCCCGGCTGGCGATGGCGCTGCATGGCCGCAACCGCCACTACGCCATCGCCGAGATCCGCCGGCGCCACTGGTTTGCCCAGGGACAGCGCATCGGCTTCCCGCCCGCCGAGGTCGAGGCCATCCTGGACCACGTGACCGGGCTGACCGCGCAGGTCATCGACAAGGTTGCGTCGGGATTGCCGGCTGAGTTCCCGCTGGATCTGGCCGACGCGATCTTCGACGGCATGCGCCGGCACAACCGCAGGCTGGCAACGCCGGCCGAGACGGATTTGTAGACGCCGGCGCGGGCCAGCGCAAGCATCGAAAATGCGCAAGGGAAAGCGCAAGGGAGAATGGTGCCCATGGGCAGGATCGAACTGCCGACCTCTCCCTTACCAAGGGAGTGCTCTGCCACTGAGCCACATGGGCGGGGGTTCCGGCGTGGACCCACGCGGAATCATCTGGAGCGGGAGACGAGTCTCGAACTCGCGACCTCAACCTTGGCAAGGTTGCGCTCTACCAACTGAGCTACTCCCGCATGCTGGCTCCCCGACCTGGGCTCGAACCAGGGACCTGCGGATTAACAGTCCGTCGCTCTACCGACTGAGCTATCAGGGAACATATCGCCGTTCAGCGAAGCGCGAATTCTACAACATCATCGCGCCGATTTGAAAGCCCTGTTTTGAAAGCCGATTCAGCGCTGCACTGCGAACCCGCGCCGGCAGTCACGCCGCGCCGCGCACGCCGCGCCCCGGCGCCTGCCGGTCGACGTCGATCACGGCCTGTGCAAACGCCGTGGGCGCCTCCTGCGGCGGATTGTGGCCCACTCCGCCGCTCAGGGTCCGGTGCTCGTACCAGCCGGTGAACTTGCTGGCATAGGCGCTCGGCTTCGGATGCGGCGCGCCGTTGGCATCGCCCTCGATGGTGATGGTGGGCACGCCGATGGCGGGCGCCGTGGCCAGCCGCTGCTCGATCGCATCGAAGCGGGCTTCGCCGGCGGCGAGGCCCTGCCGCCAGCGGTAGTTGTGGATGGTGATGGCGACGTGGTCGGGATTGTCCAGCGCCGCGGCGCTGCGCGCGAAGGTGGCGTCGTCGAAGTTCCACTGCGGCGAGGCCAGTTTCCAGATCAGCCGGGCGAACTGGTGCGTGTGTTGCTGATAGCCGGCGCGGCCGCGGTCGGTGGCGAAATAGAACTGGTACCACCACTGCAGCTCGGCCTCCGGCGCCAGCGGCTGCCGGCCTGCGGCCTGGCTGCCGATCAGGTAGCCGCTGACCGCCACCAGCGCGCGCACACGCTCGGGCCACAACGCCGCCATGATGTCGGCGGTACGCGCACCCCAGTCGAAGCCCGCCACCACCGCATTCTGGATCTTGAGCGCGTCCAGCAACGCAATCATGTCGGCAGCGAGCGCCGAAGGCTGGCCATTGCGCAGGGTGTCGGCCGACAGGAAGGTGGTCGAACCATAGCCGCGCAGGTAAGGCACGATCACGCGATAACCGCGCGCCGCCAGCAGCGGCGTCACGTCGGCAAAGCTGTGGATGTCATAAGGCCAGCCGTGCAGCAGCAAGGCGACCGGCCCGTCGGCCGGGCCCGCCTCCGCGTAGCCGACGTTGAGCACGCCGGCGTCGATCTGCCGGATCGAAGCAAAGCCCGTATGCGTGCCCGGCGTGACGGCGGGCAACGTGTCCGCCGGCGACACCCCGGCCTGTGCACGCGCCGCGCGCGCCAGGCCCAGCGAACCGGCCGCCAGCGTCACCGCGGCAGCACCCAGAAAGCCCCGACGGGGCAGGTTGATGGCGTTCGACATATTGTTCTCCTGTATGCGTGGTGTGAATCCGAACGCAAGTCTAGGAGTCCGGTGCAAGCGGCATGTGTCTGAAACCGGGCCTTGTGTATCGCCGTGTATCTGGACCGGGATCGTCCAATACGGGGATACAAAGTGGCGATCCTAAACGGCGATACAACACGGCGATACCACATGGCGATACCACACAGCCCGTCCCCGCCAGGCAGCGCTAGGCGAAGGTCTCGCAATTCCCGGTCATGGCGGCTTGGCCCCAGGCAAGACCCGGCCGGATGCGATGCCCCATCTCGCGCTCGGCGACCGCGACCGCCGGCACCGCGTGCCGCTCCGGCTGGCGCTCGGGCCGGGCCGCTGGCTGATGCGCATCCAGCTCCAGGCAATGCTTGAAGTCGCTCGCCGCCAGCCGCGCCCCGATAAACTTCCCGAACGCGTCGAGCTGGACCTGCGAGGTCATGCCGGCGCTGCCGCCGATCGCCGGGCAGATGATCCAGGTGGTGTCGCCCCGGGTGAACAGGTGCAGGCGCCTGGCCTGGTCCGCCGGCCGCAGCGCGTGCTCTTCGCCCGCGACGCCGTCCAGCGCAAACGCTTCGATATATTCGTCGGTATGGCGGTGGCTCAGGCAGATGACCACCTTCGGACGCCAGCGCTCGCAGGTCCTGGCGATGAAGCGGAAGCGTTCACCCTCCCGGCACAACGTGACATAGCGCTTCTGCGGAATCAGTTCCGGCTGGCCGCGGAACGCCTTGGACCACGTGGTTCTGCCGTCGACATGCGCGGGCAGCGGAAACAGGCTCAGCCTGAATTCCGCGCCGCCAGGCGAGTAGAGATGGCCCCAGTAGTAGTGTTCCCAGTCGTTGTCGCCGAGCCGCACCCCCAGCGCCTCGGCCCGCGCGGCGGCCATGATGCGCGCCATGCACTGGTGGCCGAACCACCTGGCCATGTCTTGTCGATGCTGCTGGCGGAACACGGCGTCCCAGGCCGGCGGGGCCAGTTGTGGATTAAGCGGTGCGACGATAGGCTCCGACCACGCGGGGCTTCGGTCGCATATCCAGACGGCAGCCCCTGGATTGCCTCCCTCCATCCCGACATAGGAGGCAAAATAACGGTCCAGTTCCTGGCGCGTGAACATCCGTGAATGCTGCATTTTATCCCTTGCTGCTTAGTGGGACCCCCAACATGTAATGCCGCGGCATGCCGCCGCCGCAACGGGCGGACGTACTGCCGTGGTCATGTGCAATTTCTTTTTTTCTGCAGCACAGGAAATGGACGGACGCGGCATGCCCCTCCCCCGAGCGGCATGCCTCCATCGGTTCTTATAATGTCCTGAACTGCCTGCGTGAATGAATGGAACAGGCGTGCCCGGGCGTGCAGCGCCGCCTGCCAGGCCATCCGGTAATGAGGATGTCGAAGCCATTGCTGGCCCCGATAAAGACGCCTTGGGTCTGTGCTTATCTAAACAGGTCGAATCTGGCTCATTATTTTACTTCCCCCAGAGAAACAAAAAATTACATTTATTTCGAACCTGTAAAAATGAGCTGCGTGCCAGATATGCAAGGACGCTTCTCAAAAGACGCACCATGCCGGTGCCGGTTCGACTGATATAGGGCTCAATATCCCTTTCTTGATCGGGCTGATTTTATCCAATGCATCCGGATATAGGAATTTCAATCTTCTAAGGTCTGAAATAAGCGGCCTGCTGCGCTGCAATATATTTAGGGTGCGATTTTCCATCCCCTCGGCGGAGGGGATAAAAAATTAACTGACGGATTACCTCTAATTGGCTCGCGCCGCCCCGGCGCGGCTCAGAATCCGGAAAACCGGATGCCGATCGAGCCGTAGCCGTAGTAGCGATCCAGCTTGCCGGCGGTGGTCGCGTTGTAGAGGAACGGGATGGTGCCGACGAAGTTGTACAGCGAGGCTTGGCCGCGCAGGAACACCTCGACGTTCTTCGCCACCCCATACGACAGCTCCAGCCCCAGCGTATGGTTGGACCGGATCGGCGCGTTGCCGTAGGTCTTGGCGCGGCTGTCGACATTGCTGCGCAGCAGGTACTGGAACTGGTAGCCCAGGCGCGCGGCGAAGCGCTCGTATTTCCAGCGCCACGACCCGCCCAGGTTCAGGTAGCCGGCGGTGTAGTTGAAATCGTCGTTGAAATCCAGCCCGAACTGGCCGGCATTGACGGAAAACGAGGCCGACTGCAGCGTGACGTTGCCCACGTTGCAGGGCGCCGCCAGCTGGCCATTGGCGAGATTGTCGGAGCCGATGGCAACATTGAAATTGCAGTTGCCGCGCTGCAGCCGGGTATTGAGGCTGGCGACCGTGACGCGGCTGATGCCGAGCCCGACAAAGCCGGTAAGCTGGTTGCGCTCGCTCAGCTCGCCCGAAAAGATCACGTCGGCCTGGGCCTGGACATCATTCGCGTTGTTCACGGTGAGGCTGTTGAATGTCGTATTGCGCACCATCACCAGCGACGAGCGGTTGAGGCTGCCGGCGTGGTCTCCCCACAGCGAGAAACGCAGCATGATGCGGTCGCGCGCGCCGGCCTCGGCGAGCGGGTCGTAGTGCATCGCCAGCATCCAGGTATCGATGTGGTTGCGGTCGTGCCCGTACTCGATGCCGCGGCGCCAGTAAGTGGCCGATCCCGACCAGTGCGGCGAGAACTTGTAGCCCAACATGAGCTTGCCGCCGCTGTAGTCGCCCGCGTTGTCCGACACCGGGCCCTGGCGCCCGCGCAAGTTGAACACATCGACGCTGCGGTTGACCATGTCGTAGCTGGCCTCCACCCGCACCGAGGTGAACTCGCCGGTGGCGGGCTCGGCTTGCATGAACACATCGTCCGGGGCGGCCCTGGCCGTACCGACGGCACACAGCCCCAGCATCAGGGCGCAGGCCTGGTCGAGCCGGCGCTTTCGAAGCAGCTGCATAGGAAACTCCGAGGCCGCTGGGCGAGCCTCATGCGGGGCGTTCCGCGGAAACGCCCGACGCGGACAGAACATGACCCGGCCACCCTCGGCGCACGGCATGCGGCACGCGCTCGGATGACCGGGGACCTGGCCTTCCCCGTCCGGGCGGAAGGCCTCACTACGGCACTACGCGCCGGTCACGGGTTGAGCGTGACCGTGGTCTTGAGGCCGTCGCCGACCACCATCTCGGCATCGGTCTTGACCAGTGCCGTCTTGGCGAACGCGATGTCGTTGTTGACCAGCATGCCTACGCGCACATCCCTGCCCGGGCGGCCGGTGGTGGTGGCGAAGGTCACCGGGAAGGTGCTGGTCGCCTTCGGCGTGAGCGCGTCGACCTGCGCCTGGCTGAGTGCGCCGGAGGAGCGCAGCTTGCCCAGGAAGGTGGTGAACGGCAGGTTGAGCGAGCCGCCGTTGGCGCTGGAGAACAGGCTGTCCGCGGCGGCGTTGGTCAGGCTTGCCGCGACCGACAGGTTGCCGCTGACACGGAACGAATACGCGGTGTTGGCCGGCACCACCGCATCGACCAGTTGCGAGCCGTTGAAGGTCAGCGTCACGTTCTCGATGATGACATCGACCTGGTTGCCGTTATAGGTGTAGCTCAGGCCCGCGCGCACCTGCGTCGGCCCGCCGTTGAAGGCATCGCCGTTCTGTGCTACGCCCACCTGGATGGCATCGAGCGAGCCGCCGGTGGCGGTGATGGTGTCGGTGATCGGCTGCGTCACGCCGTTGATGGTCAGGTTCGACAGCACCAGCGAGTTCTTCAGCCGGACCGCGTCGGCCACGCTGTTGATGGCGCCCGCGTCGACCACGCCGCCGAGGTTCGCGGCGACCTGCTGGATCTGGGCGGCACTGCCGCTCGATACGGCGCCGCCGAGCTGGGCCAGCCCCGCCGCGTTCGCGGCATTGGTCAGCGCGCTATCCGTGACCGCCTGCACCAGCGCCGCGGTCGTGGTCGCCTGGGCGCTCTGCGTAACGATGTTGATCGACCCGCCCTCGATCAGGGCCGAAAGCGTTTCGGTCGGGCTGCTGCTGACGTCGATCGCTTCCAGCGCGGTGCTGACGCTATCCACTTCGCTGGCGATCACCGGCGCGGCCAGCGCGGCCACATTGGTGGCCACGGCGCCGATGTTCGACTGCAGGCTGGCGGGCAGCCCGGATTGCGCATTCTGCACGGCGCTGGAGACGACACCCGCCACCAGCGCTCCGCTGGTCAGGTCCGCCGTGCCCGGCGCGCTCGCCACCGCGGTGGCGACCGCCTTCGACGCCGCCGCGGCCGAATCCGCCGGCGTCAGCGTGCCGCCCGCGCCCAGGCCGGTCAGCGTCTTGGAGACATGGTCGACCAGTTGCTGCACCACCACCGCCGCGCGCAGCGCGGCCGCATCCTGCATCGGGTCAAGCGTGGCCAGGTCCTTGCCGGCAAGGCCCAGGCCCGTTGCCAGCGGCGCGACCGGGCCTGCCCCGAGCTGCACCGCCAGCGTGGTCAGCGGCGACACCACCTGGGTCACGCCCTCGCGGTAATCGATCGCCGGCGCCTGCAGCACCCCGGCGAACGGCAGGTTGGTGCCGACATCGGTGCCGCCGGTCAGCTTCAGCGCGCTCTTGGTGCAGCCGGCCGGGAAAGTGAAGTCGCCCGTGGCATTGGTGACCGCGGTCTTGTTTTCGCAGTCGAGGAAGGTGACGGTCGAGCCCGACAGGTAGAAGTCCACCGCCTTGCCGCTGACCGTGGCCGAGGGCTGGGACGGCTGGCCAGGCGCTGGCGAGTCGTCGCCACCGCCGCCGCAAGCGACGAGCGTTGCCGCCGCGCCTGCCATGATGCCAAGGATGAAGATGTTCCGGGTTTTGCTTTGCACGCTGCTCTCCTGAGATCAATACTTCGCTACGACGAAACATGGTGGGGAAGCCTGCGACGGTGAACCTGCCTTGCGCAGTCTGCGACGCCATGCGCTGCCTCTGCTGCCTCTGCTGCCACGTGCGACGCCGCAGGCGGATGCCGCGGCAGCAGCCTGCCCATCGCGGCAGCCCGCAGGTAAACGCATCCACCAACCGGTGTCATCCCTACATGGCGGGGGAAACGCAAAGCGTCGCCGCGGCGCATGCCGCGGGCCGGCCGGGGGCGTCGATGACGCTCGCTGGCGCTGGTTCATGGCTGGCTCACCGGCTCCTGCGCCATGCCGACGACGTGACCGGAGAAATCGTCAGGGTGCAGCCAGCGCGACAGGTACTGCCCCATCGCGTCCAGCAGCACATCGGACATCATTCCCCCGGCCCCGGCCAGCGGCGGACAGATCAGCCACGTGGTGCCGTCGCGCTCCAGCACGCGCAGCGTCTTGGGCTGGTCGGCGGGCTGCAGCACATGTTCGGTGGCATGCGCCTGCGCCAGGCCGAAGGCCTGCACGAAGTCGTCGGCGTGCCGCTCGCCCAGGCATATCACCACCTTGGGTTTCCACAGCCGGCGAATGCCGTCGATAAAGGCAAAGCGGCGGCCGGCGCGGCACAGGTCGAGATAGCGCTGCCGCGGAAACAGTTCCGGCTGGCCGCGAAAGGCCTTCGACCACGGGATCTCGTCGGTCAGGCGCGCCGGCAGCGGAAACAGGCTGAGCTTGAACTCGGCGCCCTGCGGACCGTACAGGTGATGGTCGAAGTAATGCTTCCAGTCCTGCTCGCCCATGGTGGTCTTGAACACCCTGGCGCGCGCCGCCGACATGATGCGCGCGATCCTCTGGTGCGATTGCCAGCGCTCCATGTGATGCCGGTACTTGTAGCGGTAGGCGGCATCCCAGGCGGTGGGCCGCGCATGCGGAACCAGCGGGCCCGAGAGCGGCGCCAGGCCGGGATGCGGAGCGCTGTCGCAGAACCAGACCGCAGCGCCCGGATTGCCGCCTTCCATCCCTACGTACGACGCGAAATACGAATCCAGCTGTTCGCGCGTGAAGACCGTAAGTGGCTCTGTGTTCTTTCTCATGCCTCTACCGCGGTGGAGTGAAGAATGCCCGGACGCTGCGCCGCATCGGCCTTGCCGGTGCCCCGCACCGATCCGGCGCTGCCGGACCTGCTCGCGGACCTGCTCGTCATCGCTTTTTATTCTCACCCCCGCGGCGAGGGGTGCGCTGCCCTGTCGTTTCCCCCCTTGCGCGGGGTAACGCGCAAGCGCAAACGGCGGCATTTTCGCGCGCGAAAAAACGCGCGAAAGCCGCTCACGTCCCCCACGATTTGCGCTGCAGGCACCGGCGCGAGACCGGTCCACACGCGTCCGGAGTTTCCCTTCCGATGAAGGGTACCGACGCTTTTGGCCGCATCGCACTATTCGCTCCTGAAAACACGGAGCACGCCGGCGCCTTCAGCGCACCGGCAGAAAGAGAGCGTTGCAGTTCCATGGACGGCCCCTCACCGATGCGGCCCGTGGCAGGTCACGCGCTGACCGCCGCCACACCATGGAACGCTGCCGCAAGGCGGCCCCGCACGACTCTGCTTGATCACGCCATGAGCAGGCACGGTCAGATGCATGCCATGCGACGAGCCTGGCCGCCAGTTCGCGCGGACCGGGAATTCGGAGGAGACAACAAGGGCGTGGGCACTCGCTTGAGCGCCCATTACTCAACGCTTCTGGGAGAAGCAATTGGGTATCTATCGCGATATGTTTGCCAGGCACCACGATCAGCTCGCGCTGATGGCTCGCCTGTTCGACGCCGGCGCCATCTGGGTGGCGGCAATCCTGGCCAGTGAAGCGCGCTTCGACACCGCGCAGGCGCCAATCCACCAGTTCATCCAGTACTTTGGCTGCGCCATCGCCTTTATCGTGCTGCCCGGGTTCGACGTGTACACCTCGTGGCGCGGGCGCAGCCTGTTGTCGCTGGCTTGGCGGCTGTTGTCCGCGTGGAGCCTGGTCTGGCTGGTCAGCCTGCTGCTGACCTACCTGCTGCACCAGACCGACTCGCTGTCGCGCTTGTGGATGGTGTACTGGTACCTGTTCGCGCTGGCGGGGCTGGTGGCGTTGCGCGTGGTCAGCCGGTTCGTGCTCAACGTGCTGCGCGTGGCCGGTGCCAACAACAAGCGCGTCATCATCGTCGGCTTCGGCCGCACCGGCCAGGAGATGTACCGCCGCGCCACCGCAAGCCACACCACCGGCTACAAGATCAGCGGCATCTATGCCGCCGCAGGCGAGCCCACGCCCGAAGGACGCCGCCGCATCAACGACAGCGCCGACATTGCCGCGTTCGCACGCGAGCACGGCATTGCCGAGATCTGGCTGACGCTGCCGATGAGCGAGCATCGCCTGATGCAGGAGATTGCCTTCTCGCTGCGCAATGACTTCATCGACATCAAGTGGATGCCGAGCGTGCTCGACTTCGACCTGCTCAACCACAACGTCGGCAACTTCCTCGGCATGCCCGCGGTGGAGATGAACAAGCCGCCTTCGCTCGGCGTGCGCGGCACCATCAAGGCGATCTTCGACCGCACCTTCGCCGCGCTCGTGCTGATCGCGCTGTCGCCGCTGTTCCTGCTGATCGCCGTGCTGATCAAGCGCGACTCGCCCGGCCCGGTGTTCTTCAAGCAGGAGCGGCTCGGGCTGGACGGACGCGTCATCCACGTCTACAAGTTCCGCAGCATGAAGGTGCATGCCGAACACGGCGTCGTCACGCAAGCCACCAAGGGCGACAGCCGGGTCACGCCGATCGGCGCCTTCCTGCGCCGCACCAGCCTGGACGAGCTGCCGCAGTTCATCAACGTGCTGAAGGGCGAGATGAGCGTGGTGGGTCCGCGTCCGCACGCCATGGCGCACAACAACATGTACAAGGAGCAGCTCGACTTCTACATGCTGCGCCACCGCGTCAAGCCGGGCATCACCGGGTGGGCGCAGATCAACGGCTATCGCGGCGAGACCGACACCCTGGACAAGATGGCCAAGCGGGTCGAGCACGACATCTTCTACATCCGCAACTGGTCGTTCTGGCTCGACCTGCGCATCATCTTCTGGACTGCCTTCCGCGGCTGGATGGGCAGCAACGCCTACTGAGCCAGCACAGTTCGTTCCGCATCCATTCCGCGTCCATTCCGCGCCTGTTTAGCCATCGAACCCGCACGCCAATGATCAAAGTCCTGCACGTGACCGAGTGCCTGGGAGGTGTCGAGACCTACCTGCACCTGCTGGCCTCCCATATCAACGACGAGCGCATCAGCTTCCACTTCGCCCTGCCCAGGCAATGCTCGGTCTCGGCGATTGCCGATGCGCGCAATTTCGGCGTCAGCTACCTGCCGATTCCGCGCAAGCTCGATCCGCTCAACGACCTGAAGGCTGCGCTCAGCCTGCGCGCGCTGGTCAAGCGCGTGGCGCCGCAGATCGTCCACCTGCACAGCTCCAAGGCGGGCCTGGTGGGCCGGCTGGCCTGCATCGGCCTGAACGTGCGCGTGGTCTACACCCCGCATGCCTACTATTACCTGGGCCTGCGCGGCATCAAGCGGCGCGTGTTCCTGATGGCGGAGCGCTTCCTGCACCGGCTTACCGATGCGGTGCTGGCCACCTCGCCGTCGGAGCGCGACCGCGCCATCCATGAGGTGGGCCTGCCGCACGAGCGCGCGCATGCCATCCTGAATGCCGTCGAGCCGCGCGCCGTGCCGGTGGAAAGGCGGCTGGGCGCCGGCGTCAAGCGCGTGATCATGGTGGCGCGCATCAGCCCGCAGAAGAACATCCCCATGTTCCTGGACGTGGCCAGGCTGTTCCAGGGCCGTGCCGACATCGAGTTCATGCTGGTCGGCTACGGCCACTACGAGAATGACCGCGCCACGCTCGATGCCATGCTGCAGGAGCGCGGGCTGGTCGAGGGCAAGGACATCACCGCGATCGCGTGGATGGGACGGACCGAGCTGCTGGAACTGCTGGCGCATGCCGCGGTGGTGGTGCTGACCTCGCACTACGAGAGCTTCGGCTACGTGCTGGCGGAAGCCAATGCGCTGGCGATCCCGGTGGTCGGCACCGACGTCGACGGCATCAAGGACATCATCGTCGACGGCAGCAACGGCTTTATCGTGCCGGTGGACGACGCCGCTTCCATGGCCAGTTCGATCGAAGCCATCGTCGGCGATGCCACGCTGTGGCAAACCATGTCGGAACACGCCGTGACGCGCGCCAAGTCCGAATTCAATATCGTGACCCAGGCCAGGAAGTTCGAGTCCTTCTACTCGCGCGCCGTGCTCGCCTAGCCCGGCATCGGCCGTGCCGGTCAGGGCGGCGCGTTGCCGCCGGGCCAGCTGGCCAGCAGCATTTCGGCGTCGGCGAGCGCGGCGCTGTCGTGCAGCAGCGCCGTGCACGGACGCGCCGCCTCTGCACTGCCCAAGGCCCGGACCTTGCAGCCCTCCGCCGCGCCTGGCCCCGCCTGCGCCAGCGCTTCGCGCAACAGCGTCCGGCCCTGCGGCCCCCAATAGATGCGATGGACCGCGCCGCCCTGGCGCAGCGACAGCACGAAGCTGTCCTGGCGCTGGCGCCAGTGGGCGTCCTGCGCCCCGGCCAGCACGCCCAGCAGGTCGCGCAGCATGGCGATGACCGGCTTCTCCGAGCCATCGTTCCTGAGCAAGCCGAAGTTCGCCTCGCGGTCCCATCTTGCCTGGCCGCGGTCGCGCCATGCATAGATGCCCAGCATGGGCGCCTGCGCCATGACGCCGGCGAGTACCTGCCGGGCGACCAGCGTCGCCTGCGTGGCTTCGCTGCGCACCGGCAGGTACGAGGCATAGCCCCATTCGCTGACGATCAGTTGCGCGCCCGGACGCGGCGAATTGCGGATGCGGCCGCTCAGCTGCCGATAGTCGCGCAGCAGCGTCTCGGGCGTGGCGCGGTACGGATGGATGCTGAGTCCCTTGATGCAGCCCAGGCGCGGATCGGTCAGCAGGCGCGACAAGGACTGCTCCGCTACGGGGTTTGCCGGCCCGGGCAGCCGCGCCAGGCCGAACAGGTAAACGGACGGCGGCGGCGCCGTGCCAGCCTGCGCCAGCGCGTCGCAGATCCTGCCGGCGGTCGAGAGCAGCCGTGAAACGGGTACCGACGGATGCAGGAAGGTCTTGTTGTCGGGCTCGTTCCAGATCTCGTACGACAGGTCCGGCCCCGCGTTGCGCTGCATGAACTGGCTGGCGAACGCGGCGAACTTCGCCTCGCTGGCATCGCTGCCGCCGTCCTCGCCGTCATCCCCCCAGATATACCGCCCGCCATACAACGTGACCAGCATCTGCAGGCCGGCCTGGCGGGCCTGCGCAATGACCTGCGCGTAGCGCTGCGGCGCCAGGTGCCCGCGCACCACCTCGGGCCGCACGCCGAAACGCACATGCGAAAAACCCAGGCGCCGGATCTCGGCAAGGTCGCGGGCCGACACCGTGGCCGGATCGACCTGCACGGCAAAGGCAGGCATCGATGCAATGCGGCCGGAGGCCTGCCAGTTCTCCGCATGCGCTGCCCGCGCGGACCACCAGCCGGAGAGCGCGATCAGCGCCGCCAACGCCAGCGCGCGCGTCCGCGGGCCTTGGCGCGACGATACGGCGCTATGCGGCGACATGCCTGCGCAGTACGCCCATGGCGAGCGCACCGGTCTGGAACAGCGCGATGACGAGGAACGACACCAGCATGATCTGCGCCGCCACGAGATAGTCGAGCCGCGGATAGCGCCATGCCCCCAGCGCGATGCCGGCCAGCAGGCCGATGCCCGCTGCAACGAAGATCGCGCGCGCCATGCCGAAGGATTTCAGCAAGGTGCGCAGGCACATCACCACCGCAAACACGATCGGAAACAGCGAAAAGAAGCGCACGTCGAGATCTCCATACGCCGCGCCGAACAGCATGACGACAAGCTGGTCGCCAAACCACAGCAGCAGCACGCTCAGCGCGCCGGACAACACCACGCCGCCCAGCACGAACCCGGCCGCGTTGCGGGCCAGCGTGGGCGTGTCGTCCTGCCTGAACGACGCGGCAAATTTCGGCATCAGGTGGTAGCCCAGCGCCATCAGGACATATTGGGCCGGCAGCAGCACCGTAAGCAGGATGCGGAACTTGGCCGAATCGGCAAAGTGCCCGAGCGAGCCGAGCAGCACCACCAGTCCCGGCCCGACCAGCCAGCTCATCAGCTGCGCGCTGGCCGAGCTGGCGCCGAATCCCAGCCACTGGCGCGGCGACTCCGGCCGGCCCGGGATGAATTCGATGCGCCCGCGGCGGCGCAGCGTGGCGGCGGCGACCAGGGTCGGCAGCAGGATTGCGGCGGCAAGCATCAGCATCGCCGCGGGCGCAGGCTGCGTGCCGGAGGCGAGGCCGATCATGGCCACGCCGCCGCCGATCAGCGTGTGGCAGAGCAGCAGCCCGGCATAACCCCGCGTCTTCGCGCCCACGGTCCTGAGCACCCAGTAGGCGGTGTAGCTGGCAAACAGCACTGCCGCCGCCGCGCAGGCCGACGTGCTCAGGCCATGCCCGTACAGGTAGAGGATGGACCCGGCCACGACCGGAAACACCGTCAGCACCGCGACCTCGAGCGAGAAGCGCACGCGCAGCTTGATCCCCTCGATCAGCGCCGGCTCGTGCAGGAACGAGACATAGAAGATGTTGATAAACACCACCAGCGACAGCACCACCGCGACCAGCCCATAGCCCGCCACGTCCATCGAGCGGGCCAGTGCCACGTTGATGCCGAACTGCACCGCTGTATACGCGGCCTGCTCGCATACCGCGCCCAGCGCCGACAGCATGCGGCGCATTATGGCGCCCCCTCGAGCGACGCCGCCGCCTGGCGCGGCACCGGCGCGGCCGGCACGGCCAGCTGCTGCCGGAACAGCAGCGCCAAATTCTCGGTAATGTCGCGGCCCAGCCGCGCCGAACGCTTGAACTGCGCCCCGCCCAGCGAGCGCGCGTACGCCAGCCGTTCGATCACGTCGTCGGCGCAGGCGTTCTGCCGCACCGCGAAATCGCCGCGCCCGCTCAGCTTGAAGAACGACGCGACCTTGGTGTCCCAGACGATGCCGACGGAAGGCACGCCGAAGCTGAAGGCGATGATGTTGGCGTGCATCCGGTGCCCGACCATGCTGTGGCATCCGGCGATGACCGACGCCAGCTCCGCCGGGGATGTGGGCAGCATGTAGTCCACGCCCTCCAAGGCCTGCGCCTCCAGCCTGCTCCTGACCGCTGCCGCGGCAAGGTTGTCTTCCTCGGCGCCGTTGGTGAACAGCACCACGCGCTGTCCGCCCTGCCGCAGCTTGTGCACCAGTTCCACGAACATGCCCAGTCCCCCGCCCTGCTCCGATACGCTGACGAGGTCCGCGTTGTAGTGCAGCGCTTCGACGTCCGAGACACAGATCCCCACGTCCCAGCGCTTTTCCAGCCCGGGCTGCGCGTACAGCGCCGAGCTCAGGATGGCAGGATCGGGAATGATGGCGACGTCGCAAGCCTCGCCCGCGCCGAGGCCGACGATATTGCGCCGCGAGCTTTCATCCCGCACCGAGACATATTGCGGTGCAGCCAGCCCGAAGAAGCGGGACACCAGGTAGCGCCCCAGCCGCGACCAGCCGGCCGCCACGCCCACCGATACCAGCGCGACCTTTGCGTTGGTGCCAAGGCAGCGCGCCAACAAGTACAGCTTCAGCGGGAAATTCAGGTCCACGTCGCACAGCAGCTGGCCGCCGCCGACCACCACCATATCCGCATCGGCCAGCTGCTGCTGCCAGCGGGTGCGCCATTGCCGCCGGTATTTCAGCCAGATGGCAGCGGTCAGCACCGGCACCCGGGCCCAGCCAGGCAGCCGCGAGAACAGCCGCATCAGGCGCCCCTTCTTCAGCGAGTGTTCCCCCAGCCGGGTGCGCCCGGCGATGTCGAGGAAACTGACCCGGCAATCCGGCACGGCCTGGCGGATCAGGTGGCCCAGCGTTTCGGCGATCACCGCATCGCCGAGGTTGTCACTGTACGGCACCGCGCATATGACGATGTGCTTCATCTTGTTTGGCCGGCAAGGCCGTTAGCAAAGGGATAAGGAACAAGCTGACCGAGGTGAGATGGCGAACATAGCTGCCCAGGTCCGGCTCGAAGATAAACTGCACCAGGATATGCGCCACCACCAGCGTGGCGAACCAGCGGCGCTTGCGGTCGGCTTCGGTCACCGCCGGCGTGCCGGACAAGCCGCGCAGCGCCACGCGCAGGATTGCCGCATGCATCAGCATCATGGCCAGGTCGACCGGCGCGCGGAAACTGATCACCGGCAGCACGAACATGACCGCCGCGTACAGGTAGTTGACGATGAAATTCACACCAGACGTGGGTGGATACAGGTTCCAGATCATGGTGCGGTTGTCGCTGCCGATGCTCAGTGCATAGTTGTTCGAGATATCCCGCGGCGACTGCAGGATGTACAGGATCTCGGACGGCGCCACCAGGATCGCGCCCAGCACGCAGGCCAGCACGATGGCCTTCCATGCCGGCGTCAGCCGCGCCGTCGCGCGGATCCCCAGCGCCAGCACCAGGATCATCGCGTAGTAGTTGCGGATAAACAGCGCGTAGCAGCCATACAGCACCATGGTCATCACGACCAGCCCGCGGAACGACACGCCGCGCGACATCCCGCCCATGACCAGCACGATCGACATCGCGATCACCACGGTCTCCTTGCCGGGCGAAAGCAGGTTCAGCAGCATGCAGGGCAGCACGAACAGCCAGCGCGTGGCCAGGTCGCGCAGGCTCGCCACCCGGCTCGACGCCAGCGCGAGATAGGCCACGCCGACCGTGGCGGTGACGACATTGACATACTCCGCGCCGAACACCGAGAACACTTTGGCGGTGGCGGCGAACGAATCGTCAAGGTCGGTCGAGCCGCTGACCAGGAATTCCAGCATCTTGTTGGAATCGGTGACCCATTTTTCCGGCAGCGCGTCGCGCCCGAAGAAATAGATGGTCAGGTAGAGCAGGCTCAGCACCAGGCTTGCCACCGTGGCCAGCCCGCGCTCTGCCAGGACCCAGTCGCGGTCCAGTCGCGCGGCTTGCATGGCTTACGCCTTCTCGCTCTGCGAGTAGCCGTAGTAGGCATAGCGATAGCGCCCGTACTTGGAGCCATAGCCATAGCGGAAGGCATTGGGGTCGAGGCCGTTGAAAATCACCCCCTTCACGCTCACGTTGACCTGCCCCAATTGCTTGGCGCATTCCGAGATCTCGCCGATCGAGCTCTTGCCGAAGCGCGTCACCAGGAACACCGTGCCGCAACGTTCGGCCAGGATCGCGGCATCGGCGACGGCCAGCACCGGCGGGGTGTCGATCATCAGCATGTCATAGCGCGCGCTGAGCTCTTCCAGCAGCCTGACCATGCGCTCCTTCAGCATCAGCTCGGCGGGATTCGGCGGAATCGTTCCGGTGCCGATGAAGTCGAGTCCCGGCACCACGTCGCGATGGATCACGTCTTCGAGCGCCAGCTTGCCGGCCAGCACGTCGGACAAACCCGGCTCGCGGTCCTTGCCGAAATACTGGTTCAGGTAGCCCTTGCGCATATCGGCGTCGACCAGCAGCACGCGCTTGCCGCCCGCGGCCATCAACGCGGCCAGGTTGACCGAGACGAACGACTTGCCCACGCCGGCGGTGGCACCGGTCAGCAGCACGCGGTTGTTGGGCGCATCCAGCATGGCAAACTGCAGCGACGTGCGCAGGCTGCGCAGGCTTTCCACCGAGGGCTCGTTGGGGAAGCGGTCGGCCAGCAGGTAGTGGCCGCGCTTGCGCGCCTGGATGTCCTTGCTGAACGTGAGCTGGTGTTCGGACTGAGGCACCGTCGCATACACGTTGAGCCCGGTGTGTTCCTCGATGTCCTTGGGGTCGGTGATGCCGCCATACAGGGCATTGCGGACAAAGGCCACCACCGCCCCGGCGAGCACGCCAAGCACCGCCGCCAGCACGATCACCAGCGCCTTCTTCGGCTTGACCGGCTCCTCGGGAACCGGCGAGCTGTCGACCAGGCGCACGCTGCCGACCTTGCCGGCCTTCACCAGCTTGAGCTGCTGCATATTGTTCAGCATGCCGACATAGAGGTCGTTGTTGACCTGCACGTCGCGCATCAGGCGCACGGTATCCTGCTCCAGCGTCGGCAGGGTCTTGACCCGGCCAGCGACCGCTCCCACCTTGGCCGCCAGCGCGGCAATCTGCTTGTCGATCGCCTGCATCGACGGATGGCCCGGCGCAAAGCGCGTCACCAGCTCGGCGCGCTTCTGCTTGAGTTCCAGCAGCGAGGTTTCGGCGGTCACGCTCTCCTGCAGGAAGGCCTTGCCCTCTTCGCTCAGGTTGAAGGTGCCGCGCTCGTTGCGCATCGCGTTGTACTTCACTTCCGCGCGTTCGAGCTCGCCCTTCAGTTGCGGCAGCAGGTTGTTGAGGAACAGCAGCGATTTTTCCGCTTCCGCGGCCTTGCGGTTGATGTTCTGCGCCACGTACTCGTCGCCGATCTCGTTCAGGATCGCCGCCGTCAGCCTGGCGTCATTGCCTTCCAGCGAGGCCCCGATCACCCCGCTCTGCTTGCCCTTCTCGGCAATGTTCAACTGCTGCTGCAGCTGCTCCAGCGTCTTCAGGCGCGACTGGCGCACCAGGTTGAAGGCAATGCCGGGCTTGGCCTTCAGTGCCGTCACCAACAGCCGGACCTCGCCGACCGCATGGTGAACCTGGACCGCTTCGCCGACGCGGCCGACGATGGGCTGGTCCAGGCTGCCCTGCTCGAGCCGGTAGCGGCCATCGCCCAGGCTCACCAGCAGGAAGCTCTCGCCTTGCAGCGCCTCGGGCACGTCGAAGGTCGGCACCTCGATCGACTCCGCGCCCCAAGCATATCCGCCCATGCCGAACAGGCCGGGGTCGGACAAGCCCTTCGACTGGCTGGCGATCCAGGGCCCGACCAGCGGGAAATACTTGGGCTTGGCATCGATATAGAGCCGCAGGTTGTCGACCGCCTTGCCGACCACCATGCGCGAGCGCAGGATCTCGATTTCCGCGGTCGCCTGGGTCTTGACGTCGAACAGCGACGAGACATCGCCCAGCAGCCCGTTCGGGCTGTTCTGGCTGTCCTCGACCTGCACCAGGATGTTGGCCTCGTAGACCGGGCGCGACAGGAACGCGTAGGCAACGCCGAGCGCCAGGATGGCAAACGCAATCGCCGCGATCAGCCAGCGGTTTGCCACCAGCACGTCGAGGTAGCGGACGGCGGCAATCTCGTCCGACTGGGCCGGCGCCGCGACGGGAAGATAAGTGGACTGGTTCATGGCAGGCAGGACAGTATCGGTTTAACCCAGGGCCCGGATGCGGGGCACCCAGGACTGCACGCCGCGCTGGATCAGCTGCAGCGCGCTCTCGAATGCCGCTCGGGGCTGGCGGTAGGGATCGGGCACATCGAACTTTTCCAGCTCGCCCAGGCGGAATACCCTTCCGGTGGTCGCCGGGTGCAGGCGCTGGATCTCCTGCCGCTGCGCGCCGTCCATCACCAGTATCAGGTCGGCGCGCCGTACCAGCACGTGATTGAGTTGCTGCGCCCGGTGCCCGGAAATATCCACGCCCTGGCGGCTCATCAGGTCCACCGCATGCGGATCCGCGGCGTGCCCGGACAGCGCGCCCAGGCCGGCGGAGACCACCTCGCCCTCGGGCAGCGCCTGCCTGAGCAGGCCCTGTGCCATCGGGCTGCGGCAGATATTGCCGATGCAGACCACGAGTACGGTCTTGATCATTTGACTGCGTTCGCCGTGGACGTGAAGAAGTTGCCGCTGGGCACCAGCTGGTTGATCACGCGGCTCCAGCGCACCACGCCCGCGGCATCGACATAGACCACGTCGCGCGGCTTCAGCTCGAAGGCCTCGGCCAGGGCAAAGGCGACCGGCGACTTGCCGTCGAGGTGGAACACCTCGGCCTGCCCGTCGGCGGCCTTGCGGATCACGTAGAGCTCCTTGGCGTTGGCCGAATTGGGATTCAGGCCGCCGGCTTCACCGATCGCTTCGCTGAGCGTGAGCCGGCCGTTGCGCGGCATCACCGGCGTCGGCTTGACGACTTCGCCGGTCACGAAGACCTTGCTGTCCTCGCGCTGCTCCACGCGCACGATGTCGCCGTTGCGCAGCAGGATGCGCGCCGGGTCGATGCCTTGCTGCAGCAGCGCCGGCAGGCTGACGTAATAGGTCTTGCCCTCGCGCGAGATGCGGATGCGGCTGTTGTCGCCGGTCAGCACGTTGATGCCGCCGGCACGGTTGAGCGCCTCGACCAGCGTCATCGGCACGTCGTCGATATTCTGCGGGCCTGGCGTCTTCACTTCGCCGTCGAGGTAGACCCGCTTGCTGCGAAAGGCCAGCACGCGCACCGTGACCTGCGGCATCGTGACCACCGGCTTGAGCTGCGTGCTGAGCTGCCCGCGGATCTGGTCCGGCGTCTGGCCGAGCACCTTGAGCACGCCGGCGTACGGAAACTGGATGGTCCCCGCCGGACTGACCACGTAGCCCGGAATGTTGGCCGCGCCGCTGTAGCTGGGGATTTCGTAGGCAGCGCCGATCGAGTAGGTCTGCGTCGGGAACACCAGCTCCGGGTGATCCCACACCACGATCGAGAGAATGTCGCCAACCCCCACGGTATAGGGCCCGGGCTCGCCGAACAACGCTTCCACGCCGGCGTTCGCGGGCGGCGTGGCGGCCTTCAGCGTACGCACCAGCGCCGGCGTGATCTGCGTGACTTTAGGCACCGACTGCGGGTCCTCAGGATCCAGCGGGCGCTGCGGGTCGAAGCGCATGCCCGGCGCCAGCGCGCACGATGCCAGCAACGGAACGATCCCCAGGCACATGACGGCCCTGCCAAACCTCAAGCTGCTTGAAAGCTTTAGCACTCTCGATGATTCCCTTGTTTGCAAGAAGACCCGCATGCCCGCCGCCACCCTGTCGTCATGCACAGCGGTGACTCCGCTGGTCCGGCATGGCGCCGGGGGCGCCTGTCCGCTTGTTGGCACGGCTGCGGAACTGAACCTGGCGGTGTTGACTGGTCGTGCCCGGCGCGCTGAGCGCGCTCTTTTCTGCACTGCGTCATCCGTAAATGACCGGCGAAGTTTATGGCTCGCGGGACTACATCTTCAAGGCGCGGCCAGCGTTTTTACCAAGTTTCCGATCCCCCCATCGGAGTGGAAGCGAATTCCGTCCCAACGCGTGAGGGGTACCGCGGGTGGTGCGACGCAGCACAATCGCGGGTGGCACCCCGTGCCGACTTAAGGGTGTAGGCGATTGATTCCCTGTTGCGCCTACACCCTCTTTCTTTGCCGGCGGACGCAGCCGACGTCGCCGCAGCAATCGCCCCGCGCGTTGCCGAACCTTTGAAGGGAACCACTGAAATGACAAGTCGCGTTAGCAAGGCCGTCTTCCCGGTCGCAGGCCTGGGCACCCGCTTCCTGCCGGCCACCAAGGCCAGCCCCAAGGAAATGCTGCCGGTGGTCGACAAGCCGCTGATCCAGTACGCCGTCGAAGAAGCCATGGCCGCCGGCATCACTGAGATGATCTTCGTCACCGGCCGCTCCAAGCGAGCCATCGAGGACCATTTCGACAAGGCCTTCGAACTGGAAGTCGAGCTCGAAGCCAAGAACAAGCGCGCGCTGCTGGACGTGGTGCGCTCGATCAAGCCGGCCAATGTCGAATGCTTCTACGTGCGCCAGTCCGAAGCGCTGGGCCTCGGTCACGCGGTGCTGTGCGCGGCCAAGCTGGTGGGCGACGCGCCCTTCGCGGTGATGCTGGCCGACGACCTGATCGACGGCCAGCCGCCGGTGATGAAGCAGATGGTCGATGCCTACGACCACTACAACTGCTCGGTGCTGGGCGTCGAAGAGATCTCGCCGGAGCAGAGCCGCTCATACGGCGTGGTCGAGGGCCGCGAGTGGGGCGAAGGCGTGATCAAGGTCTCGGGCATCGTCGAGAAGCCCGCGCCGGAAGAGGCCCCGTCCAACCTGGGGGTGGTCGGCCGCTACATCCTGACGCCGCGCATCTTCGACCACCTGCGCGCACTGAAGCCCGGCGCCGGCGGCGAGTTCCAGCTGACCGATGCGATCCAGTCGCTGCTGAGCCAGGAACAGGTGCTGGCCTATCGCTACCACGGCACGCGCTATGACTGCGGCAGCAAGCTGGGCTACCTGAAGGCGACCGTCGAGTACGCGCTCAAGCACCAGGAAACCGGCGCGCAGTTCCGCAGCTACCTGGAGCAGCGCGAGCCGCAGCTGCTGCACAGCCTGGCGGCCTGACGGCCTGCTGCTCCACACCCCCTACGCATCGCACAGCAACCACAAGGCAACCGCCTCATGATCGACTGGATCCACCTGGGCAAGGCATTCTTCCTCGGCCTGCTCGAGGGCCTGACCGAATTCCTGCCCATTTCGAGCACCGGGCACCTGATCCTGGTCGGCGACTGGATCGACTTTACGTCCCACGAGGCGCGCGTGTTCGACGTGGTGATCCAGCTGGGTGCGATCCTCGCCGTGTGCTGGCTGTACCGTGCCAAGATCACGGACCTGTGCGAAGGCGTGGCGCGGCGCGACCCCGACGCGCTGCGCTTCGCCACCGCGGTGCTGGTCGCCTTCCTGCCCGCCGCGGTCATCGGCGCACTGCTGATCGGCCCCATCAAGCACCACCTCTTCGATCCGGCCGTGGTTGCCGCCGCACTGATCGCGGGCGGGCTGGTCATCCTCTGGGTCGAGCGCCGCAGCGCCGTGCCGCGCATCCACGCCATCGAAGACTTCGGCTGGAAACAGGCCATCGGCATCGGCTTCGCGCAGTGCGTGGCGATGATCCCCGGCACGTCCCGCTCCGGCGCCACCATCGTCGGCGGCATGCTGTCAGGCGTATCGCGCCAGGCCGCGACCGAGTTCTCCTTCTTCCTCGCCATCCCCACCATGCTCAGCGCCGCCACCTACGACGCCATGCGGCACTACCATCTGCTCAGCCTGCAGGATGTCTGGTCGATCCTCGCCGGCTTCACCGCCGCCTTCCTCTCCGCGCTCGTTGTCGTCAACGCGCTGGTGCGGCTGGTGGCGCGGCATTCGTTGCGGGTGTTTGCGTGGTATCGGATTGCGCTGGGGGTGGTGATTGGGGTAGGGAGTCTGGGGTGGTCGGGTTGAGTTGGGGGCACTCGCGACGAATGGCGGCACCGTTGGCTACTGGTCCATCAAGCGCGCACTCGTCATGGTCACCCGTTATCGGGGCGAGATAAAGGGACGGGGCATCGCCCTGGAATCCGACGCAGGTTCAACCATTGCACCAGGACGCCAAGCACAGCCACCACACCTGCGCTGCTTGATAACGCCACCGCCGACCATTGTTGGAGCAGAAGTACGCCACCCAGCGCCGCGCCGATTGCACTACCCAGGTACAACGCTGATTCATTGAGAGCCACGGCGAGATTTCCATCCCCTTGGTGTTCGCGGGCTTTGATCAGCTCATTGTTTTGTGGAACCTGTAACGCCCACCCTACGGCCCCCCATGCAGCAATCGGCAGCATCACCAACCAAGCGCCCAGGGATGCAGTGACGGGCAGCAGGAACAGAGATACCGCCAGGATCGCCATAATCCAAAGAGTCAGCACCGGGCCCTTGAATCGATCTACCAGAGGGCCGATCAGGAAGCTTCCAAGCACACCACCGACGCCCCACACCCATAGGTAGGGCGTCACCGTTCGGGTTAAGCCCTGATCTGTAGCCGACAGCAACGGCGCGATGAAGGTGTACATGCCCAGGCTGGCAATAGCCGCCAACAACGACACCAGCAGAATGACGACTACCCGACCGTCGCCCAGCAAGGCCAGCTTGGCCTTCAGCGGGGTCACCGTCGCCGCCGGAAGGGCTGGCAGTCGGAGCGCCAGGCCGACCAGAGCAAGGCTCCCCAGCGCGGACACCAGCCACAGCGCAGACGCCCAGCCAAGACGCTGAGCCAGCAGCAGACTCAGCGGCACCCCCAGGACGGTGCCACTGGCCATGCCACCCATGATCACCGCGATCGCTTTGCCGCGCTGTTGTGGCGGCGACAACGCCGCCGAAGCAGCAATGCCCGTGGCCAAATAGACACCGGCACCGATGCCTGCCATTGCGCGGAAAACCAGCAGCGCGGTGAAGTCGGTCGCCAAGGCGCTGGCAGCATTGGCGAGCACGAACAAGCCGAGCGCAAACAGCAGGCCGCCGCGTTGTCGATGGGCAGGCAGTATCGCGACGAACAAGGGCGAGCCCAGGCCATAGGCCAGGGTGAAGGCGGTCACCAGTTGCGCCGCGAGCGCGACCGGCACGACGAAGGCCTTTTCGATCATGGGGATCAGGCCTGCGGTTACGTAGGACGCCATGCCCAGAGCGAAAGCACCGAGAGCAACGAGATAGACCGGAGATTGCGTGTGACGGGACACGGCGGGGCTCCCAAGGGGATAAAAAGCGTGGACGGCGCACACAGCTGTGCGCCGTCTACGGCGGTGTCAGACGGCAAGTTCAACCTGATAGTCGGCAAGCCAGGTATTCAGGCCAATTGCCAACTCCATGCCCATGCGGTCGTACATTGGCGACAGGTCGCCGAGTGGCTTAGCCAGGGTGTGGGCGACACGTTGCGGATCGAGCAGCGGCCGCACGGGCGCACCGGGGTCTGCCAAGATGGCTGCCAGAGATTCACGCAAGCCGCGCTCGTAGGCGGGGTCCTGAGTCGAGGGATACGGGCTCTTGACCCGCTCGGCGATGCTGTCGGGCAGCAGATCGCGCGTGGCGGCACGCAGGATGCTCTTCTCTCGACCATCGAAGACCTTCATCTCCCAGGGGATGTTGAAGGCGTACTCGACCAGGCGGTGATCGCAGAACGGCACACGTACCTCCAGGCCGACCGCCATGCTCATGCGATCCTTGCGGTCAAGCAGGGTCTGCAAGAAGCGCGTCAGATTCAGGTAGCTCATCTGCCGCATGCGCCGATTGGTTTCATCGTCTCCGGGCAGCACCGGAGTTTCAGCCAATGCCTGACGGTAGCTATCGCGCAGGAAGTCGTCCATCTGCAGCCGATCGAGCAGGTCTTGGGCGAACAAGGTCTTGCCGTCGAAATACTTGCCGGTAACCGAGGTGAGCCACGGATAGGTTTCGGCGGCGATTGCGGCAGGGTCATGGAACCAGCGGTAGCCGCCGAACACCTCGTCGGCCGATTCACCGGACAGGGCCACGGTCGAATGTCGACGGATTTCCTGGAACAGCCGGTATAGCGAAGGCCACATGTCGCCCCAGAACGCCGGTGGTAAGTCCAGCGCCCGGACGACCTTGGCGCGTAGCGCCGGATCGGCCAGTTCGTGGCTGTCCAGCACGATCTCGCCATGGGTTGAGCCGATGCGCTGCACCAGGTCGCGCACGAATGGCGCATCGGGGGTGCCGCGTACCGCGTCACCGGTGAAGCCGCCGCCATGATCCGCGAAGTCCACCGAGAACGACCGGATGTTGCCCTTGCCCATGGCCAGCAGCTTCCTGGACGCCAGGGCCGTGATAATCGAAGAATCCAGCCCTCCGGACAGCAGGCTGCACAGTGGCACGTCGGCGACGACCTGCCGCTCGACGATGTCCTCCAGCAGATCGCGGGTGTGGCGGATGGTCTGCTCCAGCATGTCACTGTGCTCTCGGGCCTCCAGCGTCCAATAGCGGTGGCACGACAGGCCCGCACGATCTACCGTGATCATCTCGCCCGGCAATACCTCGCGCATGCCGGCGAAGATGGCCTGGCCCGGCGTCTTGACCATTTCCAGAATCTCGCGCAATCCATCGACCGTCACCTTGGGACGTACCAGCGGATGGGCGAGCAACGCCTTGGGTTCGGAGCCAAACAACACGCCGTCATCGGTCTGGAAGTAGTAGAGCGGCTTCACGCCCATACGGTCGCGCACCAGCAGAAGTTGTTGCTTCGCACGATCCCAGATGCCGAAGGCATACATGCCATTGAGCCGCTCGACGAAAGCCGCTCCCCATTGCAGGTAGGCACGCAGCACCACCTCTGTGTCGCTTTGCGTCTCGAAACCGTGGCCACATGTCTGCAGGTCGCGGCGCAGTTCCCGGAAGTTATAGACCTCACCTGTGTAGCTGATGACCGCAGCGGCGCGCTGGCCGTCATGATCGACCACCATCGGCTGACGGCCGCCTTCCAGGTCGATGATCGACAAGCGCCGGTGGCCCAAACCGATCGGGCCGTCGACCCACTGGCCCTGCGCATCGGGGCCTCGCGGGGCCAGGGTATCGGTCATGCGCTGCAGGCTGTTGGTGTGTGCCCGCACGTCACGGCTGAATGAAAGCCAGCCAGTCATTCCACACATGGTCAGTCCTTCCAATCATTGATCGGCCTCAGCCGAGACTTTCGAGATCCGCGCTCGCGGGGATGAGCTGGCGCGCTGCGCCGCGCACGTAGCGGCCCAACGGCGGCGTACCCAGCTGCTGGCCGATGCCGTCGAGCAGGCGCTGCAAGCCAATCGAGTCATCGAGGCCGGCAAAGGGCTGTCGTGGCGGCGAATCCAGCGCTGTCACGTGCAGGACGTCTTCGCACAGTCGCGACAACTTGAGCAGTGTCTCCAGACCGGCTTCTCCCGGAGATGTGTGGTACTCATCCATTAGCACCTCCCGCCCGTCGCCGTCGCGCGTCCAGACGCGCAATTCGTCGCGATCCCAAGCCGGGGTGTCGTAGACCAGCCGCGCATGAAAAATCTGGCCTGCTGCGTCGGCAAAAGAGAAGTCCAGCGTGCGTTGCCGCTGGATGTTGACGAAACTGCTGTAGCCGGCCACCACCGCCTCGCCCAGAGTGGCGGTGAGCATCACCGTGTCCGGCACGTCCGGGCCAGAGAGGGAAAAATCCGAGCCAATGCCGATCGCCTGGCGTACGCGCAACGTTTCATCCGGTGCGCCGATCCACCGCACCAGGTCCAGGGCATGAATGACCTCACTGCTTACGCCGCAGGTGGGTCGGTAGTCGTTCAGTCTGTTCTTGCCCCAATGAAAACTGGCACGGATCAGCGACCACTCCTGCTGGACCACCTGATCCTTCAGGCGCTGCGTGGCTTCCGAATAGCGTTCCACGAGATCCAGCGCAAACCCTTGGGCGTGAGCCAGGCCGGCGCAGGCACTCGGCCAATCGTCGTACGGCGTCGCTAGAGGCTTCTCGCAGAGCACGAAGCCCTCGAACCCGGCCAGGTCTCGCAGGATGCCCACGTGCCCGTGGTCGTTGACGCTGACCACCACCACATCGGGATGGAACTCAGCCAGCGCCCGGGAAACGTCAGGATAGTACGGCAGTGTTTCGCTGTTCCGTTCATGTCGCCCCACATAGGCCATATCGAGCGGTAGGTTCAGTTTGCCGGCGAGATAGCGAAAAGCACGCCGGTAGCGTTGGCCGGCGTAGCCCAGGCCAACGATCAGTAGCTTCATGACCGATCTCCCGCAAAGATCAGCAGGTCTTCCTGGCTAAGCACGAAACCCAGTCTGCGGTACAGCGCCTGAGCTGCCGGGGTCGTCTCCAGCAGCACCTTGGCGACGCCGCGCCCGGCGAACCACTGCATCAACTCGCGCATCAACCGTTCGGCGATACCCTGGCGCCTGCACACTGGCGCCACCACCACCGACTGGACCCAGCCGCACCAGCCGTTTAGGCAATCCGGTGCGGGTGGGCGCAGGTCGATGAGGCCGGTGGCGCAGGCCAAAACTTCACCCCCTTGTTCACCGACGACGACCCGGGTCCGTTCGTCGCCCACCAGAACCTGGATCAGCCACTGTCGATAGGCGGCCTTCCAGCGTCGGCTTTCTTCAGGCGTGCGGCTCGCATAGCTCTCCGCGGATGCGCCATCAAGCAAATGGGCGCGCAGCGATACCAATGCGTCGATATCCGGAAGCGCAGCCGTGCGAATCGTCCAGGAGGTCTTCGGCATGTCACGACACCTCCTGCATAGCGGCAGCAGTTCCGGGCGTCTTCAAGGGGATTTCGAAATGCGCGAACACCTCGCGCAGTGCCTCGGCAAGCTGGTCGATCTGCGCATCGCTGTGGTTCGGCGTGGCGTTGACCCGGAAGCGTTCAGTGCCTATGGGTACCGAAGGGAAATTGATCGGTTGAAGGTAGATCCCATGAACATGCAACAGCCGCTCAGCCGCAGCCCTGCATTTATCGGCGTTCCCGATCAGCACCGGCAGCACATGCGTGGTGGAGCACGGCATTACTGGTATGTTCAGCGCATCCAGCGTTTTTCGCAGGCGCCGGGTTTGGGTGTGCAACCTCTCGCGCTCGTATGACTGCGCTTTCAAGTGCTCGATGCTGGCCAAGCAGCCTGCCACAATGACCGGCGGCAGAGACGTCGTGAAGATGAAGCCCGTTGCAAACGAACGGATTGCATCGACCAGCCACCGCGCGCCAGCGATGTATCCACCTATCACACCTATCGCCTTTGCCATCGTCCCTTGGATGACATCCACCTGACCGGCGACGCCGTTGTGAGCAGCCAAGCCGGCCCCGCGCGGGCCGTACATCCCCACGGCATGCACTTCATCCAGATAGGTCAGTGCGTTGTACCGTCGGGCCAGTTCTACGATTTCGCTGATAGGGGCAACGTCGCCATCCATGGAGTACACCGATTCAAACACTACGATCTTCGGCGTCTCGCGCGGGTACTCGGCGAGCAGCGCTTCCAAATGGCCCAGATCGTTATGGCGAAACACTTTGCGGTTCGCGGAACTCGCGCGGATGCCATCAATGATGGATGCGTGGTTCTTTTCATCGCTGATCACCACACAGTCTGGGATCTCCCGCAGTAGGCATCGCAGCGTCGCTTCGTTAGAGCTGAAACCGGTTGGAAAGACCAGCGCTGCCTCCTTGGCATGCCATTCAGCCAAGCTCCGTTCCAACTGGGCATAGAGGCCATGGGTGCCGCCGATGTTGCGGGAGCCACCCGAACCCGCACCGTAGGCGTCGATCGCTTCGTGCATGGCCTTTCGCACGGCAGGGTGTTGTGACATCCCGAGGTAGTCATTGCTGCACCAAACGACGACCAATCGCTCTTCGTTTCCTTCAAGACGCGCCAGCGGATACCGGCCGCAAATCCGGTTAAGCGTCACGAAGGTTCGGTATTGCCCGGCCGCCTTCAATCCACTGAGCTTCTCATTCAACAGGTGCTGGTACATGCCTGTCCCTCCCTCCGTCCGATACATCTCCAAGGCGATCCGGCGGACGCCTCCGCAGGCTGTCTACGAACCAGAACAGCATCCCGAAAGAATTGTGGGCGCGATTTTTCCCTATTACAATTTAACTGTTTATACTATTACTTATAGTAATTGGATGAATATCATTCGCAATATGGAACGCACTCGGAAGGAGCTGTCCGAGTTCCTGCGAAGTCGTCGTGAACGCGTATTGCCGTCAGACGTCGGGCTGCCATCGGGCCAGCGCCGGCGCATTCCAGGCTTGCGGCGGGAGGAAGTGGCAGCGTTGGCTGGGGTGGGGCTGACCTGGTACACGTGGTTGGAACAGGGTCGCGACATCAGCGTGTCTGCCACCTTCCTGGACAACCTGTCACGCGTCCTCAAGCTAGACGCAGCCGAGCGACGTTACCTGTACTTGCTTACTCAGCAACGTCCGCCGGCCGAACCTGGCAAGACTTGGTGCGTCGTTCCACAGGTGATCCATAGATTGATGGCCGATCTCGAGTCGCGCCCTGCTTACGTGATCAACCTTCGCTGGGACGTATTGGCTTGGAACTCTGTAGCTGATCACGTCTTCCATTTCTCGACGTACCCACCAGAGCGTCGAAACCTGATTTGGATGTTGTTCGCCGATGGACCGACTCGGACACTGTTCGATCCATGGACTGACCAAGCACTACAGATGCTCTCCCACTTCCGCCGAGATTTCGTCAAGGCGACGCAGGAACCAGACATCTGCGCATTGATCAAGGAACTCGAGAGGCTCTCCCCGGAATTTCGAGAGTGGTGGCAAGAACAGGATGTTCATGGTTCTGACCACGGGTGGCGGCGACTCAATCTTGAAGGACTCGGTCCGGTGGCCTTTGAGTACACGAAGCTGACGATTGACCAGGATCGGCACTTGCGACTGGTGTACTACGCCGCAATGGAGGACGATGGAAACAATCGGGGATTCTCGAAATGGCTGGGTGAGCGTCAGGCATGACCTCTCACCCGTCTTATCCGATCGAAAGCCGCGTTGCCAGCCAGTCTCCCAGGACACGCTTCCATTACGCACAGTCGCAGCAATCTGCTGCCCCAACCGCTGCTCGATCACCGGCTTCCACGGCACCAGCGAGAAGCCCATGCCGTCATCGAGCATTACGTAGTGCCTGCTCGCGAGCATGACGCTGCGGCCGCTCTATCGACAGATGCGATTTCAGCTCCACCGCCACCCCGCCCAGCCGTTGCGCGTCGTACTGGTGGCCACTCTCGGCGAGGTCGTCCGGCACCTTCCATAGCCCGTCGGCCACACGCTCCACGAAGCCAGCCCGGCACAGGGCTCCCAGTCGGCCGAGATGCGCGGCGATGACGTCCTGCGGATCGCGTCCGGGCTTGACCTGGCCCTGTTCGATTGCCAAGTGATGATCGGCGCGGCTCACTAGATGCCGCTTTTAGGTGCGCAAGACGTCCAGCTCCGTGCCGTCTTCGGGGGAAACGATGAAGCGGAAGTGATGACGGTCGTCGGTGGCCAGTTCGTTGAAGGCGTCGAGGTCGGCTTCATCGGTCTGCGGCCCGCAGGTGCGGCCCGGTTCGCCATCGCGGCCCGCGCCATCGCGCTCGGGTATAACTGTAGCCGCCAAAGGTTGTGCGTTCATGGCGGTTCTACGGGAACTCTCGTTCCAACAGGGCGCGCAGCAGTTCGGCCACGGTCACGCCGCGCTTAAAGCGCCGACCTTGATGCGCACTCGCATGACGGGCGTAATGTCGAGGGCCAGTCGCGCGGTGTAGAAACCGCCTTTCCGGATGCCGTCGGCGTCGCCCTGGCGAATCCACTCCTCGGCGTGCGGGTTCGCCGGGGGACGCGCGCCGATGCCCACGCGCTTGCCGTTGCGTTGGCCCATGTCAACCACGGCAGCAGCTCGTCGGTGAGCGCGGCGATCTCGCGCACGGCGGCGCTGTCGGCGAATACGATGCGTTGATGTACTTCCGAGCGCAGCGCCGGTAGCGGTTGCTCGGCGAGCGCGCTGCGTGCCTCGCGGCCGACTACGGTGGTGCTGACACTCCGGTTGACGACGAAGGCCGCGCGCAGCGCAGCCGAAACACCTGTGCTTCGCGAATCAGCGCCACCCTCTCGGCCGACGCCCACAAGTCGTAGGGGCTGGGACGGCTTTGGTCTGGGTAGTGAACGGGACGGTCTCAATCCGGCCATCGGTTCTTACTGCCAGTTACACCGCCAATCTGTTCTGCGGGCTGGCGATAGCCACCGATAGTCGTCGCGACGTATTTCTTTATAAATCAAAGTGCCACGACGACTTTTCGATAGCTCGCGATAGTCCCCGAAGGACCTGATTTCACTCCCACTCAATCGTCGCCGGCGGCTTCCCCGACACGTCATACACAACCCGGTTCAACCCCCGCACTTCGTTGATGATCCGGTTCGAGCAGCGGCCCAGCAGCGCATACGGCAGGTGCGCCCAGTGCGCGGTCATGAAGTCGGTGGTCTGCACCGCGCGCAGCGCGACGACGTAGTCGTAGGTGCGGCCGTCGCCCATCACGCCGACGGACTTGACCGGCAGGAACACGGCGAAGGCCTGGCTGGTCAGGTCGTACCAGGTCTTGCCGACGTGGTCGGGCTCGCACAGGCCCGCGGCGGCGTCCTGTTCGGTGGCGATGGTCTTGCGCAGTTCTTCGATGAAGATGGCATCGGCGCGGCGCAGCAGGTCGGCGTAGTCGCGCTTGACTTCGCCGAGGATGCGCACGCCCAGGCCCGGGCCCGGGAACGGGTGGCGGTAGACCATTTCAGGCGGCAGGCCCAGGGCCACGCCGAGCTCGCGGACTTCGTCCTTGAACAGGTCGCGCAACGGCTCCAGCAGTTTCAGGCCCAGCGTCTCGGGCAGGCCACCGACGTTGTGGTGGCTCTTGATGGTGGTGGCCTTCTTGGTCTTGGTGCCGCCCGACTCCACCACATCCGGGTAGATGGTGCCCTGCGCCAGCCACTTGGCGTTGGTCAGCTTCTTGGCCTCGGCCTGGAATACCTCGACGAACTCGCGGCCGATGATCTTGCGCTTCTGCTCGGGGTCGGTGACGCCGGCGAGGTGGCCCAGGAACTGTTCCGAGGCGTCGACATGGACCACCTTGGCGTGCAGGCGGCCGACGAACATTTCCATCACCAGCTTGCCTTCGTCCTGGCGCAGCAGGCCGTGGTCGACGAACACGCAGGTCAGCTGGTCGCCGATGGCGCGATGGATCAGCGCCGCGGCCACGGAAGAATCGACGCCGCCGGACAGGCCCAGGATGACTTCTTCATCGCCGACCTGCTCGCGGATGCGGGCCACCGCTTCCTCGATATGGTCGCGCATGATCCAGTCGGCCTTGCAGCCGGCGATCTGCAGCACGAAGCGCTCCAGCATCTGGCGCCCCTTGACCGTGTGCGTGACCTCGGGGTGGAACTGCACGGCGTAGTAGTGGCGCGTCTCGTCGGCCATGCCGGCGATCGGGCAGCTCGGCGTCGATGCCATCAGCTTGAAGCCGGGCGGCAGGCCGGTGACCTTGTCGCCGTGGCTCATCCACACCTTGAGCATGCCGTGGCCTTCCGGGGTGCGGAAGTCCTCGATGTCCTTGAGCAGCTCGGTATGGCCGTGGGCGCGCATCTCGGCGTAGCCGAATTCACGATGGTCGCTCCACTCGACCTTGCCGCCCAGCTGCACCGCCATGGTCTGCATGCCGTAGCAGATGCCCAGCACCGGCACGCCCAGGTCCCACACCGCCTGCGGCGCGCGCAGCTGGTGGTCTTCATAGGTGCTGGCATGGCTGCCGGACAGGATGATCGCCTTGGGGGCGAATTCGCGCACGAACGCGTCGCTGACGTCGTTCGGATGGATTTCGCAATAGACGTGCGCCTCGCGGACGCGGCGGGCGATCAGCTGCGTGACCTGCGAGCCGAAATCAAGAATGAGGATTTTGTCGTGCATGATGGGCCGATGGCGTGTCTTCCGGGATGGGCTCGGTCACGACTTCCGTGCCGGGGCCATAGCCCGGCGGCGGCGTGATGACCGGCTCGCGCCGGTATTCTGGGGTATTCGTGGGGCGCGCCGCGGGGGCAACGCCGGGTTCCTTCCTGCTTTCCTGTTCCTGCAGCGCGCGTTCCATTTTCCGTTGCTGTTCGCGCACGCGCACGCGCTTGGCCGCCGGGATCTGCACCACGGCAAAGAACAGCAGCACCACCGCCATGGTCGGCAGCCAGAGCTTGCCGGCGCCTTCCAGCGGCAGCTCCAGGAACACCATCCAGGCGATGATCAGTACCGCGCTGGCGAGGTTCACGTAGCCGGCCGTGCGCGCCACCGGCACCGTCAGCTGGCCATTGAAGGCGGCCTGCCACAGCAGCACCGACAGTCCCACCAGCGCCACGCCCAGCAACTGCCCGAACAGCGCAGGCTGCGGCTGCGGCAACTGCAGCGCCGCATACAGCGTGGTGAACGGGGACATCAGCAGCAGGATGCCCAGCAGCAGGTCCACCAGGGCATCGAAAAACAGCACGGCTCGCAGCAACACCTTCATTGGCGCTCCTCGTCTTGGCCCCGGCCGGTGGTGCGGCGGGCATCAGGACAACGCCTGCATGGCGCGCGGCCAGGTTCGGATGGGATGGCGGGTCGGGCGCGGGCACGCGACGGCGTGCCTGCGCCCCGATGCCGCGGCCGCGCACCGCCTGCAGGGACGGGGCGCGGCCCTGGGGGCATCAGTCGATATGGTAGTTCGGCGCTTCCTTGGTGATCTGCACGTCGTGCACGTGCGATTCACGCATGCCGGCTGCCGTGATCTGGACGAACTGAGCGCTCTCGTGCCAGTCGGCAATCGACTTGCTGCCGCAATAGCCCATCGAGGCCCGCACGCCGCCGGTCAGCTGGTGGATGATCGCCATCACCGAGCCCTTGTACGGCACGCGCCCTTCGATGCCTTCGGGCACCAGCTTGTCGACGTTGGCGGTGTTGTCTTCCTGGAAGTAGCGGTCGGCCGCACCGTCCTTCATCGCGCCCACCGAACCCATGCCGCGGTAGCTCTTGAACGAGCGGCCCTGGAACAGGAAGGTCTCGCCCGGCGCTTCCTCGGTGCCCGAGAACATGCCGCCCATCATCACGGTGTGGGCGCCGGCCGCGAGGGCCTTGGCCACATCGCCGGAGTAGCGCACGCCGCCGTCGGCGATCAGCGGCACGCCGGTGCCCTTGAGCGCTTCGGCCACGTTGGAGACCGCGGTGATCTGCGGCACGCCGACGCCGGCAACGATACGCGTGGTGCAGATCGAGCCCGGGCCGATGCCGACCTTGACGCCGTCGGCGCCATGCTCGACCAGCGCGCGCGCGGCGTCGCCGGTGGCGATATTGCCGCCAACCACCTGCACTTGCGGAAAGTTCTGCTTGACCCAGCGCACGCGGTCCAGCACGCCCTGGCTGTGGCCGTGCGCCGTATCCACCACAATCACATCGACGCCGGCCTTGACCAGCAGCTCGACGCGCTCGTCGTTGTCCGGGCCCACGCCGACCGCGGCGCCGACGCGCAGCTGGCCGTGGTCGTCCTTGCTGGCGAGCGGGTTGTCCACCGCCTTCTGGATGTCCTTCACCGTGATCAGGCCGCGCAGCTCGAAGGCCTGGTTGACCACCACCACGCGCTCGAGGCGGTGGCGGTTCATCAGCCGCTTGGCTTCTTCCAGCGGCGCGCCCTCGGCCACGGTCACCAGCTTCTCGCGCGGCGTCATCTTGGCGCGCACCGGGGCGTCGAGCTCTTCCTCGAAGCGCAGGTCGCGATTGGTGATGATGCCGACCACGGCCTTGCCCTCGACCACCGGGAAGCCGGAAATGCCGTGCTGCTGCGACAGCGCAATCACATCGCGGATTTTCATGTCCGGCGAAATGGTGATCGGATCACGCAGCACCCCCGACTCGTAGCGCTTGACGCGCGCGACTTCGCGGGCCTGGTCGGCGGGCTTCAGGTTCTTGTGGACGATGCCGATACCGCCGGCCTGCGCCATGGAGATCGCCAGGCGCGCCTCGGTCACTGTGTCCATCGCCGCGGATACCAGCGGGATGTTCAGTTCAATGGAGCGGGTCAGGCTGGTGCGGAGGGAAACATCCCGGGGAAGGACGGCCGAATAGGCCGGGACGAGCAGCACGTCATCGAATGTGAGTGCTTTCTGGACAAGACGCATAGCAATTCCTCTAGGCGCAAAACCGAATTATACAGGAATGCGCGATTTGCTGATGCCCGGCAAGCGCCGTTCCCGGGTGCCGTCTGCTATGCTCGATGTCTTTTTATCCGGGCACGGCGAAGTATGGGAATCGGCGTATTGTGCGGGCTGCTGGCTGGCGCGTTCTGGGGCATGGTGTTCATCGCCCCCAAGCTTCTGCCCGCGTTTTCGCCTTGGGAACTCGCCATTGGCCGCTACCTGGCCTACGGGCTGGTGGCGTGCGTGGCCGCGCTGCCGCTGATGCGGCGCATCGCCCGCAAGCTGACCCGCGCCGACTGCGTGGCGCTGCTGCGCCAGGCCTTTACCGGCAACCTGCTCTACTACGTGCTGCTGGCCTTCGGCGTGCAGCTGGCCGGGGTCGGCCCGACCTCGCTGATCATCGGCATCCTGCCGATCTCGGTCACCATCATGGGCCGGCGCGACCACGGCGCGGTGCCGCTGTCGCGGCTGTTGTGGCCGCTGCTGGTGGTGGCCGCGGGCATTGCCTGCATCAATATCGACCTGTTCGGCGGCGGCCAAAGCGCCCATGCGGCGGCGGCCGGCGCCGTGGCGCGGCCGGTGTGGCAGAAGCTGGCCGGGGTCGGCTGCGCTGCCGGCGCGCTGGTCTGCTGGACCCTCTACGCGGTAGACAACGCGCGCTACCTGCAGCGCAACCCGCATTACAGCGGCAATGAATGGTCGGCGCTGTACGGGCTGTCGACTGGTGCGGTGTCCGCGGTGCTGGCGCTGGTCGGCTGGATCATCGCCGGCGACACCCTGAGCGCCGCCGACAGCGGCCGCGACTGGCAGTGGTTCTGGATGGTCAATGCCGCGGTGGCGCTGGGCGCTTCGCTGATCGGCAACAACCTGTGGAATATCGCCAGCCGGCGCCTGCCGCTGACGCTGTCGGGCCAGATGATCGTGTTCGAAACGCTGTTCGCGCTCGCCTATGGCTTTGTCTTCGACCAGCGCTGGCCCCGCCCGCTCGAACTCGCCGCGATCGTGTTGCTGATGGTCGGCGTGGCCTGGTCGGTGCGCTTGCACGCCACCGACAAGTCTGCGTAGACTAGCGAACCATGGCGTGGGGGTCACACGCGCCAGTTAAAAATACAACGTATTTCCCAGGGTCAAACCGGCGCTACGCATTGCCTTGCAGGCGGGGCGCCCGAGCTGTCGCCGCGGTGGTCTTGCCGCGGCATCGCCACGCATGCAGCCGGCGGCCCGTGCCTCTAGAGCCACTTTGAGACGTCCCGCCATGCCACGATCGTCCGCGCCGTGCCTGCTTGCCGCTGCCCTTGCCGCCCTCTTGGCCCTGCCTGCGCCGGCCCGTGCCTATTGGCAGTGGCGCGATGCCAACGGACACATGGTCTACAGCGACGTGCCGCCGTCCACGGCAGCGGCCAGAGTCCTGCGCGCGCCCGGACGCCATGCCGGCGAATTCCAGCCGGTGCAGGCCGCCCAGGCCGCGGACGCCGCCACGCCGGCACCGCCCAAGGCATCGGCCAAGCCCGCCGTCTCCGCGCCAACGCCCGAAGAAGCGTTCCAGAAGCGCCGCGAAGCCAGCCTGAAAGCCGCCGCCGAAGAAGCCCGCAAGGAAACCGAGGCGGCCGAGCGCGCGGTGCGCTGCGCGCAGCTGCGCAACTACGCCACCGGACTGCAACAAGGCATGCGCGCCGCGGTCGCCGGCCCGGATGGTTCGCTCCAGCACCTGAGCGGCGAGCAGCGCCAGGCGGAAATCCTCAAGACCAGCGCCAACCTGGAGAAGCACTGCAACTGAGGCAACAAAAACGGGGCCGCCCAGGCCCCGTTTTTGTTGACGGCGAGGCGCGGCTCAGCTATTGCCGCGCAGCCATTTCTGGCCCTCGCGCGTGCCGCTGGCGCGCTGTTTCTGGACCCGCTTGCGGCGGGCCTGCTTCGGATCCGCCGTCAGCGGCCGGTACACCTCGACGCGATCGCCGTCGCGCACCACCGTCTCCGGGGTCTTGAGCTTGCCGAAAATACCCACGCGCATGGTGGCCGGGTCGACCTCCGGGCAGGCCTGCTGCAGCCCGGAACCGGCGATGGCCGCGGCAATCGTGGTGCCGGCCGGCACGTCGATGTCCTTCATAAACACGGCGTCCGGACGCGCGTAGCAGACCGCGATATGCACCGTGCCGGCGCTGCGCTCAGCTGGTGCCATACACCACCTCGGCGCGCTTGACGAAGGCATCGACAAAGGTATTGGCGATCATGCTGAAGACCGGGCCGATGATCTTCTCCAGCAGCAGGCTGGAAAACTCGTAGTGCAGGTGGAACTCGATCTTGCAGGCGTCTTCGCGCAGCGGCGTGAAGCGCCATGACCCGTTGAACGTCTTGAACGGCCCGTCGGCAAAGGTCATGTCGATACGCGTGGGACGCTCCTGGGTATTGCGCGTATGGAAGAACTGCTGGATGCCCTTGAAGTGGATATGGATCTTGGCGTCGAGCATGGTCTCGGTCTGCTCGAACACCTCCACGCCGCCGCACCATGGCAGGAACTTGGGATAGTCCTCCACGCGGGTGACCAGGTCGTACATCTGCGCGGCGGAGTAACCGAGCAGGACGGATTTATGGACGTCTGCCATGTAAGGGGAAATCTGGCTTGCGGCCATGCCGCGCGCGCTGCGCGGCAGGCATGCGCCTGTGCCGGGGGCTGGTTTGCTAGAATCCCGATTTTAGCCGACACGCGCGCCCCGCGGCATCCCGCCATGCGGCGCCGCAGCGAACCGGCCAGAATCCACCCACCCGCACCCTACCCGCACGCATGACCATTGCAGATAACAAGAAGGCCTTCTTCGACTATTTCATCGAGGAACGATACGAGGCCGGGATCGTGCTGGAAGGCTGGGAGGTCAAGGCGATCCGCGCCGGGCGGGTGCAGATCAAGGAAGGCTACGTGGTCGTGCGCGACGCCGAGATGTTCCTGATCGGCGCCCATATCAGCCCGCTGCAAAGCGCCTCCACCCACGTCAAGCCCGATCCGGTGCGCACGCGCAAGCTGCTGCTCAAGGCCGATGAAATCAAGAAGCTGATCGGCAAGGTCGAGCAGCGCGGCTACACCCTGGTGCCGCTGAACCTGCATTACACGCGCGGCCGCGTGAAATGCGAGATCGGCCTGGCCAAGGGCAAGAAGCAGTTCGACAAGCGCGAGACCGAAAAGCAGCGCGACTGGCAGCGCGAGAAGGCCCGCATCATGAAGGGCGACACCAAGCACTGAGCCTGGCCTTGTGCCGTTCAGTTAAGGTGTCAAACACTACCGTCATTCCCGCGTAGGCGGGAATCCAGCGTCTTTTGAAGTCACTGGGTTCCCGCCTGCGCGGGAACGACAGTGGTTAACTGAACGGCATTACTGAGCCTGGCCGCCCTTCCCTGCGCTGCCCTTCAAGCAGCCTTCTGCTGCCCCTTCACGATCTGCAAGGCCGTGGCGATCATGCTGCTCATGTCGCCCATATTGCCCGGCACGATCAGCGTATTGCCCTGCTTGGCGAGGTTGCCGAACGCGGCCACATACTCCTCGGCCACCTTCAGGTTGACCGCATCAATGCCGCCCTCGGTGCGGATCGCGTTGCCGATCTTCTGGATCGCCTGCGCATTGGCCTCGGCCACCGCCAGGATCGCGCTGGCCTCGCCCTGGGCCTTGTTGATGGCCGCCTGGCGTTCGCCCTCGGACTTCTGGATCGCCGCCTCGCGCGCGCCGGTGGCCAGGTTGATCTGCTCCTGGCGCTTGCCTTCGGAGGCCGCGATCAGCGCGCGCTTCTCGCGCTCGGCGGTGATCTGCGCCTGCATCGCATGCAGGATTTCCTTGGGCGGGGTCAGGTCCTTGATCTCGTAGCGCAGCACCTTCACGCCCCAGTTGGAGGCGGCTTCGTCGAGCGCGTTGACCACGCTGTGGTTGATGAACTCGCGCTCCTCGAAGGTCTTGTCCAGCTCCAGCTTGCCGATCACCGAGCGCAGCGTGGTCTGCGACAGCTGCGTGATCGCGACCACGAAGTTGCTGGAGCCGTACGACGCCTTCATCGGGTCGGTGACCTGGAAGTACAGCACGCCGTCGACCTGCAGCTGCGTGTTGTCCTTGGTGATGCAGACCTGGCTGGGCACGTCCAGCGGGATTTCCTTGAGCACGTGCTTGTAGGCGACGCGGTCGACGAATGGCACCACGATCGACAGGCCGGGCGTCAGGGTGGCGTGGTAGCGGCCCAGGCGCTCCAGCACCCAGGCATGCTGCTGCGGCACAATCTTGATGCCCTTGGCGATCAGCACGATCACGGCGATAAGGATGATCAGCGGCAGCAAACCAAGCTGAAAAGCGAGCATGTAACGACCCTCCAGGCAGAACACATCGGTACGGCGCCGCCGGTCGGCGGCAGGCGGAACACACCGCGGCCGCGGCCGCGATGTGCAAAAGACTCGGAAGACAGGGCTTCAGCGGGGCGACACCACCAGCGTGCTGCCGCGCACCGCGACAATGCGGTAGCGGCCCGGCGCCAGCGCGCGGTCAGGGGGACAATCGGGTGCCAGCTCGACCGTCCAGTCGGCGCCCCGGTATGGCACGCGGGCGCGCCGGTTGGCGTCCCACGCGGGCACGTCGAGCTCCTGGCCGATATCGAGGTTGACGTTGGGATCGGCCGCGGCATTGCCGCGCCGCAGCTTGCCGAAGCGGGTGCGGCGCAGCCCGGCGATCAGCACCGCCGCGACCAGCGCCCCGATCAGCGCCTGCGCCGCCGGCGATGCGCCGAGCAAGGCCGCCACACCGGCGGCGGCGAGGCCCACCGCCACCATCAGCAGATAGAACGTGCCGGTGTTCAGTTCGACGATCACCAGCACCACCGCTGCCACGAACCAGATGTAGTACGCCATCCAAGCTCCCGTTCGACCACGGATTTCCCGAAAAAGTAAAAACCCCGCAGCGCCATACAGCGTCTGCGGGGCTTGCAACACCTGACGCAGGGCCGGTGCTTCCGCCGGCTGCCCGAGGGCGCCGGCAATCGTTATTGTGACGTCAAATGCCTCAGGAAGCCAGCTTTTGCCAGGTCTCGACCACCGAGTCCGGGTTCAGCGAGATCGACTTGATGCCTTCCTTGGCCAGCCATGCGGCAAAGTCCGGATGGTCCGAAGGGCCCTGGCCGCAGATGCCGACGTACTTGTCCAGGCGGATGCACGCCGAAATCGCGCGCGACAGCATGAAGCACACCGCCGGATCGCGTTCGTCGAAGTCCTTGGCCAGCAGCTCCATGCCCGAGTCGCGGTCCAGGCCCAGCGTCAGCTGGGTCAGGTCGTTCGAGCCGATCGAGAAGCCGTCGAAGAACTGCAGGAACTCTTCGGCCAGGATCGCGTTGGACGGCACTTCGCACATCATGATGATGCGCAGGCCGTTCTCGCCGCGCTTCAGGCCGTGCTTGGCCAGCAGTTCGATCACCTTCTCGGCCTGGCCGAGCGTGCGCACGAACGGCACCATGATCTCGACGTTGGTCAGGCCCATTTCGTCGCGCACGCGCTTCATGGCCTTGCATTCCATCTCGAAGGCTTCGGCGAAGTCTTCGGCGATGTAGCGCGAGGCGCCACGGAAGCCCAGCATCGGGTTTTCTTCATCCGGCTCGTAGCGCGAACCGCCGATCAGCTTCTTGTACTCGTTGGACTTGAAGTCCGACAGGCGCACGATCACGGGCTTCGGGTAGAACGCCGCGCCGATGGTGGCGATGCCCTCGGCCAGCTTGTCGACATAGAACGCGCGCGGGCTGGCATGGCCGCGGGCCACGCTTTCGACGGCCTTCTTCAGGTCGGCGTCGACTTGCGGGTAGTCGAGGATGGCCTTGGGGTGGACGCCGATATTGTTGTTGATGATGAATTCCAGGCGGGCCAGGCCGACGCCGTTGTTCGGGATCTGCGCGAAGTCGAACGCCAGTTGCGGGTTGCCGACGTTCATCATCAGCTTGACGTCGATTTCCGGCATCTCGCCGCGCTGGACCTCGGTCACTTCGGTTTCCAGCAGGCCGTCATAGATGCGGCCTTCGTCGCCCTCGGCGCACGACACCGTCACCAGCGTGCCGTCCTTGAGCACGTTGGTGGCATCGCCGCAGCCGACCACCGCCGGCACGCCCAGTTCACGCGCGATGATGGCGGCGTGGCAGGTACGGCCGCCGCGGTTGGTGACGATGGCCGAGGCACGCTTCATCACCGGCTCCCAGTTGGGGTCGGTCATGTCGGCCACCAGCACGTCGCCGGGCTGCACGCGCTCCATCTCGGACGGGTCGTTGATCACGCGCACCGGGCCGGTGCCGATCTTCTGGCCGATGGCGCGGCCGCTGGTCAGCACGGGGGCCGTGCCCTTGAGCTTGAAGCGCTGCTCGGCCTTGCCGGCCGACTGGCTCTTCACCGTCTCCGGGCGAGCCTGCAGGATGTAGATCTTGCCGTCCTTGCCGTCCTTGCCCCACTCGATGTCCATCGGGCGGCCATAGTGCTTCTCGATGATCATCGCGTAGCGCGCCAGCTCGCTCACGTCTTGGTCGGTGATCGAGTAGCGGTTGCGCAGTTCGGCGGGCACGTCGACGGTCTTCACGCGGCCGGCTTCGCCCGGCTTGGTGAATTCCATCTTGATCAGCTTGGAGCCGATCGAGCGGCGGATGATCGGGTACTTGCCGGCCTGCAGCGTCGGCTTGAAGACGTAGAACTCGTCCGGGTTGACCGCGCCCTGCACCACCGTTTCGCCCAGGCCGTAGCTGGAGGTGATGAAGACCACGTCGGGGAAGCCCGACTCGGTGTCGATGGTGAACATCACGCCGGAAGCGGCCAGGTCCGAGCGGACCATGCGCTGGACGCCGGCGGACAGCGCCACCACGTCGTGGGCAAAGCCCTTGTGCACGCGGTAAGAGATAGCGCGGTCGTTGTACAGCGAGGCGAACACGTGCTTGATCTTGTCGAGCACGTCGTCGATGCCGCTGACGTTCAGGTAGGACTCTTGCTGGCCGGCAAAGGAGGCGTCGGGCAGGTCTTCGGCGGTGGCCGACGAACGCACCGCGAACGAGGCCTCGGCGCCTTCGCGCTCGGACACGCGGGCATAGAAGTCACGGATTTCCTGTTCCAGGCGCGGCTGGAACGGCGCGGTCGCGACCCAGTCGCGGATCTCGGCGCCGGCCTCGGCCAGGGCCTTGACGTCGTCGACGTTCAGCGTCTTCAGGCGCTGCGAGATGCGCTCGGTCAGGTTGTTGTGGGCGAGGAAGTCGCGGAAGGCGAGCGCGGTGGTGGCAAAGCCGCCCGGAACCCGGACGCCGGCTTCCGCCAGCTGGGAGATCATCTCGCCCAGCGACGAATTCTTGCCGCCGACGATTTCCACGTCAGCCATGCGCAACTGCTCGAACGGCAGCACATAGGCGCCGTTATCTGCCTGGTTAGTCATGAGAGCCTCAAAACAAAGTAGAAAACTGGTTGCGCATGCCCGGCATGTTGTTGATGTTCTGTTCCCGGGCGGATCGCTTGGCTAAGCAACCCCGAACTGGCGCTGCGGACCTGGCGCTACGGCTCTCATCGCGTAGCGCGCATTGTCGACAATTCCGGCGCGGTTTGTGGCGCGGGCATGTGGCGAAGCCGGCCACCCTATGGAATTGCTTAGCGAAAAGATCGCCGCTATTCTACCGTGCTGCGCCGCACTTTTCTGCGGAAGATTCAATCTATTTATTGCGCGATCGATTGCGCCATCCTCATGTCCCAGCCAGAAGCGCCCGGAACGGCGACACCCGGGTCCCAGCCTGGAACGCAGCCTGCAACCGCTGCCGCGCCCGCACCCCAGGCGGCCGAGCGCCCTGCGGTGCGCACCGTGTTCATCGTCTCGGACGGCACCGGCATCACCGCCGAGACCTTCAGCCATTCCATCCTGGCCCAGTTCGAGATGCGCTTCCGCAAGGTGCGCATGCCCTTCGTCGATACCCCGGAAAAGGCACATATCGCCGTCGGCAAGATCAACGAGGCGTTCCACAACGAAGGCGTGCCCCCGATCGTCTTCACCACGCTGGTCAACCAGGAAGCGAACAAGGCACTGCGCCGCGCCAAGGCGATGATCCTGGACATGTTCCAGACCTTCATCGAGCCGCTCGAGAAGGAACTGGGCCTGAAGTCCACCCACGCCATCGGCCGCTTCCACCAGAACGCGGACACCGAGGCGTACAAGAACCGGATCGAGGCGATCAACTTCTCGCTGGCGCATGATGACGGCCAGTCACACAAGAACCTGGAAGAAGCCGATGTGATCCTGGTGGGCGTGTCGCGCAGCGGCAAGACCCCGACCAGCCTCTACCTGGCGATGCAATACGGGCTGAAAGCGGCCAACTATCCGCTGATTCCCGACGACTTCGAGCGCGGCAAGCTGCCGTCGGCACTGTATGCGTTCAAGCCGAAGATCTTCGGCCTGTCGATCGATCCGCAGCGCCTGACCGAGATCCGCAACGAGCGCCGCCCCGGCAGCAAGTACGCCGCGCTGGAAAACTGCCGCTACGAGGTCAACGAGGCCGAGGCGATGATGCGCCGCGAAGGCATCAAGTGGCTGTCTTCGACGCACAAGTCGATCGAAGAGATCGCGACCACGATCCTGCAGGAGATCAAGGTCGACCGCGACAACTACTGAAGCAAGAAAAAAGAAAGCGGCCGTCCGCGCCGCTTTTTTATTGGCCGCGCCGCCGCGGTCAGCCGGCGCGCCGCTGGCGCACCGCCTCGAACAGGCAGATCGCCGTTGCCGCGGCCACGTTCAGCGACTCCATGCCGCCCGGTTGCGGAATGCCGACCTGGCGCGTGACATGCGCCATCCAGCCCTCGCTGACCCCTGCCCCCTCGTTGCCCACCACCCATGCCACCGGCCCGCGCAGGTCGGTATCGAACACCGCGGCGTCGGCGTGCGATGACGTTGCCAGCAGCGGTATCGCCAGCCGCGGCGCCAGCGCCTCGAGCGTGCAATGCTCCACGATATTCAGGTGGAAGTTCGCGCCCATGCCGGCGCGCAGGGTCTTGACCGACCACGCGAAGGCGCAGCCGGTGGCCAGGAAGGCGTCGCGGATGCCCGCCGCGGCCGCGCTGCGCAGGATCGAGCCGACATTGCCGGCGTCCTGCACCCCGTCCAGGATGATGCAGTCCTGCTCGATGCGCGCCGGCAGGTGGCCCGCCGGCGTCTCGATCACCAGCATCAGGTCGATGCCGTTGACCACGCCGCTGATCTGCGTGAACAGCGCGTCGGCCAGCACCACCACGCGCTCGCTGTCCACCTGGGCCAGCAGCGGCGCCACTTCGGCGTGGTCGTAATGGCGCTCCGACACCAGGCAGGTCATTGGCTGGCCGCGCGCGGCGACGTAGGCCTGCGCCAGGTGCACGCCGTCGAGCAGCGACTGGCCGGCCTTGCGGCGCTGGTGCGTGGAACCGGCAAGCGCCTTCAGGTGCTTGAACAGCGCGTTGTCGCGCGAGGTGACGTGCTTCACGATGCTTCGGGTGGCAGGAAGGTTTCGCGCTGGACGGCGGCCCCGGTCGCGACACCGGCAAAGGCGTCGGCGTCGGCGTCGGCGTCGGCGTCGGCGTCGGCTTCGGCAATGGCTTGGATGGCCGGGACGGCACCCATGGCGGTGAACAGCGGCCGCTGCGCCAGTGCCTCTCGCACCGGCGCGAACGAGCGGCGATGGTGCGGGGTCGCGCCGAATTCGGCCAGCGCGGCCATGTGCTGCGGCGTGCCGTAGCCCACGTGCGAATCGAAGCCGTACTGCGGGTAGGCCGCGTGCAGTTCCATCAGGGCGCGGTCGCGCGCCACCTTGGCCAGGATCGACGCCGCCGAGATCGCCTTGACCAGCGCATCGCCCTTGACGATGGCTTCGACCGGGTACGCCACCTGCGGGCAGCGGTTGCCGTCGACCTGCACCAGGTCCGGCACCACGCCGCTGGCGGCCAGTCCCTGCACCGCGCGCTGCATCGCCAGCATGCTGGCGTGCAGGATGTTGATGGTATCGATCTCCTCGACCGTGGCGAAGGCGATATGCCAGCCCAGCGCGCGTTCGCAGATCTTCTCGTACAGCGCCTCGCGCCTGGCGGCGGTCAGGATCTTGGAATCGGCCAGGCCGCGGATCGGGCGTTTCGGGTCGAGCACCACCGCGGCGGCATAGACCGGCCCCGCCAGCGGGCCGCGGCCCGCTTCGTCGACGCCGCACAGGCGCTGGATGGCGCCGGCGGCCGGCGCCAGGTCCAGTCCCAGCTGCGCAGAGGTTGCACTGCGGGCAGCATTGCGGCGTGCCATCAGACGGTCCCCCGGCTGCGCATCAGGTCGACCACGACATCGGCCGCCAGTTGCGCGGTGTTGCACTTGAGCGTCTCGTGCATGCGGGTGAAATGCTCGTACAGGAAGGCGGTATTGCCCTCGTCGTTGAGCTGCAGCAGGGTCTCGCGCGCCAGCGCCTCGGGCGTGGCGTCGTCCTGCAGCAGCTCGGGCACGACAAAGCGCCCTGAAAGGATATTAGGCAATCCCACGTAGGGCAGATAACCCTGGCGTTTCATGATCTGCGCGGTCAGCCAGGGCACCTTGTACGAGATCACCATCGGCTTCTTGTACAGCGCCGCCTCGAGCGTGGCGGTGCCGCTTGCCAGCAGCACCACGTCGGCGGCTTCCATGGCCTGGTGCGACTTGCCGTCGACAATGGTGAGGCACAGTTCCGGATGCTGGTGGTGCAGGTCTTCGACGATGGCGCGCAGCGGCGCGCTGGCCGCCGGCAACACGAACGCCAGCTTCGGGTCCATGCGCTGCATGCGAGCCATCGCCGCGAAAAAGGTGGCGCCGAGGTTGCGCACCTCGGACTGGCGGCTGCCCGGCAGCACCGCCACCACGCGGTGCCCGGCCGGCAGCCCCAGCGCGGCGCGCGCGCCGGCCACGTCGGGCACCATCGGGATCACGTCGGCCAGCGGATGGCCGACGTAGGTGGCCGGAATGCCGGCCCTGGCGTAGATCTCGGGCTCGAACGGAAACAGGCACAGGATGTGGTCGACCGCGCGCGCGATGGTGCGGATGCGCCCGCCGCGCCAGGCCCAGATCGACGGGCTGACGAAATGCACCACCGGAATGCCGGCACGGCGCAGCGGCACTTCCAGGCCGAAATTGAAGTCCGGGGCATCGACGCCGATAAAGCACAGCGGCGGCTCCGCCAGCAGCCAGTCGCGCACCGCGCGACGCGTGGCGAGGATCTCGCGCAGCGAGCCCAGCACCTCGACATAGCCGTTGACCGACAGCGTTTCCATCGGCCAGCGCGAGGTGAAGCCCTGCGCCATCATGCGCTTGCCGCCGATGCCGGCGTAGTCGACCGCCTCGCCGGTCTCGGCCAGGCGGGCCTGGAGCCCGCCCATCATCAGCGAAGCCAGCAGGTCGCCCGAGGCCTCGCCGGCCACCATGGCGATGGTGCCGCGCTTGCCCGCGGCGCTAACGTTGCCCGCGGGCAGGTCCTTCCGAATCGCGGCGTCTGCCATGTGGGTCCGGTCTCAGCGCACGATGCCGCGCTGGGTGGCGGCAAGGAAGTCGACAAAGGCCTGCAGCGGCGCCGCGGTGCCGGCGTCCACCTGGGCCAGCAATGCGGAAATCTCGTTGCGCGCCTCGTCGAAGCTGAGGTCGGATTTGTACAGCAGCTTGTAGGCCTGGCGCAGCGCGGCGATCTGGCCGGCGTCGAAGCCGCGGCGGCGCAGCCCTTCGACATTGATGCCGTGCGGCGTGGCCTTGTTGCCGCTCTTGTCGCTGGCCGCGATCACGAACGGGGGCACGTCCTGCACCAGCGCCGAGGCGCCGCCCAGCATCGCATGGGCGCCGATGCGCACGAACTGGTGCACGCCGCTCATGCCGCCCAGGATGGCCCAGTCGCCCACCTCGACGTGGCCGGCGATCTGCGCATTGCTGGAGAACACGGTGTGGTTGCCGACCATGCAGTCATGGGCGATATGGACGTAGGCCATGATCCAGTTGTCGTTGCCGATGCTGGTCAGGCCGCGGTCCTGCACCGTGCCGGTGTGGATCGTGGTGAATTCGCGGATGGTGTTGCGGTCGCCGATCTCGAGCCGGGTCGGCTCGTTGCGGTATTTCATGTCCTGCGGCACGCCGCCGACCGACGCATAGGGGCCGATGTTGTTGCCCGCGCCGATGGTGGTATGGCCCTCGACCGTCGTATGCGAGCCGATCCGGGTGCCGCTGCCGATCCGCACGTTGGGGCCGACGATGGAGAACGGGCCGACGCTCACGTCGGCGGCCAGTTCCGCCTTCGGGTCGACCAGTGCGGTGGGGTGGATTTGCGTCATGCGTACTGTCCTGTGATGGGTCTGGTGAAGGATGGGCCGATGCGCCTGGCAAAGGTTCCCGTCCGGGCCGTCCGCCCCCGCGAAGCGGGAGCGCGGCAGTCAGCCCGCGGCAGTGCCGCGGGCCGCGGGCGGCCTCACTCGGCCTGCTTCACGGTGCACATCAGCTCCGCCTCGCAAGCCACCTTGTCGTCGACCGTGGCGAACGCCTTGAACTTCCAGATGCCGCGGATATAGCGCTCGACCGTCACGTTCATGTGCAGCTGGTCGCCGGGGTAAACCACCTGCTTGAAGCGGGCGCCGTCGATGCCGACGAAGTAGTACAGCGCGCCTTCCTTGCGCTCCATGTCGGCGCCGAAGGTCAGCAGGCCGGCCGACTGCGCCAGCGCTTCCAGGATCATCACGCCCGGCATTACCGGCTGCTCGGGGAAATGGCCCTGGAAGTACGGTTCGTTGATGGTGACGTTCTTCAGGGTCTTGATCCGCTTCTGCGCCTCGAACTCCAGCACGCGGTCGACCAGCAGGAACGGGTACCGGTGCGGCAGCAGCTTGAGGATCTTGCGGATATCGATTTCGGCCGCGCTCATGATGATTTCTCTTTAGTCTTGTGAGGGTTGGGACCCGGCGGCCTGGCCGCGCAGGCGGCGTTCCAGCGCCACCACCCGTTCGCGCAGCTTGCTCAGGCCGCGCACGATGGCTGCGTTGCGTTCCCACTCGCCGTGCGGCAGGAACGGGAAGACGCTGGTGAAATGGCCGCCGGGCTTGGTAATGGATTTGGTGATCGAGGTGCCGCCCGACACCGTGGTGCGGTCGGCGATGGTCAGGTGGCCGGCAAAGTTGGCCGCGCCGCCGATCACGCAGAAGCGGCCGATGCGGGTGCTGCCCGACACCGCGGCGCAGCCGGCGATGACCGTGTGCGCGCCGACCCGCACGTTGTGCGCGATCTGGACCTGGTTGTCGATCTTGCAGCCGTCCTCGATCACGGTGTCGGCCATGGCGCCGCGGTCGATCGCGGTATTGGCGCCGACCTCGACGTCCTGGCCCAGCACCGCGCGTCCGGTTTGCGGGATCTTCACGTATTCGACGCCGGTGGCGCTGATGTCCGGCGCGAAGCCGAAGCCGTCGGCACCGATCACCACGCCGCTGTGCAGGATGGCGCGGGCGCCGACCACGCAGTGGTGGTAGACCGAGACGTTGGCGTAGAGCAGCGCATCGTCACCGATCTGCGCGTGCGCGCCGACATAGCCGTTGGCCAGGATGCGCACGCGCTCGCCCAGGCGCGCGCCGGCTTCGATGACCACATTGGGGCCAATGTAGCACGAGGCCGGCACCACCGCGTCGGGCGCCACGGTGGCGCGCGCGTCGATGCCGGTGCGCGCATCGGTATTGGCGGCGCGGTCGAAACGCTGCGCCACGCGGGCAAAGCATACGTAGGGATTGCGCGCCACCAGCCAGTTGCGGCCGTCGGCCTTGCCTTCGGCGCGCACGCGCTCGAGGTCGGCGGCCGAGACGATCACGGCGCCGGCTTTGGAATCCAGCGCCTGCTGCAGGTAGAGCGGATTGGACAGGAACGAGAGTTCGCCCGGTCCGGCCTGGTCCAGGGGGGCCAGGCCGGTGATCGCCAGGTCGGGGTCACCCACAACCTGCGCGCCGTTCTCGGTGGCGAGCTGACCCAGTGTGGGTGTCTGCATGGCGGTACTTCCTGATGAAAAAACGAACGAAGGAACGAAGCAGCGGCAGCGGCTTACCTGCCGCCGGCGTTCAGCACCTTCATCACATCGTCGGTGATATCGATGCGCGGATTGACGTACACCGCTTCCTGCACGATCAGGTCGTACTTGCGCTGTTCGGCGAGCTGGCGGATCACGCGGTTGGCGCGCTCCAGCACCTGGGCCAGTTCTTCGTTGCGGCGCTGGTTCAGGTCCTCGCGGAATTCGCGCTGCTTGCGCTGGAACTCGCGGTCGAGGTCAGCCACTTCGCGCTGGCGGCGCTGGCGGTCGGAATCGGCCAGCACGGCCGTGTCCTTGTCCAGCTTGTCGGCCATGCCCTTGATCTTCTGGGCCATGTCCTGCAGCTCGCGGTCGCGCTTGGAGAATTCCTGCTCCAGCTTGACCTGGGCCGCCTTGGCCGGCTGCGAATCGCGCAGGATGCGCTCGGAATTGACCGCGGCGATGCGCGCTTCCTGGGCCGAGGCCGGCAGCGCGGCACAGATCGCCGCGGTGGCGAGCGCGGCGGCGCCCAGGGACTTGACCAGTTTGGATGTTGTAGTCATGAAAACAGATCCTTTTTCAGAATCAGAATGCCGTGCCGATCTGGAACTGGAAGCGCTGGACCTTGTCGTTGGTATCGCGCTTGAGCGGGAAGCCCATGCTGATCTTGAGCGGCCCGATCGGCGACAGCCACGACATGCCGAAGCCGGTCGAGTACTTCAGCTCGCTGAAGCGCAGCGGCTCGCCTTCCTGATAGACGTTACCGAAGTCAAAGAAGGTGAACAGGCGCAGCGTGCGGTCCACGCCCGAGCCCGGCAGCGGGAAGATGAACTCGATGTTGCCGATCATCTTGGAGGCGCCGCCCACCGGGTTCCCGTTCTGGTCCTTCGGGCCCAGCGTGCTGGTCTGGTAGCCGCGCACTGAGCCGATACCACCGGCGTAGAAGTACTTGAACACCGGGAACGGCGTGTTGCCGTAGCCGTGGCCGTAGGCGACTTCGCCGTTCAGTGCCAGCGTGAACGCCTTCGAGATCGGGTAGAAGTACTGCTGCTGCACGCTGGCGCGGTAGTACTGCGTATCGCCGCCCGGCAGACCGACTTCCAGGTTGGCCTGGGTGTACGGGCCCTTGGTCGGGACCAGCGCGCTGTCGCGGCGGTCGCGCGCCCAGCCGATCGTGAACGGGAAGTTGTTGATGCCGTCGCCGGAATTCTTGCCGATCTGGCTCAGCCAGTTCTTGTACTGGGTCGGCGTGTTGACCGAGGTGTACACCTGGGTGCGTTCGTAGCCGATGCCGAAGAACACGGTATCGACTTCCGAGAACGGCACGCCGAACTTGAAGCCGCCGCCGGCCGAGACGATCTTGTAGTCCTGGTCGCCGGTGTAGTACAGCGGGCGCGAGGTACGGTAGTAGATATCGGTCGAGCGGCTGATGCCGTCCACCGTGAAGTACGGGTCGTACTGCGTCAGCGCAATGGTGCGGAACGACTTGGCGGTGTTCACGTCCAGGCCCAGGCTGGTGCCCGAGCCGAACACGTTGTCCTGGCGCAGGCCGGCCTGCAGCACCAGCTTGTCGGTCGACGAGAAGCCCACGCCCAGGCTGATCTGGCCGGTTGGCTTTTCGGTCACGTTGACGTTCACATCGACCTGGTCGGGCGCGCCGGGCACGTCTTCGGTGGTGATGTTGGTGTCGGTGAAGTAGCCGGTACGGTTGATACGTGCCTGCGACTGCTGCAGCTTTTCGCTGTCGAACCACGAGCTTTCCATCTGGCGCATCTCGCGCCGCACCACTTCGTCGCGGGTCTTGCTGTTGCCGACCACGTTGACGCGGCGCACGTAGACGCGGCGGCCCGGATCGACCATCAGGGTCAGCGCGACTTCACGCTTTTCCTTGTCGATCTGCGGTTGCGGGTTGATGGTGGTGAACGCGTAGCCATAGGTGCCGAGCAGGTCGGTAATGGCCTTGGTGCTCTGCGTCAGCTTCTCGGACGAGAAAATATCGCCCTTCTTCAGCTGCAGCAGCTTTTCCATTTCGTCCTGCTTGCCGAGCAGCTCGCCCGCCAGGCGCACGTCGGACACCTTGTACTGCTCGCCTTCCTTGATGTTCAGCGTCAGGAAGATGTCTTTCTTGTCGGGCGTGATCGAGACCTGGGTCGATTCGATGGCGAATTCCAGGTAGCCGCGGTTCAGGTAGTACGAGCGCAGCGCTTCCAGGTCGGCGGTCAGCTTCTGCTTCGAGTACAGGTCGTTCTTGGTGTACCACGACAGCCAGTTCGGCGTCGACAGCTGCATCTCGTCGCGCAGCGTGCTTTCCTTGAAGGCCTTGTTGCCGACGATATTGATCTGGCGGATCTTGGCGACCGGGCCCTCGTCGACATTGAACACCACCGAGACGCGGTTGCGGTCCACCGGCGTGATCGTGGTCTGCACGTCGGCGGCATAGTAGCCGCGCGCGACGTACTGGCGCTTGAGCTCCTGCTCGGCCTTGTCGATCAGCGCCTTGTCGTAGTAACGGGCCTCGGCCACGCCGACCGCGCGCAGCGAGCGGCGCAGCGTGTCCTTGTCGAATTCCTTGATGCCGACGAACTCGAGCTGCGAGATCGCCGGGCGCTCTTCGACCTGCACCACCAGCACGCCGTCTTCGGAGCGGATCTGCACGTCCTTGAAGAAGCCGGTATTGTAGAGGGCACGGATGGCATCGGCGCCCTTGTCATCGGTGAAGGTTTCCCCGACGCGAACCGGCAGGTAGCCAAACACGGTACCCGGTTCGACGCGTTGCAGTCCCTCAACGCGGATGTCCCTGACGACGAACGGATCGGCAGCCCAGCCCGCCGGGCTCCAGGCTGCAATAACGGCACTCGCCAGCAAACCCAGCGAAATGCGCTTATGTCTGATCAATGTTGATCCCCTCTTTGATTCCATCCAGGATTGCGCTCCGATGCCTCATTGGACTGCGCCTGGCAAATGGCGTCCCCGGCGACGGTGTCCGACGACACCACCACCCCTTGCCGACACACGTTTCTAGCCGTTCGCCAGAAACATTCGGCTGACGTCATTGAACAAAGCGAGCGAAGTCAGGAGCAAGATGCAGGCGATGCCAACCTTCTGCAGCATTGCCTGCCAGTGGTCTGGGACGGGCCGGCCAGTCAAAAATTCCACGCAATAATACAGCAAATGCCCCCCATCCAGAACCGGAATGGGTAACAAATTGAGTACGCCAAGACTAACGCTTACCAGCGCCAGGAAGCTGACAAAGGCTTGTATACCGAGGTTTGCGGCACGTCCGGCGTAGTCCGCCACGGTCAGCGGACCGCTCAGGTTCTGCAGCGAAGCCTGCCCCACCAGCATCTTGCCCAGCAGCTTGAGCGACAGCGCGCTGGTATCCCAGACCTGCCCTGCAGCGCGCGCCAGCGCCTGGTCGGGCCGGTAGCGCACGGTCTCCATCTGCACCGCCTGGCTCAGCGCCGCGCCCAGCTTGCCCGCGGGGGCCGCCGCGGCGCCGCTGGCATCCGCGCCGCCATCGCGCGCCGCGGCGGTGTCGAGCGTGACCGGCACGTCCAGGCGCTGGCCGTCGCGCTCGATGCCCAGCGTCACGGCCTGGCCCGGCTGGCTGCGCACCGCCTTGATCAGCGCGCTGGCCTGCGTCAGCGGGCTGCCCTGCCAGGCCACGATGCGGTCGCCGTTGCGCAGCCCGGCGCGTTCGGCGGCCGAATCGGGCAGCACCTCGGTGATCGTCACCGGCCCGCCCTTCAGGTTCAGGCCGAGCGTGGCCAGCGGGTCCTGCTCGGGATTGCCGCCGGTATTGGGCAGGCGCGGCAGCGTGACGTCGCGCTCGGCGCCATCGGCGCCGCGCACGCGCAGCACCGCGCGCGCATCGCCGAAGCCTTCGGCGAATACCGCCATGCGCAGGTCGTTCCAGGAACGCACCGGCTCGGTGTGGCCGTTGGCGGTCAGCGACAGCACCCGGTCGCCCTCGCGCACGCCGGCCTGCGCCGCCATGGTGCCGGCCGCGGGCTCTGCCACCACCGGCACGGGCTCACGCATGCCGCCGGCGAACAGCGCGAAATACAGCACGATCGCCAGCGCGAAATTGGCCAGCGGGCCGGCCGCGACGATGGCGAAGCGCTTGCCCACCGGCTGGCGGTTGAAGGCACGCGGCAGGTCGGCCGGATCGATGGGCGTGTCGCGCGCGGGATCGATCTCGCGCTCGTCGAGCATCTTGACGTAGCCGCCCAGCGGGATCGCCGCCACCGTCCACTCGGTGCGGTCGCGGCTTTTCGAGATCCAGCGCAGCAGCGGCCGCCCGAAGCCGATGGAGAAACGCAGCACCTTCACGCCGCAGGCGCGCGCGGCCAGGTAGTGACCCATTTCGTGCACGTAGATCAGCACGCACAGGGCAACGATGAAAGCGAGTACGGTTTGCATGGTTCTGGGACGTCGGTAAGATCGCGGGCCGGCATGCACGGCCCCCAGGGGGGCTGGCCGGCGCAGCCGCTATTGTCGCAGATGCGGCAGACCGCCCCGCCGGATCAGCGGGCGGTGGCCCGTGCGGTGACGCCGGCCCGGGCCGCCTCGCGCGCCAGCGCGTCGGCCGAGAGCACGGCCTCGAGCGTATCGGCGGGTCCGCCCGGCGCTTCTTCCAGCACCTGGCGCACGATGCCGGCAATATCGGTAAAGCGCACCTGCCCGGCGAGGAATGCTTCCACCGCCACTTCATTGGCGGCGTTGAGCACCGCCGGCGCCACCCCCGCCGCGCGCAGCGCGTCGAAGGCCAGCCCCAGGCACGGGAACCGCGCCAGGTCCGGTTTTTCGAAATGCAGGCCGCCGGCGAGGGTCAGGTCGAGCGGGCTCACGCCCGCGTCGATCCGTTCCGGGTAGGCCAGGCCATAGGCGATCGGCGTGCGCATGTCCGGGTTGCCCAGTTGCGCCAGCACCGAGCCATCGGCGTAGGCCACCATCGAATGCACGATGCTCTGCGGGTGGATCAGCACCTCGATGCGTTCGGCCGGGGCGCCGAACAGCCAGTGCGCCTCGATGACTTCGAGGCCCTTGTTCATCATGGTGGCCGAATCGACCGAGATCTTGCGGCCCATGACCCAGTTGGGGTGGGCGCAGGCCTGGTCGGGCGAGATATCGTGCAGCGTGGCAGGGTCGCGCGTGCGGAACGGCCCGCCCGAAGCGGTCAGCAGCACCTTGGCCACGCCGCGGCCGTAGCGCGGGTCGTCGGCGGGCAGGCACTGGAAGATGGCGTTGTGCTCGCTGTCGATCGGCAGCAGCGTGGCGCCGTGCTCGCGCACCGCGTCCATGAAGATGCGCCCCGACATCACCAGGGCTTCCTTGTTGGCCAGCAGCACGCGCTTGCCCGCGCGCGCCGCCGCCAGCGTCGGACGCAGGCCGGCCGCGCCGACGATCGCGGCCATTACCGCATCGGCCTGCGCATCCGCCGCGATGGATTCCAGCGCGGCTTCGCCGTAGCTGACCTCGGTGGCCACGCCGGCAGCGCGCAGCAACGTTTCCAGTTCACGCGCAGCCTCGGCGGTCCCGACCACGGCGCGCGCCGGGCGGAACTCGATGCACTGGTCGGCCAGCTTGCGCACCTGCCGGTGGGCGCTGAGCGCATGCGCGGCGTAACGGCCGGGATGGCGGCGGATCACGTCGAGCGTGCTTTCTCCGATGGAGCCGGTGGCGCCCAGGATGGTGATGCGATGCATAGCAGACGGCTTCAGAGAAAAATCAGCATCAGGGCGGCCAGCGGGAACACCGGCAGCAAGGCGTCGATGCGGTCGAGCACGCCGCCATGGCCGGGCAGCAGCCGGCTGCTGTCCTTCTTGCCAACCTGGCGCTTGAGCAGGGATTCGAACAGGTCGCCGACCACGCTCGCCGCAACCAGCAGCGTGGTCAGCACCGCGACCAGGGCCAGGCCGCCACGGTCGCGCAGCACGGAAAACCAGGTCGGGGCAAAGGCATGGGTGGCGGCCAGCGCGAGGCCGATCGCCAGCGCCAGCAACCAGCCGCCGATGGCGCCCTCCCACGACTTGCCCGGGCTGATGCCGGGCGCCAGCTTGCGCCGGCCGATCGCCTTGCCGGTGAAATACGCGCCGATATCGGCGGCCCATACCAGCACCGCGGCGGTCAGCAGCACGCCGATGCCGGCGCCGCGCAGGAGCATGGTGGCATGGGCAAACGCGGGCAGCATCACCAGCCCCAGCACCGCGCCCAGCAACGTGAACGCCGGGGTGGCGGTGCGCACGCCGCGCGCCAGCAGCACCACGGCCACGACCCAGCACACCACCGCGGCCTCGAGCAGCCAGGTGGTGGCGTGGCGCAGCGGCAGGTCATGCCAGGTGATGGTGGCGATCAGGCAGGCCAGCGCATAGACATAGGGCCACGGCCCGCGCAGCCCGATCAGGCGGCCGAATTCCCAGCCGGCCAGCAGCACGATCACGCCGAGCAGTCCCGCCAGGCCCGCCGGCGGCGCCAGGAACAGGATCGGCAGGATCAGCAGCAACAGGCACAGGGCGGTGATGACGCGGGTGAGGAGCATGCGCTGCAGTCCCGTGAAGAGTTGGAGTGGCCGGGCTCAGGCCGTACCCGAAAGTCCCGGCGCGACCAGCTGCGCGCTGGTGCGGCCGAAGCGGCGTTCGCGCTGGCGGTACGAGGCAAAGGCCTTGTCGAGTTCCGCGGCGTCGAAATCCGGCCAGTAGACGTCGGTGAAGTACAGCTCGGAATAGGCGAGCTGCCACAGCAGGAAATTGCTGATGCGTTGTTCGCCGCCGGTGCGGATGAACAGGTCCGGCTCGGGCGCATAGGCCATGGCCAGGTGCGGCGCCAGCAGCGATTCGTCGATGGTTTCGGGATCGAGCACGGGCGAGCGCGCCAGCATCTTGCGCATCGCCTGCAGCAGGTCCCAGCGCCCGCCGTAGTTGGCGGCGATGGTGACGGTCAGCCCGGTATTGCCGGCGGTGCGCGCCTCGGCATCCTTGATCAGCCGCTGGATGCGCGGGCTGAAGCGGCTCAGGTCGCCCACCACCCGCAGCCGGATGTTGTTGGCGTGCATCTTCACCACTTCGCGCCGCAGCGACATCATGAACAGCCGCATCAGGAACGAGACCTCGTCGGCCGGGCGGCGCCAGTTCTCGGAGCTGAACGCGAACAGCGTCAGGTACTGCACGCCCCGCGCGGCGCAGGCCTCCACCACCGCGCGCACAGCGTCCAGCCCCCGGCTGTGCCCCGCCACGCGCGGCAGATGCCGCTGGGTCGCCCAGCGGCCGTTGCCGTCCATGATGATGGCAACGTGCCTGGGCACGTAGGAAGTATCGGGTACGGCAAGCGTCGAGCTGATGTGCTGCATGGGCGTGAGACGGTCGCTGACAGTCCCGGCAGGGCCGGGACGGGCGTCAGACCGTCATGATCTCCTTCTCTTTTTCCGCGACCATCTTGTCGATCTCGGCCACGTACTTGTCGGTCAGCTTCTGCACCTCGTCCTGGCCGCGGCGCTCTTCGTCTTCGGAAATGGTCTTGTCCTTGACCAGCTTCTTGAACTGCTCGTTGGCATCGCGGCGCAGGTTGCGCACCGCCACCTTGGCACCCTCGGCCTCGCCCTTCACGACCTTGGTCAGCTCCTTGCGGCGCTCTTCGGTCAGTGCAGGCATCGGCACACGGATCACTTCGCCCATGGTGGCCGGGTTCAGGCCCAGGTCGCAATCGCGGATGGCCTTTTCGACGGCGCTGACCATTTTCTTTTCCCACGGCTGCACCGTGATGGTACGGGCATCGGCGAGGCCGATCGCCGCCACCTGGCTGATGGGCACCATCGAGCCGTAGTAATCCACCTGAACGTGGTCGAGCAGGCCGGTATGGGCACGGCCGGTGCGGATCTTGGCCAGATCGGCCTTGAAGGCTTCGATCGACTTCTGCATTTTCTGCTCGACGCTCTTCTTTGTGTCGGCGACGCTCATTTTTACCTCCGGAAATCAGCCAACCAAGATCCCCTCTGGTGGGGATCGAAAATGAACCATTCTACTCTTTGCCCAGCTGGATACCAGCGCCGCAGCGCGGCATCCGCTATCGGACTCACAGACGGGAATCACAGGCGGGACTCACACATGCACCAGGGTACCCTCATCCTCGCCCAGGATGACGCGCTTGAGCGCGCCGGGCTTCACGATCGAGAACACCTTGATCGGCAGCTTCTGGTCGCGGCACAGCGCGAAGGCGGTGGCGTCCATCACCTGCAGGTTGCGCGAGATGGCCTCGTCGAAGCTGATGGTGGTGTAGCGCGTGGCGCTGGGATCCTTCTTCGGGTCGGCGGTGTACACGCCGTCGACCTTGGTCGCCTTCAGCACGATCTCGGCGCCGATCTCGGAGCCGCGCAGCGCGGCCGCGGTGTCGGTGGTGAAGAAGGGATTGCCGGTGCCGGCGGCGAAGATCACCACCTTGCCCTCTTCCAGCTGGCGGATCGCGCGCGGGCGGATATAGGGCTCGACCACCTGGTCCATGCGCAGCGCCGACTGCACGCGGCCTTCGATATTGGCGTGGCGCATCGCGTCCTGCAGCGCCAGCGCGTTCATCATGGTGGCCAGCATGCCCATGTAGTCGGCGGTGGCACGGTCCATGCCGGCCGCGCCGCCGGCGACGCCGCGGAAGATATTGCCGCCGCCGATCACCACCGCCACCTGCACGCCGAGCTTCACGATCTCGGCAATGTCGTTCACCATCGCCTCGATGGTGGAGCGGTTGATGCCGAAGGCATCGTCGCCCATCAGGGCTTCACCGGACAGTTTCAGAAGGACGCGCTTGTAGGCTGGCATGTTCACCCTCGGAAGGAGCAGTTCGCTCGGTTGAGCCGGCTCGGTCGAGACGACTCGGTTGAGACACACTGGGACGTATGTTTTGGCACCGGCGGCGCGGGTCATCGCGCCGCCGGCAGGAGAAAGCCGGTTTTCGGGGTGCCCCGGCCGGGACCGGACCACCGCGGAAACAGACTGCTGCAGCGCAACGCCGGCCGCGCCGTGCTGCGCTACTTATGCAGAGGGGCACCTTGCGGCGCCCCTGCGGCATTATAGGCGCCCGGACCGGCCCTGACGGCCAGCCCGGCGCCCCGGACATCAGCCCTTCTGGGCAGCGGCCACCTGGGCGGCCACTTCGGCGGCGAAGTCGTCCTGCTTCTTCTCGATGCCTTCGCCCACGACGTACAGGGTGAAGCCCTTCACGGTCGTGTTGGCGGCCTTCAGCATCTGCTCGACGGTCTGCTTGTCGTTCTTCACGAACGGCTGGTTGAACAGCGAGACTTCCTTCAGGTACTTCTGCACCGAACCCTCGACCATCTTGGCGGCGATCTCGGCCGGCTTGCCCGACTCGGCAGCCTTCTGCTCGGCGATGCTGCGCTCCTTGGCGATCAGGTCGGCGGGGACCTGCTCGGCCGACAGCGACACCGGCTTCATCGCGGCCACGTGCATGGCGACGTCCTTGGCGGCGCCTTCGTCGCCGTCGAACTCGACCATCACGCCGATGCGGGTGCCGTGCAGGTACGACACCAGCTTGCCGCCGTTGGCGTAGCGGCTGAAGCGGCGGATCGTCATGTTCTCGCCGATCTTGCCGATCAGGGCGGTGCGGGTGGCTTCCACGCTCACGCCGTCGATTTCCAGCGCCGACAGGGCAGCCACGTCGGCCGGGTTCTGCTTGGCCACCAGCTCGGCCACCTTGGCCGAGAAGGCCAGGAAGTCGTCGTTCTTGGAGACGAAATCGGTTTCGCAGTTCAGTTCGACCAGCGCGCCGGTGGTGCCGTCGATGAACGCAGCGACCACGCCTTCGGCGGTCACGCGCGAGGCGGCCTTGCTGGCCTTGTTGCCCAGCTTGACGCGCAGCAGCTCTTCAGCCTTGTTCAGGTCGCCGTCGGCCTCGGTCAGGGCCTTCTTGCATTCCATCATCGGCGCGTCGGTCTTCGCGCGCAGTTCTGCAACCATGCTTGCGGTAATTGCCGCCATTTGTCACTCCTTGAATGGTTCGCGCCGGCTGCCGGCAGTCGCCCGCGGCACCCGGTCGGTGGGTCTTCAGCGCACCCGCGGCAGATCTTGCCTGCGGCGGATGACAACAATTCAAATTCGAAAAAAGGGGGCGCCAGATGTGCCCCCTTTTTTGCCCTGCTGCCGAAGTACCCCGGCTTGCGCCCTGCGCGCTGCCCGGCGTGCCGGGCGGCAAGCGATGCCTGCCTGTCGTGTGTTGACGTGCGCGCTATCGGGTTCCTTTCAGCAGCGGGCCGGGAGGCTGTCAGCCTTCCTGCACTTCGACGAATTCGTCGTCGCCGCGGGCGGCTTCAACGACTTCCTGCACGGCGTTGGCACGGCCTTCCAGGATGGCGTCGGCCACGCCGCGCACGTACAGGGCCACGGCCTTGCTCGAGTCGTCGTTGCCCGGGATCACGTAATCGATGCCTTCCGGCGAGTGGTTGGTATCGACCACGCCGATCACGGGGATGCCCAGCTTGTTGGCTTCGGTCACGGCGATCTTGTGGTAGCCGACGTCGACCACGAAGATCGCGTCAGGCACGCCGCCCATTTCCTTGATGCCGCCGATCGACTTTTCCAGCTTGATCATCTCGCGCTCGAACATCAGCGCTTCCTTCTTGCTCATGGTTTCCAGCGCGCCGGCTTCCTTGGCGGCTTCCATGTCCTTCAGGCGCTTGATCGAGGTCTTGACCGTCTTGAAGTTGGTCAGCATGCCGCCGAGCCAGCGGGCATCGACGTAGGGCATGCCGGCACGGCCGGCTTCTTCGGCCAGGATTTCGCGCGACTGGCGCTTGGTGCCCACGAAAAGGATGGTGCCGCGATTGGCCGCCAGCTGACGCACGTACTTCATGGCGTCCTGGAACATCGGCAGCGTCTTTTCGAGGTTGATGATGTGGATCTTGTTGCGATGGCCGAAGATGAAGGGGGCCATCTTCGGGTTCCAGAAGCGGGTCTGGTGGCCGAAGTGGCAACCGGCTTCCAGCATTTCGCGCATGGTCACGGACATGTAAATCTCCAAAGGGTTAGGTCTGAAGCCCGCCCCGACATTCCTGAAAAGGAACACCCCGGATAGGCGGGCCAGCGATTTCTTTCAAGCAGCAGGGAAGGTCCCTGCCCAAATAACCGACCTGGCCGGCGCAATTGCTGCGGCGCAACCAGATCAGCCCGCTATTCTAGCAACAAAAGTGCCGCCCGCTCAAGCTGCCCTGCGCTGTTCCGCCTGCGGCGCCCCGGTCCGGGCGGCCCGGAACAGGCTGCGATCCGGCCCCGATGGTGCGATAATCCCACTTTGATCCTCTGATTCCGGCGTGGCCAGTGGCCGCGCCATCACTTTTTTCTGGCGACGCAGCATGAGCATTTACCTGAACACCGCCGAAGACATCGCCCACATGCGCGTGGCTTGCCGCCTTGCCTCCGAAGTCCTCGACTACATCACGCCCTTCGTGCAGCCCGGCGTGACCACCGGCGAACTGGACCGCCTGTGCCACGCCTATATGCGCGACGTGCAGGGCACGGTGCCGGCGCCGCTGAATTATGCCCCGCCGGGCTACCCGCCCTTCCCCGGCGCGATCTGCACCTCGGTCAACGACGTGATCTGCCACGGCATTCCGGGCGAGCGCGTGCTCAAGAGCGGCGACGCCGTCAATCTCGACATCACCGTGATCACCAAGGACGGGTACTACGGCGACACCAGCCGCATGTTCATCGTCGGCGAGGGCTCGATCCTGGCCAAGCGCCTGGCGCAGGTGACCTACGAGTGCATGTGGAAGGGCATCGCGCAGGTGCGCCATGGCGCGCGCCTGGGCGATATCGGCCACGCCATCCAGGTGCACGCCGAAGCCGCCGGCTACAGCGTGGTGCGCGAGTACTGCGGCCACGGCATCGGCAAGAACTTCCACGAAGACCCGCAGATCCTGCACTACGGCCGTCCCGGCACCGGCGCCGAGATCAAGGCCGGCATGATCTTCACCGTGGAGCCGATGATCAACGCCGGCAAGCGCGATATCCGCACCATGCCCGACCAGTGGACCGTGAAGACCCGCGACCGCAGCCTGTCGGCGCAGTGGGAGCATACGGTGCTGGTCACCGAGACCGGCTACGAGGTGCTGACGGTGTCCGCCGGCACCCCGGCGCCGCCGGCCTTCATTACCGATTCCGTGGCGGCCTGACGCCGCGCAGCAGCCAGGGCGCCTGACCGGGCGCCCTTCTTTTTCCAGCCGTGCCGACCAACCCTTCCGCCCTCTCCATGGACACCACGCCGGAACTGCTGCTGGCGGCGCGCGTGCGCGACCAGCTCAAAGCCGACAAGCAGGCGCTGTTTGCGGACTTCAACGCCAGCGCCAACGCCGCCACGCTGACCACGGGCCTGCGCCGCGCCGTCGATGCCGCGCTGGGCGAAGCCTGGCGCGGGCTGGCAATGCCCGCCGACGCGGCGCTGGTGGCGGTGGGCGGCTACGGCCGCGGCGAACTGTTCCCGTACTCGGACGTCGACGTGCTGCTGTTGCTGCCGGCCGAGCCCGACCGGGATACCGCCGGCAAGCTGGAACGTTTTATCGGCCTGTGCTGGGACTTGGGGCTCGAGATCGGCTCGGCGGTGCGCACCGTCGATGACTGCATCCGCGAATCGCGCCAGGACGTCACCATCCAGACCTCGCTGCTCGAGGCGCGCCTGCTGACCGGCAACCGCAAGCTGTTCGAGGCGCTGCGCAGCCGCTACCAGGCCGACCTGGATCCGGCGGCGTTCTTCCAGGCCAAGCTGCTGGAAATGCGCCAGCGCCACGCCAAGTACCAGGACACGCCCTACGCGCTCGAGCCCAACTGCAAGGAGAGCCCCGGCGGGCTGCGCGACCTGCAGGTGATCCTGTGGATGACCAAGGCCGCGGGCCTGGGCGACAGCTGGAAGGAGCTGTTCGAGAAGGGCCTGCTGACCCAGCGCGAAGCGCAGGAGCTGGCCCGCAACGAGCGCCTGCTGAAGACCATCCGCGCGCGCCTGCACCTGGTCGCCGGGCGCCGCCAGGACGTGCTGGTGTTCGACCTGCAGACCGCGCTGGCCGAAGCCTTCGGCTACCGCCAGAACGCCCACAAGCGCGCCAGCGAGCAGCTGATGCGCCGCTACTACTGGGCCGCCAAGGCGGTGACCCAGCTCAACAGCGTGCTGCTGCTCAATATCGAGGCGATGCTGTTCCCGAGCGAATCGCAGGTGACGCGCGTGCTCAACGAACGCTTCGTCGAGCGCCAGGGCATGCTGGAGATCACCAGCGACGACGTCTACGAGCGCGACCCGCACGCCATCCTCGAAACCTTCCTGCTGTACGAGCGCACGCCCGGCGTGAAGGGGCTGGCCCCGCGCACGCTGCGCGGGCTGTACAACGCGCGCACGGTGATGGACGCGCGCTGGCGCAACGATCCCGAGAACCGCCGCCTGTTCCTGGCGATCGTGCAGGAGCCGCAGGGCATCACCCATGCATTGCGGCTGATGAACCAGACCAGCGTGCTGGGCCGCTACCTGATCAACTTCCGGCGCATCGTCGGACAGATGCAGCACGACCTGTTCCACGTCTACACCGTCGACCAGCACATCCTGATGGTGGTGCGCAACATGCGCCGCTTCGCCATCGTCGAGCACACCCACGAGTTCCCGTTCTGCAGCCAGCTGATGGCCAGCTTCGACAAGCCCTGGGTGCTGTGGGTAGCGGCGCTGTTCCACGACATCGCCAAGGGCCGCGGCGGCGACCATTCGCGGCTCGGCACCGTCGATGCGCGCCGCTTCTGCAGGCAGCACGGCATTGCGCGCGAAGATGCGGACCTGATCTGCTGGCTGGTCGAGCACCACCTCACCATGAGCCACGTGGCGCAGAAGCAGGACCTGACCGATCCGGACGTGGTCCATGCCTTCGCCAAAGTCGTGGGCAACGAACGCTACCTGACCGCGCTCTACCTGCTGACCGTGGCCGATATCCGCGGCACCAGCCCCAAGGTGTGGAATGCCTGGAAGGGCAAGCTGCTGGAAGACCTGTACCACATCACGCTGCGCGTGCTGGGCGGGGCGCGGGTCGACTCGCATTCGCTGTGGTCGCAGCGCAAGGAAGACACCATCTCGGAACTGCGCCTGAAGGCCTTCGACCCGGCGCTGGGCAAGTCGCTGTGGGCGCAGCTGGACGTGGCCTTCTTCCTGCGCCACGATTCGCACGATATCGCCTGGCTGACGCGCCATCTCTACAACAAGGTCGACAGCCCGGTGCCGGTGGTCAAGGCGCGCGTGTCGCCGGCCGGCGAGGGCCTGCAGGTGGCGGTCTACATCAAGGACCAGCCCGACCTGTTCGCGCGCATCTGCGGCTATTTCGAGCGCAAGGCGTTCTCGATCCAGGACGCCAAGATCCACACCACGCGCCACGGCTACGCGCTCGACACGTTCCAGGTCACCGACCCCGGCATGGCCGGCGATGGCGGCAATTACCGCGACATCATCGCGCTGGTCGAGCACGAGCTGTGCGAGCGGCTGCGCCTGCAGGGCGCGCTGCCCGAGCCCACGCAGGGACGGCTGTCGCGCCAGTCGCGCAGCTTCCCGATCAAGCCGCGCGTCGACCTGCGCCCGGACGAGCGCGGCCAGTACTACCTGCTGTCGCTGTCCGCCAACGACCGCACCGGCCTGCTGTACGCCATCGCCCGCGTACTGGCACGGCATCGCGTGTCCGTGCATACGGCACGCATCAACACCCTGGGCGAACGCGTCGAAGACGTGTTCCTGGTAGACGGCAGCCGCCTGGCCGCCGACAACCGATTGCAGATTCAGCTTGAACAGGACTTGCTCGCCGCCCTCGCCATCTGAGGCGGGCGGGCAGCATCGATATATGACCGACAGCAATTCGCCGAAGCGCAAGACGCTAGGCATCAAGGCCGCCAGTGATACCGGCACGGCCGCGCGCAAGGGCGGCACCCGCCCCGTGCGCGTGTCCGACCTGAACCGCAAGCGCGTGCAGGCCGTTTCCGAAGGCATCAAGCGCGCCCAGCAGCGCGCCGGCGGCAAGACCGGTGGCAAGAGTGGAGCCGTGGCCCAGGGCGAAGCGCCAGCCCAGCCGCGCCAGCCGCGCGCGCCCCGCCCCGCCGACGGCGAACGGCAGCCGCGTCCGCGCCGCCCGGATGCCGGCGAGGCGCGCCCGCGACGCTTCGGTGAAGAGGAAAGCCGTCCGCGCCGCTTTGGCGATGACCGCGGTGAAGCGCGCCCGCGCCGCTTCGAAGGCGGCGAGTCACGCCCGCCGCGCCGCTTTGGCGACGACGACAATCGTCCGCGCCGTACTGGCGCCGACCGTGGTGAAGCGCGTCCGCGCCGCTTCGAAGGCGAGTCGCGCCCGCCGCGCCGCTTTGGCGACGACGACAACCGCCCGCGCCGCACTGGCGCCGACCGTGGCGAAGCGCGCCCGCGCCGTTTCGAAGGCGGCGAATCGCGCCCGCCGCGCCGCTTTGGCGACGACGACAATCGCCCGCGCCGCACTGGCGCCGACCGTGGTGAAGCGCGTCCGCGCCGCTTCGAAGACGAGTCGCGCCCGCCGCGCCGATTTAGCGACGACGACAACCGCCCGCGCCGTTTCGAAGGCGCCGACGCGCGCCCGCGCCGCCCCGGTGACGACGAGCGCCGCCCGCGCCCCGCGCCGTCGGGCGAGCGCCGCCGCGAAGGCACGGCGCCGGCACGCCGCTTCAGCGACGCGGCCGACCGCATCCGCACCGCTGGCGCGGCACGGCCGCAAGCGCCGGCGCCCCGCCCCGTGTCGGCAGCGTCGCAACGCGCCGAATCCAGCCACGACGACGGCCTGGTACGCCTGTCCAAGCGCATGTCCGAACTGGGCCTGTGCTCGCGCCGCGAGGCCGACGAATGGATCCCGCGCGGCTGGGTCCTGGTCGACGGCAAGCCCGTGACCGAACTCGGCAGCCGCATCCGTCCCGACGCCGAGATCGAGATCCGGCAGGAAGCGCGCTCCGAGCAAGGCGAGCGCGTCACCGTGCTGCTGAACAAGCCGGTCGGCTACGTTTCCGGCCAGGCCGAGGACGGCTACGAGCCCGCCGCGGCGCTGTTCACCCCCGAAAACCAGTGGGAAGGCGACCCTACGCGCAAGCGCTTCGCGCCGTGGCAACGCAAGAACCTGGCGCCGGCCGGCCGCCTCGACATCGACTCCACCGGGCTGCTGGTGCTGACGCAGGACGGCCGCGTCGCGCGCGCGCTGATCGGCGAGGATTCGACCGTCGAGAAGGAATACCTGGTGCGCGTGGTCTGGCACTCGCCGCACGGGCCGGTCGAGCGCAACATCAGCGCCGAATTCCCGGCCGACGACCTCGAACTGCTGCGCCACGGCCTGGCGCTGGACGGCGTGCCGCTCCGGCCGGCCAAGGTCAGCTGGCAGAACGAAGAGCAGCTGCGCTTCGTGCTGCGCGAGGGCCGCAAGCGCCAGATCCGCCGCATGTGCGAGCAGGTGGGACTGCAGGTGGTGGGCCTCAAGCGCGTGCGCATGGGACGCGTGGTGCTGGGTGATCTGCCGCCGGGCAAGTGGCGGTTCCTGGGCCAGTTCGAGAAGTTCTGATAAAGAAAAAAGCGGCCGCGATGGCCGCTTTTTTTGATGGGTTCTGGCAAATCGCCTCCCGCATTTCTCTACCGATGGTGTGCTCCCTCTCCCGCTTGCGGGAGAGGGTTGGGGTGAGGGCCGGAGCATCGACGAAGTCAAGCCGTCGGTATGCGAGCGCCTGCCCTCACCCCCTGCCCCTCTCCCGCAAGCGGGAGAGGGGAGCAAACCAGCGGTGCTTCATGCGCCGTCAGTCGTCGCTGTTCGCCGGCAAATCCGGAAACAGGATCTCCGTAAACCCAAACTGCCGGAAATCCTTGATCCGCATCGGATAAAGAATCCCCTGCAGATGGTCGCACTCATGCTGCACCACGCGCGCATGGAAGCCCTCGGCCACGCGTTCGATGCGGTTGCCCATCAGGTCGTAGCCGCTGTACTTCAGCCGCACGTGCCGCGGCACCACGCCGCGCAGGCCTGGCACCGACAGGCAGCCCTCCCAGCCGTCTTCCATCTCGTCGGACGGCATTTCCAGCACCGGGTTGATCAGCACGGTCTTGGGCACGGTGGGCGCATCCGGGTAGCGCGGATTGCGGTCGAAGCCGAAGATCACCACCTGCAAGTCCACGCCGATCTGCGGCGCGGCCAGGCCCGCGCCGTTGGCGTGGTCCATGGTGTCGAACATATCTTCGATCAGCGTGCGCAGTTCCGGCGTGTTGAAGCGCTCCACCGGCCTTGCCACCTGCAGCAGGCGCTGATCGCCCATCTTGAGAATCTCGCGGATCATGGTTCTGCTCCCGGTTATTCCCCGGCGGGCGCGGCGCCGGCTTGCGCCAGCAGCGCCAGCATGCCGGCCTCGTCCAGCACCGGCACGCCCAGCGCCTCGGCCTTGTCCAGCTTGCTGCCGGCCTCGGCACCGGCGACCACGTAGTCGGTCTTCTTCGACACCGAGCCCGCCACCTTGGCGCCGGCGGCTTCCAGCAGTTCCTTGGCGTCTTCGCGCGACAGCGTCGGCAGCGTGCCGGTCAGGACAAAGGTCTTGCCCGACAGCGGCGCCGGCGCCTTGGCCACCGGCTCGCTTTCCGGCCAGTGTACGCCCGCGGCGCGCAGCTGCTCGATGACCTCGACGTTGTGCGGCTCGGCGAAGAAGTGCGCGATCGACTGCGCCACCACCGGGCCGACATCGTTGACCTCGAGCAGCGCGGCTTCGTCGGCCGCCATCAGCGCATCGAGCTTGCCGAAGTGCCGGGCCAGGTCCTTCGCGGTAGCTTCGCCGACGTGGCGGATGCCGAGCGCGAAGATAAAGCGGTTCATGGTGGTCGCGCGCGACTTGTCGATCGCCGCGACCAGGTTGGCCGCCGACTTGTCCGCCATGCGCTCCAGCGCGGCCAGCTTGGCGACGCCGAGCTTGTACAGGTCGGCCGGCGTGCGCACGATGCCCTGGTCGACCAGTTGCTCGACCAGCCTGTCGCCCAGGCCTTCGATATCCATGGCGCGCCGCTGCGCGAAATGCAGCAGCGACTGCTTGCGCTGCGCCGCGCAGATCAGGCCGCCGGTGCAGCGGGCAATGGCTTCGTCCTCGAGCTTCTCGATATGCGAACCGCACACCGGGCAGGCGCCCGGCATCACGAAGGCGCGGGCATCGGCCGGCCGGCGCTCGGTCACCACGGCGACGACTTCCGGGATCACGTCGCCGGCGCGGCGCACGATCACGGTGTCGCCGATATGCACGTCCTTGCGGCGGATCTCGTCCTCGTTGTGCAGCGTGGCATTGGTCACGGTCACGCCGCCGACGAACACCGGCTTGAGCCGCGCCACCGGCGTGATCGCGCCGGTGCGGCCGACCTGCACCTCGATGTCCTCGACGATGGTGGTCATCTCCTGCGCCGGGAATTTGTGCGCCAGCGCAAAGCGCGGCGCGCGCGAGACAAAGCCCAGCCGCTCCTGCTCGGCCAGGGCATTGACCTTGTAGACCACGCCGTCGATGTCATAGGGCAAGTCGTCGCGGCGCTTGCCGATATCGCGGTAGAAATCGAGCAGTCCCTGCGCGCCCTTCACCACCGCGCGATCCTTGCACACCGGCAAACCCAGCGCGGCGAAGCCGTCGAGCATCGCGCTGTGGGTGGGCGGCCGCTCCACCCCCTGCAGCTCGCCCAGCCCGTAGGCAAAGAACGACAGCGGACGCCTGGCGGTGATGCGCGGATCGAGCTGGCGCAGGCTGCCGGCGGCGGCGTTGCGCGGATTGACGAAGGTCTTCTCGCCGGCCTCGGCCTGGCGCGCGTTGAGCTTGTCGAAGTCGCGGCGGAACATGAAGACCTCGCCGCGCACCTCCAGCACCGCCGGCGCCTGGCCGCGCAGCTTGAGCGGGATCGCCTTGATGGTGCGCACGTTGACGGTGACGTCCTCGCCGGTCTCGCCATCGCCGCGCGTGGCGGCCTGCACCAGGCGCCCGTCTTCATAGCGCAGCGACATGGCCAGGCCGTCGAACTTCAGCTCGCAGGCGTATTCGACTGCGTCGGCGGCGCTGAACAGGTCGGCCTCGCCGGCCGCGGGCGCACTGCGGCCCAGCCCCTGCGCGCAGCGGCGGTCGAAGTTGAGCACGTCGTCGTCGGCGAAGGCGTTGTTGAGCGACAGCATCGGCACCCGGTGCCGCACCGAGTCGAACGCCGACAGCGGCTCGCCGCCCACGCGCTGGGTGGGCGAGTCCGGCGTCTGCAGTTCGGGATGCTCGAGCTCCAGCGCCAGCAGTTCGCTGAACAGCGCGTCGTATTCCGCATCGGGGACGGTGGGCGCGTCCAGCACGTAATACTGGTAGTTGTGGCGGTCCAGCTCATCGCGCAGCCAGGCCACGCGGCTGGCTGCGGCATCGGCCGGCAAGGCGCCGGCGGGCGCGGAGGCATCTGCCTGCGCGCCGCGGTGTTTTGCGGTCATGGCAGGCTCCGGCTAGTTGCTGAACAGGCGCAGCGCCACCGCCGAACCCGCCGGCATGCCGCGCGCTTCCAGCTTCTGGTACAGCGCCTCGAGCTGGTTGAAGATGGCGACGAACGAGGCTTCGGTCAGCGGCCGCATGTTGTCGTCGACCAGCTGCGCGCCCATGCGCTGGGCCAGCGTATGACCGTACTCGCACACCGTCTTGAACGGCCTGGCGGCCTGGTCGGCCACCGGCACGTCGAGCAGCAGCGTGATCTGGCGGCCGGCCTTGACGGTCAGGTCGTCGCGCAGGAAGTTGGTGTCGCCGAACTGCAGCGTGAACAGCGGGCGCTGCACGCCCTCGGCATTGGCCTGGTAGCGGATAAAGCGGGTGCCGTCGCGCGACAGCACCAGCCCGTCCTGCGTCGCCACGTTCTGCACATAGGCGGCCGACCACGGCGCGCCGTCGGAGATCACGTTGACACCGAGCTGCACGTCGCAGGCGGCGGCAAAGGCGTCCAACTCGCGCGCGTTGGCCACGGTCTCGCCCATGTCGGGCAGGTCGGCCGAGGCATCGAGAGATTCGGCCAGCGACTCCACCGCGGTGATGAATTCCGAGAACTCCAGCGCATTGAGCGGGCCGCCGCGATTCGCCAGCTGCACGCCCACCTGCAGGTCTTCGTACTGATGGCCAGCGGTGACGGGTTCCCAGGCGTTGGCTTCGGCGCGCAGCCCCTCGATATGGACCGGCTTGGTGCCGGCGCGGCGCAGCCGGCCGGTCAGCGGCAGGATGCGGTCGCCGGAAGCCTTGCGCTCCAGGTGCAGCGGCACGATGCAGTCGATCAGCGGATCGACCACGGCCGGCGCGGGCTGGCCGTCCGGCACGGCAGCGACCGGTGCGGGTGCAGGTGCAGGTGCCAGTGCGGTTGCGGGTGCTGGCGCAGGTGCCGGGGCAGGTGTCGCAGCGCTGGCGACTTCCGCCTCATCGGCCGACGCGCGCGCCGCCGCGGCCGCGACGGCGACTTCCTCGGCGACGGCTTCGTCGGCATCGGCGGTGCTGGCTGCTGCGGCCGCGGCCGCAGCGGCGTGGTTGTTGTCAGCCACGGCGACGCCGGCGCTGGCCGGCGCCTGCGACAGCGTCGGCTCGCGTCGCGGCGGCTGTTCGGCGGCGGCTTCGTGCAGGCGTGCGGCGGTTTCCGGCGCGGTGCTCTGGCCGACCACCGGCTCGCGCATCGGCGGCAGGTCGTCTTCGGGCCTGAGCTCGCGCGGACGGCGTGCCTTGCGGATCTGCCACTGGTTGTAGCCGAACACCAGCACCACGAAAACCAGGCCCGCGACGATCAGCGCGGTCTGCAGGTCCATGTTGAGCTTCATGCCGCCTCCGCCATCGACACTGCCGCGTCCATATCTACTGCCACGATCCGCGAAACGCCCTGCTCCTGCATGGTCACGCCAATGAGTTGATGAGCCATTTCCATGGCGATCTTGTTATGTGAGATGAAAACGAATTGGGTCTTGTCCGACATGCGCGCCACCATATTGGCGTAGCGCTCGGTATTGGCGTCGTCCAGCGGCGCGTCGACCTCGTCCAGCAGGCAGAACGGCGCCGGGTTCAGCTGGAACATCGCAAACACCAGCGCGATCGCGGTCAGCGCCTTCTCGCCGCCCGACAGCAGGTGGATGGTCGAGTTCTTCTTGCCGGGCGGCTGCGCCATCACCTGCACGCCGGCGTCGAGGATTTCCTCGCCGGTCATGATCAGGCGCGCCTGGCCGCCGCCGAACAGCGACGGGAACAGCTCGCCGAAATGGTGGTTGACCTGGTCGAAGGTGCCCTGCAGCAGCGCGCGGGTTTCCTGGTCGATCTTGGCGATCGCATCTTCCAGCGTGCCGATGGCGTCGTTCAGGTCGGCCGACTGCGCGTCGAGGAAGGTCTTGCGCTCGCGCGCCGCGGCCAGTTCGTCGAGCGCGGCCATGTTGACCGGGCCGAGCGCGTTGATGGCGTTGTTGATGCGCGTGACTTCGCCCTGCAGGTAGGACGGTTTCAGGTCGCCGGTCAGCTTGCCGGCCAGCGCGGCCTCGTCCACTTCGGCCGTGGCCAGTTGCTCGCTGAACTGCTCCTGGTTCAGGCGCGCCGCCTGTTCCTTGAGCTGCAGCTCGGTGATGCGGTCGCGCAGCGGCTGCAGGCTGCGCTCGGCGGCCAGGCGCTGCTCGTCGTGCTGGCGCAGCTGCGCCGACAGCGCATCGAGTTCGGTGCGCGCGATGGTCAGCTTCTCTTCCTTCTCCGCACGGCGCTCCAGCGCTTCCTGCAGGCCGGTATGCGCGGTCTGCTCGTTGATGGTCTCGAGCTCGGCGCGGGCGTTCTCGAGCGATTCGGCGATGCGCTCGGCCTGGTCCGCCGCCACCTGGATATTGCGGCGCAGCTCGTCGATGCGGCTGGCCAGGTTGCGTTCGGCAAACAGCGCTTCCTGCGCCGCGCGCTCGAGGTCGCGCAGCTGGTGGCGCGCGCCGGAAAGCTTGCTGTCCAGCGCCTCGAAGGCCATCTGCTGGTCTTCGTGGGTGGCCTGCATCTCGGCCAGCGCGGCATCGTGCTGCTCGAAGCTGGCTTCGGATTCGGCGCGGATGGCGCGCTGCTCTTCGATCTGCGCGTGGATCTCTTCGAGTTCCTCGCGGATCTGCCCGCTGCGGGCGGCATAGCGCTCCATCGCCTGCGACAGCTTGAGCACGTCCATCTGCAGCGCATGCACGCGGCGGGTGGCCTGCTCGGCGCGGGCGCGGGCGTCGCCCAGCGCCTGGCTGGCCTGGGTGTAGGCCGCTTCGGCGCGCACCGCTTCGGTCTTGGCCTGGTCGGACAGCAGCAATTGTGCGCGCGCCTGCTTCTGCAGGTTTTCGATTTCCTGCTCGCGCGCGAGCATGCCGGCCTGCTCGGAATCGGCGGCGTAGATCTGGATGGCGTTGCGGCCCACCAGGTGCCCTTCGGCCACCACGAACGAGGCGCCGTCGGGCAGCGTGTTGCGCGCGGCCAGCGCCTGCGCCATGTCGGTGGCGACATAGACGTCGGCGAGCCAGTCCTGCATTACCGCGCGGATGCCGGGCTCGGTGATCTGCACCAGCGCCATCAGCGGGCGCAGGCCGGCCGGCGTTTCGAGCGGACGGGCCGCGGCCGGCGGCGAGTAGAACGCCAGCTTGGCCGGCGGCGCGTCGGACAGGAAGGCCTTGACCCAGTCCAGGTTCGACACTTCCAGCGCGGCCAGCTTCTCGCGCAGCACGGATTCGAGCGCGTTCTCCCAGCCCGGCTCGATATGGACCTTCTTCCACAGGCGCGGCAGCTCGGCCAGTTCATGCCTGGCCAGCCAGGGCTGCACCTTGCCGTCGGTCTGCACGTTTTCCTGCAGCTGGCGCAGCGCCGACAGGCGCGCCTCGAGCGTGGCGATGGCGGCGGCTTCGCTGTGCACGCGCGCCTGCGCGGCGCGGCGCGCCTCGTCCAGGCGCGGCACGTTTTCTTCGGCGTCGGCGAGCACGGCCTGGGCTTCCTCGACCAGCGCCTCCTGCTCGGCCAGCTCGGCGCGGGCCTGCTCCAGGCGGGTTTCGTCGGGGCGGTCCAGGCCCTTGTCTTCGGCCGACAGCCGTTCGCGGCGCTGTTCCAGCTGCTGCAGCATCTGGTCGGCGCTGCGCTGCTGCGCGGCTTCGAGCTTCAGCGCCTGCTCGGCCTGCATGATGCCGGCGCGCTGCTCGTTGAGCAGCTGCTGGGCGTCGCGCCATTGCGCTTCGAGCGTCGGCAGCTCGTCGTTCTGCTGCGCCACGGCCTCCTGCGCCTCGACCGTGCGGCCCTCGGCCACGGCCAGGTTTTCCTCGGCCTGCGCCAGTTCGTCGGTGGCCTGTTCGGCCTTGGCCTGCCATTGCTCGCGCTGCGCGGTCAGCGCGGCGATCTGGGCCTGCACGCGGTTGCGCGATTCGACCACGTAGCGGATCTCGGCTTCCAGCTTGCTGACTTCGGCATTGGCCTCGTACAGCGCGCCCTGGGCGGCATGCATGCCGTCGGACGCGGCGTAGTGCGCCGCGCGCAGGGTTTCCAATTCAGCTTCGACATGACGCAGCTGCGCGGTCTGCGCTTCCAGGTCGATCTGGGCCTGTTCGATGGCGCGCTGGTGGCGTTCCTGCTCCTGCTGGGCCTCGCGCTTGCGCAGCAGCCACAGCAGGTGCTGCTTCTCTTCGCCGTCGGCCTGCAGCGTCTTGAAGCGCTGCGCCACTTCGGCCTGGCCTTCGAGCTTTTCGAGGTTGCTGCCGAGTTCGCGCAGGATGTCTTCGACGCGGGTCAGGTTTTCGCGGGTGTCGGACAAGCGGTTCTCGGTCTCGCGGCGGCGCTCCTTGTATTTGGACACGCCCGCCGCCTCTTCCAGGAAGATGCGCATGTCATCGGGCTTGGCCTCGATGATGCGCGAGATCATGCCCTGGCCGATGATGGCGTAGGCGCGCGGGCCCAGGCCCGTGCCCAGGAAGATGTCCTGGATGTCGCGGCGGCGCACCGGCTGGTTGTTGATGTAGTAGGACGAGGTGCCGTCGCGGGTCAGCACGCGCTTGACCGCGACTTCGGCGTACTGGCTCCACTGGCCCGCGGCGCGGCCTTCGGCGTTGTCGAACACCAGCTCGACGCTGGCGCGGCCGGCCTGCTTGCGCGCGGTGGAGCCGTTGAAGATGACGTCCTGCATGGATTCGCCACGCAGTTCAGATGCGCGTGACTCGCCCAGCACCCAGCGCACCGCGTCGATGATGTTGGATTTGCCGCAGCCGTTGGGACCGACGATGCCGACCAGTTGGCCCGGCACCTGGAAATTGGTGGGATCGACGAATGACTTGAAGCCCGCCAGCTTGATCGAGGATAGTCGCACGGTTTCTCGTGTGGTATCGGCCACTCCGGCAGGAAAGCGGGGGCGGCCTGGTATCGGGTATCGGGGCTATTGCACGGTTCGGAAAAGCCGGGCTGCGCGGGAGCCGGCGCGGCGTGACGCCAGCACCTCAAAACACCCCTCGGGCCCGTGAATTGGGGCTAATCATACCATCGCAGATGCCTTCGCCGGCCCGTTTGGGGTGCTCCCGGGGTGGCTGCCGGGTGGTGGAATTCCTTTGCGTTTCCGACCCTTACAAGCGGTTTCGCAAGCACTTTGGCAAACCCGGCATGGGCCGGCCGCCACGCTTGCCGGGAAACTAATCAGGGTAAATGCTAGTCTCTGCTCTGTCGGCGTGATGCCGGATGCGCTCCGGTCCCACGCACCATGAACGCCCCCGCAGCCCTTCTTCAGACCAGGGCCAACCAGGAGGACAGAGCATGAGTGAACCGTCAGCGGCCGCCCGGCCGTGGTCTGTCAGCGACATCCGCTACGAGGCGATCGACGTCGCGCGCGTGCGCGGCGACCGCGACCTGTTCTACCTGCTGGTGTCGGCATCGTTCATCGAGAGCGGCTCCGACACCTATGCGGGCAACCTCGCCACCTATTACGCCCGCGTGCCCGAAGCCGCCGGCTGGCTGGCCGAACACTGGGAAGCCGAGGAACTGCAGCATGGCCTGGCGCTGCGGCGCTATGTCGAGCATGTCTGGCCGGAATTCGACTGGGAGCGCGGCTATGCGCGCTTTTTCGACGAGTACCGCCAGACCTGCTCGATCGACCAGTTCGAGCCGACCGAGGCGCTCGAGATGGCGGCCCGCTGCGTGGTCGAAACCGGCACGGCCGCCTACTACCGGGCGCTGGAGCAGGCCAGCGACGAACCGGTGCTGCGCGACCTGACGCGGCGCATCTCCAACGACGAGGTGCGGCACTACAAGCACTTCTTCCACTTCTTCAACCGCTTCGCCGCGGCCGAGCGCCTGGGCCGGCTGCGCGTGCTGGGCGCGCTGGCGCGCCGGCTGCTGGAGATCAAGAACGAGGACGCGGCGATCGCGCTGCGCAATGTGCTGCGCATGGAACGCGGCGTCGAGTCGGTTTCCGAGGACGAGGTGCGCGCGCTCAATACGCGCGTGTCAGGCGTGATCCGCCGCAATATCCCGATCGAGATGACCGTCAAGATGCTGCTGCGGCCGCTGCACCTGCACCGCGGCGTGGAGCGCGCGGTGCGCGCGCCGCTGGTGGCGATGGTGTCGCGGGTGATCCTGCACTGAGCCGTGGCGGGCTAGTAGCGGGCTAGTGGCGGTTCTAGTGGCGGTCTAGTGGCAGGCCGCGGCCTCGGCGCCTGTGGCCGGCGCGGGCGCGGCGCGGCTGCGGTGCACCAGTCCGGACAAGGCGCCGGCGGCGATGATGCACAGGCCGCCCGCGGCCTCCTTCCAGCTCAGCACCTCGGTCGCCAGCCACCACGACGACACCGCGGCGATGACGATCTCGAACAGCATCAGCAGCGACACCCGGTTGGCCGGCAGCCGCTGCAGCCCGTACTGCACCACCGAGTTGCTGACCACCAGCACCGCCGCCAGTCCCAGCACCAGCATGGCCGCGCTGACCTGCGCGCCGGGCACGAGCGCCACCGCCGGGCCGTCGAGCAGCAGCGCGGCCGGCACGCCGACCACGGTGCAGCCCAGGTAGACCACCACCGTGCGCACGCGTGCGTCGGTGTCCGGAAAGCGCTGCCCGGCGCGGCGCGACAGCACATTGTTGACGGCAAAGCCCATGCCGCCGATCAGCCCGGACCATTCCGCCGCGGAGCCGGGCAGCGGCACGCCCACCGCGGGCGTCCACAGCATCAGCCCGGCGCCGAACAGCGCCAGCCCCACCAGCGCCAGCCCTGCCGCCGACAAGCGCTCGCCCAGGAACAGCCGCGCGAACAGCGCGGTCCAGACCGGCGTCAGGTAGAACAGCAGCAGCACCCGCATCACATGCCCGTTGACGCTGCCCCAGACGAAGCCGGCGTTGGTCACGCCCGCCGCCAGGCCGATCGCGACGAACAGCCAGTGCGCGCGCAGGCCGCCGAGGTGGCGGCGGAAGGCCAGCAGCGACAGCACCGCCGCCACCGCGCTGACCAGCGCCGCGGCGTGCATGCCGCCCAGCCCCCAGCCGGCCAGCACGCGGTACGGGAACCAGGCGATGCCCCACACCGAGGCGCCGATCAGGATGGAAAGCGATGCCTTGACCGCATGGCGGTCGGCCGGCGCCAGCGGCGCCGCAACGGTATTTGTGCTCATAAAGGGAATCGGTGCGAGGCGAGCCGGGCCGCCCGCCCTGCGCGGCAGGCAGCTTCCGGACGGCGCCGGCGGCATCACCGTGGCGTGATGCCCGCCATCCGTGGCGGCCCGCCCCTCGCCAAAGACCGCCTGGCGGGCCGGGCCGGCACACGGAAACCCGCGCCGTTCCTCTATAATGCGTCGTTTTAACCGGCCCCGACTGACACTGTGAATCCGCGCCTCGACCTGCTCCAGCCCTACCCGTTCGAGAAACTGCGGGTGCTCTTTGCGCAAGTAAAGGCTGCCGACAAGCCGGCCATCAGCTTCGGCATTGGTGAACCCAAGCATCCGACGCCTGCGTTCATCAAGCAAGCGCTGGCAGAGTCGCTTGCGGGGCTGGCGAATTATCCCACAACGGCCGGTTCCGATGCACTACGGCAGTGCATTGCCGGCTGGCTGGAGCGCCGCTACGGCCTGCCCAGGGTCAATGCCGCCACCGAAGTGCTGCCCGTGACCGGCTCGCGCGAGGCGCTGTTCGCCTTTGCCCAGACCGTGGTCGACGGCACCCGGCCGGGCGCGCTGGTGCTGTGCCCCAACCCGTTCTACCAGATCTACGAAGGCGCGGCGCTGCTGGCCGGCGCCACGCCGGTCTTCGCCAACAGCGACCCGGCGCGCAATTTCGCCCCGGCGTTCGACCGCATTGCCGACGAGGTCTGGCAGAAGGTGCAACTGCTCTTTGTCTGCACCCCCGGCAACCCGACCGGCGCGGTGCTGTCGCTGGAAGACTGGAAGCAGCTGTTCGCGCTGTCCGACCGCTACGGCTTCGTCATTGCCTCCGACGAGTGCTATTCCGAGATCTATTTCGACGAGGGCCGCGCGCCGCTGGGCGCGCTCGAGGCCGCGCACCGGCTGGGCCGCAGCTTCGAACGCCTGGTGGTGTTCTCGAGCCTGTCCAAGCGCTCCAACGTGCCCGGCCTGCGCTCGGGCTTCGTCGCCGGCGACGCCGCGCTGCTGAAGCAGTTCCTGCTGTACCGCACCTACCACGGTGGCGCCATGAACCCCGCGGTGCAGAGCGCCAGCATCGCCGCGTGGAACGACGAAGCGCATGTGCGCGAAAACCGCGCCGCCTACGTGCGCAAGTTCAGCGAAGTCACGCCGATGCTGGCGGAAGTCCTCGACGTGGCGCTGCCCGATGCCGGCTTCTACCTGTGGGCCGACGTCTCGCGCACCGGCCTGTCCGATACCGAATTCGCCGCGCGGCTGCTGGCCGAGCAGAACGTGACCGTGCTGCCCGGCAGCTACCTGGCGCGCGAGGCCGACGGCATCAACCCCGGCGCCAACCGCGTGCGCATGGCGCTGGTGGCGACGCCGGAGGAATGCGTGGAGGGGGCGCGGCGGATCGTGGAATTCTGCAAATCGCTGGCCTGAGGCCTGATGGTCCAATTGTGTTCTCCCTCTCCCCTCAAGGGGAGAGGGTCGGGGTGAGGGGTGGTTTAGCAAGGCACCACGCCCGTAGAACCGCCCACCCTCACCCCCTGCCCCTCTCCCGCAAGCGGGAGAGGGGAGCAAACAAGAGGTCGAGGCTGAGACTCGACGACCGAACATCAACATCAACCCTGAGAAACCAACCATGACGCAAGCTCTGCAAGCCCTGATCGACCAGGCCTGGGAAGACCGCACCAGCCTGTCGCCGAAGTCCGCCCCCAACGACATCCGCGAGGCCGTTGCCAACGTCATCAGCCAGCTGGATTCGGGCGCGCTGCGCGTGGCCGAGAAGCAAGGCAAGGACTGGATCGTCAACCAGTGGGTCAAGAAGGCCGTGCTGCTGTCGTTCCGCCTCGAAGACAACGCGCCCATGAGCGCCGGCGGCTTTGCCCAGTTCTACGACAAGGTGCCGACCAAGTTCGCCAACTGGAGCGGCGACGACTTCGCCCGCGCCGGCTTCCGCGTGGTGCCGCCCGCGGTGGCGCGCCGCGGTTCGTTCATTGCGAAGAACGCGGTGCTGATGCCGTCGTACGTCAACATCGGCGCCTATGTCGATGAAGGCACCATGGTCGACACCTGGGCCACGGTCGGTTCGTGCGCGCAGATCGGCAAGAACGTGCACCTGTCGGGCGGCGTGGGCATCGGCGGCGTGCTGGAGCCGCTGCAGGCCAACCCCGTGATCATCGAAGACAACTGCTTTATCGGCGCGCGCTCGGAAGTGGTCGAAGGCGTGATCGTCGAGGAAAACTCGGTGATCTCGATGGGCGTGTACCTGGGCCAGTCGACCAAGATCTACGACCGCGAAACCGGCGAGATCCACTATGGCCGCGTGCCGGCCGGCTCGGTGGTGGTGGCGGGCAACCTGCCGTCCAAGGACGGCAAGTACAGCCTGTACTGCGCCGTGATCGTGAAGAAGGTCGACGCGCAGACCCGCGCCAAGACCAGCCTGAACGACCTGCTGCGCGGCGACTGAGCGCCGCGCGCGGCCCGCATGGGCTGCGCCGCCCCGGGGCCCGGCTCCGGGGCTGATTTACCGTCGTCACCCGCCTGGCCAGGCTGAACATGCCCTCCCTCCGCAAGCGACTCATGGCCCTGGATCCCACCACCGTCAGTACCGTGCTTTCCCTGCTGCCCACCATTCTCGAGCAGGCCAACAAGACCCTCGAGAAACTGAAGAAGAACAAGCGCAAGGACGGCACGCCCGAAGGCGCGGTGGCCGACGCGCGCGATCCCGCAGCCCGCATCGCCGAACTGGAAGCCGCGGTGGTGCAGCAAGCCGAGGCGGTCAAGCTGCTGGCCGAGCAGCACGCCATCACCATCGACGCGCTGCGCAAGGAAGCCGCCCGGCTGGACCGGCGCCTGCGCCTGATGACCGCGGTGGCGATGGGCGGCGTGGCGCTGGGCCTGGGCGGGCTGGTGATCGCGCTGAACCTGCTGGTCCGCTGAAAGGCCCGTCGTTCCCGCGAAGGCGGGAACCCAGTGACTTCAAAGACGCTGGATTCCCGCCTGCGCGGGAATGACGTTGAACGTGATGAGACTTGAAACATGACCGTCCTGCTCTACGGCATTCCCAACTGCGATACCGTCAAGAAAGCCCGCACCTGGCTGGATGCCAACGGCGTGGCCTACACCTTCCACGACTTCAAGAAGCAGGGCGTGGACGAGGCCATGCTGCGCGGCTGGCTGCGGCACGTGCCGCTGGCCACGCTGCTCAACCGCAAGGGCACCACCTGGCGCGCGCTGTCCGATGCCGACAAGGCCCGCGCCGGGGAAGAAGCCGGCGCGATCGCGCTGATGCAGCAAAGCCCGTCGCTGATCAAGCGCCCGGTGCTGGCCCACGATGGCAAGGTGATGGTCGGCTTCTCCGCCGACCAGTACGCCAGCCAGTTCTGATTTTCCGATTCCGCCGTCCGATGAACCCCACCCTCGCCCTTACCGAAGACCTGATCCGCCGCCGCTCCGTCACGCCCGCCGACGAAGGCTGCCAGGCCATCCTGGAAACCCGCCTGAAGGCGCTTGGCTTCGACTGCGAAGCGCTGGTCAGCGGGCCCGACGATTTCCGCGTCACCAACCTGTGGGCGGTCAAGCGCGGCACGCAGGGCAAGGACGGCAAGCTGCTGGTGTTCGCCGGCCATACCGATGTGGTGCCGACCGGCCCGCTGGAGCAATGGCACTCGGACCCGTTTGAGCCGACCCACCGCGACGGCAAGCTGTACGGCCGCGGCGCCGCCGACATGAAGACCTCGATCGCCGGCTTCGTGGTGGCGGTGGAGGAGTTCGTCAAGGCCCATCCCGCGCACGCCGGTTCGATCGGCTTCCTGATCACCAGCGACGAGGAAGGCCCGGCGCACGACGGCACCGTCAAGGTGGTCGAGGCGCTGTCCGCGCGCGGCGAGCGCCTGGACTACTGCGTGATCGGCGAGCCGACCTCGGTCAACGCGCTCGGCGACATGGTCAAGAACGGGCGCCGCGGCTCGCTGTCGGGCAAGCTCACGGTCAAGGGCATCCAGTGCCATATCGCGTATCCGCACCTGGGCCGCAACCCGATCCATGACGCCGCGCCGGCGCTGGCCGAACTGGCCGCCGAAGTGTGGGACGCGGGCAACGAGTACTTCCCGCCCACCAGCTGGCAGATGTCGAACATCCACGGCGGCACCGGCGCCACCAACGTGATCCCCGGCCACGTCACCATCGACTTCAACTTCCGCTTCTCGACGGCCAGCACGCCCGAGGGCCTGAAGGCACGCGTGCATGCCATCCTGGACCGCCACAGCCTCGACTACACGCTCGACTGGACCCTCGGCGGCGAGCCCTTCCTGACGCCGCGCGGCGAGCTGTCCGAAGCGCTGTCGGCGGCGATCAAGGCCGAGACCGGCTTCGACACCGAGCTGTCGACCACCGGCGGCACCTCCGATGGACGCTTTATCGCCAGGATCTGCCCGCAGGTGATCGAGTTCGGCCCGCCCAACGCCAGCATCCACAAGATCGACGAGCACGTCGAAGTGCGCTTCATCGAGCCGCTGAAGAACGTGTACCGCGGCGTGCTGGAACGCCTGATCGCCTGATTTTTACGCAAAGACAACCCTCAATGGCAACGCCCTCTCCCCTGCGCACCGTGCGCGACCTGCTGCGCCTGGCCGTGTCGCGCTTTACCGCCGCGCGCCTGTCCTTTGGCCACGGCAGCGCCAACGCCTATGACGAGGCGGCCTACCTGGTGCTGCATACGCTCAACCTGCCGCTCGATACGCTCGATCCCTTCCTCGATGCGCGGCTGCTGCCCGAGGAAGTCGAGGCCGTGCTGAAGGTGATCGACCGCCGCGTCAACGAGCGCGTGCCGGCCGCCTACATCACGCACGAAGCCTATATGCACGGCCTGCGCTTCTACGTCGATTCGCGCGTGATCGTGCCGCGCAGCTTTATCGGCGAACTGCTGCAGGAAGGGCTGGAGCCCTGGGTCGGCGAGAGCGACAGCATCGGCCCGGTGCTGGAACTGTGCACCGGCTCCGGCTGCCTGCCGATCGTGGCCGCGCATGTGTGGCCGAACGCGAAGATCGATGCGGTCGACATCTCGTCCGATGCGCTCGCCGTGGCGCGCCGCAACGTTGCCGACTACAAGATGGACGACCGCATCCGTCTCTACGAAGGCGACCTGTACGCACCGCTGCCGCACGGCGCCACCTACGACGTGATCCTGACCAACCCGCCCTACGTCAACGAAACCTCGATGCAGGCGCTGCCGCCGGAATACCTGGCCGAGCCGCGCATCGCGCTGGCCGGCGGCGACGACGGCATGGACGTGGTGCGGCGGATCATCGCCGGCGCCAAGTCACGGCTGAACCCGGGTGGCGTGCTGGTGGTGGAGATCGGCAACGAGCATGCCAATGTGGAGGCCGTCTTCCCGGAACTGGAAATCGTCTGGCTGCCGGTCAGCGCGGGCGATGAGCAGGTGTTTTTGCTGACGTACGACGCGTTGCCGGGGTAATTGATCCGGGCCATTGTTTGCTCCCCTCTCCCGCTTGCGGGAGAGGGGCCGGGGGTGAGGGCAGGCGCTCGCATACCGACGGCTTGACTTCGTCGATGCTCCCGCCCTCACCCCAACCCTCTCCCGCAAGCGGGAGAGGGAGCAAACAAGCGGTACAGGGGCGACGCCCGCGCAATCTGGGCGAACACCGGCCAACCGTTGATCCGGCAACGCGCGCAGGCCCTACACTCGCTGCAGAGACAGCGCCACCGACGTCGTGACCCCCAGCCATATCCCCCCTCCCGGATCGCCTCCCGGCGCCGGCACCCTGCCCGCGCGACACCCGGCGACCTACGCCGTGCGCGGCATCGCCATCCTGACCTTCGCGTTCGCGCTCAGCCAGTTCTTCCGCTCGTGCCTGGCAGTGATGGCGCCGGAGCTGCAGCACGATTTCGGCCTGTCGCCGGCGGGCTTCGGCGCGCTGTCGTCTTCGTTCTTCCTGGCCTTTGCCGTGGCGCAGATCCCGGTGGGGATCGCCTTCGACCGCTATGGCGTGGGCCGTCCGACCGCGCTGCTGCTGGCGGTGGGCGCGCTGTCGTCGATCCTGTTCGTGCTGGCACCCAACGGCACCGCGGCCACGCTGGCGCAGATGGGCCTGGGGCTGGCGTGCGCGCCGGTGTTCATGGGGCTGCTGCATTTCGCCTCGGAACAACTGTCCGAGCGCGACTACACCCGCGTGGTCAGCCGCTCCAACGCCACCGGCATGATCGGCTCGCTGTGCGCGACCGCGCCGCTGGGGTGGGCCGTCTCGCTGGTCGGCTGGCGCCCGTCGATGGCGGTGTCGGCGCTGGGCATGGTGGCGGCCTGCTATGGCGTGTGGCGCTGCGTGCGCGACCAGGGCCATGCCGAGGCCCGCAGCGCGTCGTGGGCGGCGATGCTGTCGGAAAGCCTGCAACTGCTCAAGCTGGCGCCGCTGTGGACGCTGATCCCGCTATGCGTGGCGATGGCCGCCGGCACCGCCTTCCGCAATGCCTGGAGCGGGCCCTACCTGGCCGACGTGTTCAGCCTGGGCTCGGCGCCGCGCGGCGTGGCGCTGACGCTGCTGAGCCTGGCCGGCTTCCTGACCGCCTTCCTGCTGCCGGTGCTGGTGCGGCGCAGCACACTCAAGGCCACCATCGCCGGCTGGTCGTGCTTTGCCATGGGCGGTGCGATCCTGCTGGCGCTGTGGCCCGACAACGGCATCGGCTATGGCGTGGCCATGATGGCGCTGCTGTCGACCATCGGCATGCTGCATCCGCTGGTGATGGCGCAGGGCCGCGGGCTGATCCCGCCATCGCAGCGCGGACGCGGCCTCGGGCTGCTCAATACCTTCGTGTTCCTGGGCTCGGCACTGGCCTCCTGGGCCTTCGGGCTGATTGCCAATGCCGGCCATGTGCGCGGCTGGCCGCTGCCGTCGACCTATGCGGCGATCTTCCTGTCGGCGGCGGTGCTGATCGCCGCCGCGCTGGTGCCCTACTGGTTCAGCCCGGCGCATCCCGCCAGCCATTAGCCGCGGGCGCTTCGCCCGCAAAAAGCCAGACTTATCGATTTAAGAATTCCGCTGGCGGGCTGACGCGTTTACCGTTTGTGACACCAACGTCCCAGCCGGTTCCGGCAACAAGGGACAACGGCTGCACCAGCGGCCGGCAAACGAGGAGACACGCTGATGCCATTCCCATCGCGCCCCGCCCGGGGCCGCCGCGCATGGCTGGCGGCCATGCTGGCCACGGCCGCCGCAGCCGCCCTGCCGGCCGGCGCCGCCGCCGAAACCTGGCCGGCGCGTCCGATCCAGCTGCTGATCCCCTACCCGCCCGGCGGCAGCGCCGACCTGCTGGCGCGTCCGGTCGCCGCGAAGCTGCAGGAGCGCCTGGGCCAGCCGGTGGTGCTGGAATACCGTCCGGGCGCCGGCGGCACCATCGCCAGCCAGGCGCTGGCGCGCGCCAGGCCCGACGGCTACACGCTGATCATGGTGCTGGCCGCGCATGCCATCAATGCGAGCCTGTATCCCAGACTGCCGTACGACACACGCAAGGATTTCGCGCCGGTGTCGCTGGTGGCCAACCTGCCGATGATCCTGGCGGGCAGCCCGTCGCTGCAGGCCACCAATGTGAAGGAGCTGATCGCCGAGGCCAAGGCCGCGCCCGGCAAGCTCACCTTTGCCTCGGCGGGCAACGGCAATACCGGCCACCTGGCGGGCGAGCTGTTCGATTCGGTGGCGGGTATCAAGATGACCCATGTGCCGTACAAGGGCAGCGCGCAGGTCGTCACGGCGATGCTGTCGGGCGAAGTCCAGCTCACCTTCGACAGCATCTCGACCACGCTGCCGCATGTGAAGAGCGGCAAGCTGCGCGCGCTCGCCGTCACCGGCAGCCAGCGCGCCGCGGTCGCCCCCGAAGTACCGACGCTGGCCGAGGCCGGCGTGCCCGGCATCAGCATCACCGGCTGGTACGCGATGCTGGCACCGGCCGGCACGCCCCAGCCCGTGATCGACCGCCTCAGCACCGAGATCGCCACCGTGCTGCGCCAGCCGGACCTGACGGCGACGCTGGCCGCCAACGGCTATGAACCGGTGGGCTCGACGCCCGCCGCGCTGCGCACCCATATCGACGCCGAGATCAACCGCTGGAGCAAGGTGGTGAAGGACTCCGGCGCGCAGATCCAGTAAGGCTTGCCGCATCCACCAACGCTGCCCGACATGACCCAACCGACTCCGCTCCAACGCCCTTTCACCACCATGTCCGTGCTTGTGCGCGAGCACGCCGCGCAGCGCCCCGCGCAGCGCGCGCTGATGCATGGCGAGCGCGCGCTCGACTACGCCGGGCTCGACGCCGCCATGGACCGCGTTGCCGCGGCACTGGCGCGCGACGGGGTGCGGCCCGGCGAAGCCATCGCCATCTGCGCCGCATCGTCGATCGAATACGCCGCGGTGTACCTCGGCGCGGTGCGCGCCGGCGTGGTGGTCGCGCCGCTCGCGCCCTCGTCCACGCCCGACAGCCTGGCCGGCATGATTGCCGACGCCGGCGCGCGCATCGTGTTCACCGACGCCAGCGTCGCCGACGTGCTGGCGCCGGTGCGCGCCAGGCTGGCCGGCACGCCGGTGGTCACGCTGGACGGCAGCGCGGCGGGCCAGCCCTACGCGGACTGGCTCGCGCCCGCCGGCACGCCGGTGGCCGAACCCGATATCCACCCGGAGATGCCGCTCAACATCATCTATTCCTCTGGCACCACCGGCACGCCCAAGGGCATCGTGCAATCGCACGGCATGCGCTGGGCCCATGTGTCGCGCGGCGCCGCCACCGGCTATGGCACCGACGCCGTCACGCTGCTGTCGACGCCGCTGTATTCCAACACCACGCTGGCCAGCTTCTTTCCCACCATCGGGCTGGGCGGCACCGCCATCCTGATGGCGAAGTTCGATGCGGCCCAGTACCTGGCGCTGGCGCAGCGGCATCGCGTCACGCACACCATGCTGGTGCCGGTGCAGTACCAGCGGCTGCTGGCGCATCCGGCGTTCGATCAACATGACCTGTCGTCGTTCCGGCACAAGTTCTGCACCAGCGCGCCGTTCAGCCCCGCCCTGAAGGCCGAAGTGCTGCGGCGCTGGCCGGGCGCGCTGACCGAGCTCTACGGCATGACCGAAGGCGGCGGCGGCTGCCTGCTGTTCGCCGACCAGTTCCCGCACAAGCTGCACACCGTCGGGCGCCCCGCCACCGGTGCCGACGTGCGCATCATCGACGAAGCCGGCCGCGAACTGCCGCCCGGCAGCACCGGCGAAGTGGTGGGCCGCTCGGCGGCGATGATGAACGGCTACCACAACCAGCCCGAAAAGACCGCCGAGACCGAATGGCACGACGCGCAGGGCCAGCGCTTTATCCGCACCGGCGACATCGGCCGCTTCGATGAGGACGGCTTCCTGGTGCTGCTGGACCGCAAGAAGGACATGATCATCTCGGGCGGCTTCAACATCTATCCTAGCGACCTCGAGGCGGTGGTGCGCGAGCACCCGGCGGTGTCGGAAGTGTCGGTGGTCGGCGTGCCGTCGGAACGCTGGGGCGAGACGCCGGTGGCCTTTGTCGTCCTGCACGCCGGCGCCGGCGCCAGCGCTGACGAGGTGCTGGCGTGGGCCAACGAACGCCTGGGCAAAACCCAGCGGCTGGCCGCGATCCACGAGGTGGAGAGCCTGCCGCGCAGCGCCATCGGCAAGGTGCTCAAGCGCGAACTGCGCGACCGCGTCGCGGTGGCCTGACGCGCTGTGGCAGGCACTCGCGCAAAAAGTCGCGCGCGGGTGCTTGCGCAATCGTAACGGGCTCTCTATAATTCGCGCCTTCGCTAGGCTCGTAGCTCAGCTGGTTAGAGCACCACCTTGACATGGTGGGGGTCGTTGGTTCGAGTCCAATCGAGCCTACCAACGCACAACGGAACACGGACGGTACGCAATCGCGCACCGTCCGTTTTTCTTTTGCCGGTCCGCTTCAGGCGCGGATGCCGAACTCCGCCAGCACCGCCCCGGTATGCTCGCCCAGCGCCGGCGCGCTCCCCGCCGGCCGCTCTCGTCCCGCCATGCCAGGCAGGTTGGCCCACGGCACCTCGCCGATGCCCGCCAGCGGCAACCGGCCAAACACGCCCGCCTGCGCGCACTGCGCGCTCTGCAGCAGCTCGCGGGCATGGGCTACGCGCGCGAACAGCACATCGTGTTCGGTCAGCAGCGCCTCCCAGTGCGCCAGCGGCTGCGCGGCGAACGCGTGCGCCACGCGCCGGCCCAGCTCCACCGCACGCGGCAGCCGGCCGGCGCTGCTGTGCAGCGTGGTGTCGGCAAGCCAGTCGTCGAAACCCAGCAGCGTGGCCAGCCGCAGGAACATCGCGTCGTTGAGCATGCTCAGGTACAGCGCGCCATCGGCCGCCTCGAACAGGCCGGTCGGCGCGTTGGCCGCCGCCAGTTCGGCTTCCGGGAACATGGCATCGTCGACCATCAGGTAGGACTGCAGCGCGGCACTGGTTTCCAGCAGCGACAGCCGCACATGCCGGCCACGGCCGCTACGCGCGGCCTTGTACAACGCCGCCGACGCCTGCTGCGCCGCATACAGCCCGGTGGCCAGGTCGACCATGAAGAAGGCGATGCGTCGCGGCTGTCCGGCGCCATCGCGGTTCAGGTGCATCAGGCCGCTGTAGGCCTGCATGGTGGTGTCCACCGCCGGCCGGTTCGCCAGCGGCCCTGCGTGCCCGTAGCCCGAGATCGAGACATAGACCAGCGCCGGGTTGTGCGCGGCCAGGGCCTGGTAGCCGACGCCCATGCGCTCGGCCACGCCGGGACGGAAATTCTGGATCACCACGTCGGCGCACTGCGCCAGCCGGCCGATGGCGGCCCGGCCGTCGGCGCTGCGCGCGTCCAGCACCACGCTTTCCTTGCCCGCGTTGCAGGCGACCGCGATCGCGGTCTGGCCGGCGCGGATGCGCCCCATCTGCCGCGACCAGTCGCCGCCCGGCGGCTCCACCTTGATCACGCGCGCGCCCTGCTGGCGCAGGATCAGCCCGCAGTACGGACCGGCAATGCCCTGGCTCAGGTCGAGCACGGTCAGGCCATCGAACATCGCATCGTCCGCGCTCGCCGCGGTTGCATCGTGCATAAGTTGGCTCCGTTCAGATATCCAGCATGACCTTGCCGATGGCGCGGCGCGACATGGTGGTGTCGACCGCGTCCAGCCAGTCGCGCAGCGCAAAGTGCTGCAGCACCGGCGGCGCCAGCCTGCCGCTGGCCGCCGCCTGCATGATCTCGCCGACCATCGCCTGCACCCGCGGCGCAAAGCGGCGGCGCTCGTCGGTCAGGCCCCAGCCGATGTAATAGCCGTAGTTGAAGCCGATCAGCGCCAGGTTCTTCACCAGCAGCAGGTTGGCCGGCACCGCCGGGATGCGGCCGCTGGCATAGCCGATGGACAGCAGCCGCGCGCCGGGCGCCGCGCAGCGCAGCGAGGCGTCGAAGAGATCGCCGCCGACCGGGTCGAACACCACGTCGGCGCCGCCGGCCGGGCACAGCGCCTTGACCGCCGCCGCCAGCGTGGCCGGGTCCGGCTCCAGCGCGTGCGAGGCGCCATTGCGCAGCGCCGCCTCGCGCTTGGCCGCGGTGCTGGCGGTGGCGATCACGCGCGCGCCCATCAGCCTGCCGACCTGTACCGCGGCGGTGCCCAGCGCGCCGCTGGCGCCGTGGACCAGCATGGTCTCGCCCGGCTGCAGCGCCGCGCGCCACGCCAGCGCGGCCCACACCGTGCCGTAGGTGATGGGCAGCGCGGCGGCATGCGCCAGGGGCAGCCCGTCGGGGATGGGATAAACGGTGTCGGCGGTGGCCACCGCTTCCTCGGCGATGCCGCCCCAGTCCAGCGCCGCGGCCACGCGCTGCCCCGGGCGCAGCTGCGTGACGTCGGGCGCCACTTCGATGATCTCGCCCGCGACCTCGGTGCCCGGCGTGAACGGCAGCGGCGGCTTGCGCTGGTACTTGCCGGACACGAACAGGCTCAGCGCGAAGCCCACCCCGGCGTGCCGCACGCGGATGCGCACCTGGCCCGCTGCCAGCGGCCGGCGCGCGATGCGCTGCAGCGCCAGCTCGCTCCAGTGGCACCAGCGCGAACAGACCAGTCCCTGGTAATCGTCGGCTTGCATCGGTGTCTCCGTCATTCGAGCGTGATGCCGACATCGCGGATGATGCGGCTCCATTTGTCGCGGTCGTTCTTCATCACCGTGGCGAAGGCCTCGGGCGTGCCGCCGACCGGCACCAGGTTCAGGTCCTGCATCTTCCTGGCGATCTCCGGCAGGCGCACGATGCGCGCCACCTCGCGCGACAGCGCTTCGACCCGCACCCTGGGCACGCCGGCGGGGAACAGCAGGCCCATCCACGCATCCGGCTCGAAGCCCTGGTAGCCGGCTTCGCGGAAGGTTGCCACCTTGGGCAGCAACGCCGAGCGCTCGGCGCCGGCAATCGCCACCGGCACCAGCTTGCCGCCCTGCAGCAGCGGCATCGCCGTACCCACGGCAATAAAGCCCAGCTTCACATGGCCGGCAGCGAGATCGGTGGCGAGCGGCGCGCCGCCCTTGTAGGCCACGTGCTCCATCTGCAGGCCGGCCTCGCGCTTGAGCAGTTCGCCGAGGATATGTCCGGTGGTGCCGGCACCGTAGGAGCCATACGGATACTTGCCCGGATTGGCCTTGAGCAGCGCCACCACCTCCGGCAGCGTGCGCGCCGGAAAATCCGGCGACACCGCGAGGATGGTGGACGAGATCGCCACTTCGCTGACCGGCGTGAAATCCGCGATCGGGTCATAGCCGATGCCGCGGTACAGCGACGGGTTCTGCACGTGCGCGGTAAAGGTCAGCAGCGCGGTGTAGCCATCCCTGGCCGCCCGCGCGACGTACTTGGTGCCGGTGGTGGTGCCCGCGCCGGGCTTGTTGTCGACGATGACCGGCTGGCCCCAGCTCTTGGTCAGCTCCTGCCCGATCAGCCGCGCCACCGCGTCGTTGACGTTGCCCGCCACCGACGGCACCACGATGGTCAGCGGCCGCGACGGATAGGGTTCGGCAGAGGCGGGATCGGCGGCCACGGCGGCGGCCGGCATCACGGTGGGAACGGCGGCCAGCAAGATGGCGGCCATGGCTGTGCGCAGCCATGCGGAACGGTATGGCATCGGTCTGTCTCCTGGGCTTGGCTCCCTTCTGTAGTGCCCGCTGCAGTGTCCGCTGCGGTGCGCGAGGGATGCCAGGCAGTCTAGACCGCTCCCCGGGCCGGCGCGATTCCCGCGCGGCGCGAACCAAGTCCCGCCAGGCATGGCGCTACAATGGCCCGCACCCCCAGCGCCATCCCGCCCCATGCGATTCGAGGATCTAGAAGCCTTCCTGGTCGTGATCGACCAGGGCAACCTGCACCGCGCCGCCGACACCCTGGGCATGACCCAGTCCGGCCTGTCCAAGACGCTGGCGCGGCTCGAAGGCGAAGCCGGCATGCACTTGTTCGAGCGCACCCCGCGCGGGCTGGTGCCGACCGGCGCGGGCCGCACCCTGGCGGCCCATGCGCGCCGGATCTCGCTGGCCGCCAGCGACATGCGCAACGAGCTGGCCGAGCAGCGCGCCGCGCGCGCAGGCACGGTGCGACTGGGCGCCATCCCCTACCTGCTGCCCTCGCTGCTGTCGCCGCTGCTGGCGCGCTTCTTCCTGAGCCGGCCGCTGGCCACGTTCTCGATCGAAACCCATTTGAGCGCGCGCCTGATGGCGATGCTGCAGGATGGCGAAGCCGACCTGATCCTCGGCGCGCGTCCGGCCAGCCTGCCGGCGGAGATTGCGTGGCTGCCGCTGGGGCCGCTCAGCATGCAGATCGTGTGCCGCAGTGCGCATCCGCGCCGCGACGGCTTTCGCACCCTGGCCGACCTCGCCGGCGAACGCTGGGTGGTGCCGGCCAGTTCGCTGTACCTGCGCCAGTGGCTGGAGGAACGGTTTACCGCGGTCGGCTTGCCGCCGCCGCGCGTGGCGGTGGAAAGCACGGCGTCGCCGGTCGCCTTCGGCGAGCTGCTGCGGCACTCGGACCTGCTCGGCATCATGCCGCCGCGCATGCTGCGCCAGGCCGAGGGCCAGGGACTGGCCGCGATCGACGCCCCGGGCACGGCTTGGCAGCACGAACTGGCCGTGCTGTGGCGCGCCGACGGCTACCTGTCGCCGATCTGCCAGGACTTCCGCGACGCAGTGGTGGCGTGGTGCGAAGAGATGGCGTTGTGAGATGGCGTCGTGAGATGGCGTTGTAAGCCCCGCGCGGATCAGGGCACCCACCAGTAACGCGTGATGTGGAAGAACACCGGCGCGGCGAACACCACCGAGTCGAGCCGGTCGAGCATGCCGCCGTGGCCCTGGATCATGTGCCCCCAGTCCTTGATGCCGCGGTCGCGCTTGATCGCCGACATCACCAGGCCGCCGAGAAAGCCCATCAGCGCGATCACCAGCGCAATCGCGCCGGCCTGCCATGGGGAGAACGGCGTGATCCACCACAGCGCCGCGCCCAGCGCGGTGGCGCTGGCGACGCCGCCGACAAAGCCCTCGACGGTCTTGGACGGCGACAGCAGCGGCGCGATCTTGCGCCTGCCGCACAGCTTGCCCCACACATACTGCAGCACGTCGCTGCCCTGCACCACGATCACCAGGAAGGCGATCAGCAGCAGGTTGCGCCCGTCGAAGCCCGGGATCGGCAGCGTCAGCAGCGCCGGCACGTGCGAAATGCAGAACACGCATACCATCACCGCCCACTGCACCCCGGCGCAGCGCTCCAGGAAGCGCGTGGTCTCGGACGACAGCGCGGCCAGGATCGGCAGCACCAGGAAGGCGTAGACCGGGATCAGGATCGAGAACATGCCGTACCAGCCGATATAGACCAGCACGTACTGCAGCGGCAGGAACACGAAGAACGCGGCGACGACGGCGCGATGGTCGCCGCGCCGCGTGGTGGTGATGGTGACGAACTCGCGCAGCGCAAAGAACGACAGCAGGTAGAACAGCACGATCACCGCGGTGCGCCCCAGCGCAAAGGCGACGCCCATGATGCCGATCATCCACCACCAGGCCGACACGCGCTGCGCCAGGTTGTCGATCACCGCGTGCTGGCCGCCGCCCGCCACGCGCCAGCGCAGCAGCGCGGTCACGGTCGAGGCCAGCAGCAGCACGCCGAACAGGCCGCCGAACAGCAGCCAGGTTTCGCGGCTCCAATGCAGGGTGGGCATGGCGGTCATTCCAGTTCCGGGGCAAGCGCGAGCAGGCCCGCGCGGCAGCGCGCAAGGAACGCTTCCTTGCTGTCGTCGGTGGCCAGCCGCAGCGGCTGGCCGAAGGTCACGGTGCACAGCAGCGGCACTGGCACCACTTCGCCCTTGGGCATGACGCGGTTCAGGTTGTCGATCCACACCGGCACGAACTCGACCTCCGGGCAGGCCCGCGCCAGGTGGTAGATGCCGCTCTTGAACGGCAGCAGGCGCGCGTCGGTGGTGTTGCGCGTGCCTTCGGGAAACAGGATCAGCGAGTCGCCCGCCGCCAGGCCGGCCCGCATCAGCGCCACCGGGTCGCTGCCGGGGTCGCTGCGGGTGCGGTCGATCAGCAGCGCGCGGAACACGTCGCGGCCGATAAAGCGGCGCAGCGGAGATTTCTCCCAGTAATCGGCGCCCGCCACCGGCCGCGTGACCATGCGCAGGTCGGGCGGCAGGCAGCCCCAGATCAGCACGAAATCGCCGTGGCTACTGTGGTTGGCAAAGTAGACGCGCTGCACCGCGGCCGGGATGCAGCCCTGCCAGTTGGCGCGCATGCCGGTCAGCAGCCGGGCGAAGACGATGATGGCGCGCGCGGTCGCGCGGGCAAGCCACATGGTTGTTTACCTCAGTATCAGCGATAGCAGGGCCAGCAGCAGCTGGCACACGGTCAGCGCGGCACTGGCGCGCACCAGGCGCAGCGCGCCGCGGGCGCGCTCCGGCAACGGGCGGGCGGCGCGCGCGGCGGGCATCCAGCCCAGTGCCAGCAACGCGGCATCGAGGCCGGCCAGGTCGGGCTCGCCCGGCGCGCCACCGGCGAGCGCAGCGAACAGGCGGCGGTCGATTGCGACACGCAGCAGCAGCCACAGCTGGGGCAACGCCAGCAGCAGCGCCAGCGCCGCCGGCCAGCGCGAGCTCGCGGTGCCCGCGCCCAGCCCGGCCGCCAGCATGGCGAAACCCAGTCCCGCCGCGCCGAGCCACGCGGCCCCCGCCAGCGCGCCCGTCACCGCGTGCGCGATCCAGGCGTCGGTGCCGGGCGCCAACGCTGCGTCCGGGTCAGCGGCCATCGCCCGGCTCCTGCGTGGCCGCACCGTCAAGCCAGCGCTGCAGCGCGTCGGCATGTTCCTGCCCGAGCACCACGGCCGGGCGATGCTGGCGCAGCGCCGCCAGGGCCGTGGCGGCATCGCGCAGGCCGTGCCGGCGCGCCAGCCAGGCCGCCGCCACCAGCGCGCTGCGCGAATAGCCCAGCGCGCAGCTGACCAGCACGCGGCGGCCCTGCCGCTGCCAGGTGTCGAGTTGCGCCACGGCCTGCCCGATCTGCTGCGGCGTCGGCACGGTCAGGTCCAGCACCGGTACGCAGCGATACGCCAGGCCGGATGCCGTGGCCGCGCGCGGCAGCTCGGCGCTGAGGTCGAGCACGGCATCCGCGCCGAGCGCGCGCAGCTCGGCGCGCGTCGGAAAGCGGCCGACCCAGACGCCGGGCGCGATCGCGCTGGCCAGCGGCGCGCGCCGCGTCCACCAGCGTGAATTGAGGAAGGCGCCCAGCAGGTAAGGCGCGAGCACCCAGCGCGCGGCCGGCGCCATCTTGCCGTCGCCGTCCTTCTGGAACCACGCCGGCGCCGCCAGCGCGTAGACGCGGGCCACGCAGGCCAGCGCCAGCGCGGCCCACAGCAGCAGGAAGGCCAGCGTCACCGACCCGCCTATTGCCAGCACCGCGCACAGCAGCGCCACCAGCGCGCCCACGCCATAGCGGCGCGACAGCTGGCGCGTGCGCGCATCCGGCACGCCGGCGGCAGTCGCGGGCAGCTGCATCGGCAACAGGTAGACGCACAGCCAGCCCACCAGCGCGCCGGTGGGCACGTCGATCAGGTGGTGCTGCCAGGTGGTCAGCACCGAGATCCCGATCAGCGCAAACCAGCCATGCAGCAGCCAGCGCCAACCGCCGCGCAGGTGCGCCGCGAAGGCAACCCACAGGATCACCAGCAGGCTGATATGCAGCGACGGCGCCTGGTTGAACGGCAGGTCGAAGCCGCCCAGCAGCGTGAACAGCTGGCCCGGCAGGCCGTCGGCAGCGGGCCGCGCAAAGCTGAAGCGCAGCGGGAAGGCGATAAAGCACGCCACCGACACCAGCTGCGCCAGCACCAGGCGCTTGACGTGGGTGAACAGCGCCGCGCGGCCGCGCCACAGGAAGAACGAGAGGCCATACAGCAGGTCGATCGACCAGTACGGCACGATGGTCCAGGGCAGGAACGGAATGCCCCGCTCCCATTCGAAATAGAACGACGGCACCTCGGCGCGCTGGCTCGCCAGCCAGTTGGCGAAGCCGTAGCTGGAGAAGAACAAGGCGCCGGCCAGCGCCAGCAGCAGGCACGCCAGGCCCCACGGCCGGCGCGGCTGCACCGCGGCGCCGGCCTGCGTCGGCACCGTGCTCATGCGCCGCGCCTGCGCGCCAGGCTGACGGTGAAGATGCCCCACGGGTCGATGCGCTGCGTGACCTTGTCGAAGCCCGCGGTCCGCACCAGTTCATCCATCTCGGCCTGCGAGCGGCGCCGCATCACCCAGGCGGCGCCGGCGCGGTGGCTGGTCAGCGCGCGCGCGATGAACTCCAGCTGCGGATGCCAGGGCTGGCCGGTATAGACCAGGTAGCCGCCCGGCGGCACCGCGCGTGCCAGGCCCTCGAGCGAGCGCCGCACCATGGCGTTGTCGGGGAACAGCTCGTACAGGCCGGACACCACCGCCAGGGTCGGCGCCGGCGCCAGCGCGGCCAGGCTGTCGCCGTCGAAGGCATCGCCCTGCTCGAAGCGCGCCACGCCCTGCAGGTCCTTGGCGGCAATCAGCGCGCGGCCCTGCTCCACGTTCAGCGCGCTGTAGTCGCGCAGCAGGATCGACTCGACCGCGGCCGCGCCGCCCTCCAGCGCGCCCAGCGCTTCCAGCACGTAGCGTCCATGCCCGGCGGCGATATCGACCATGCGCACCGGCATGCCGGCCGCGCGCAGGCGCCGCACGGCCTCGGCGATCAGCGCCTCGGCGTGGAGCTTGCGCTGGCGGATGCCGCGCCAGCCGATCGCGTCGAGATATTGCCGGTCGGCCAGCCGGCCCAGCGCGCCGCGGCCCGACGGCGTGTTGCGGTAAACGTAGTCGAGCGTCGAGCCCGAGTCGAAGCCGGTCTGGTGGCCCAGCCGCACGCCATCCGACAGCATCCCGCCCAGCTTCAGGTTGGCGCGCGCCGCGCGCCAGTACCAGGCGGCCAGCGCGCCGGGCGCCGACGCCAGCCGGTCCGCCTCCTCGCGGAACGGGCCGATCTGGTCGGCATCGAGCAGCGAGCGCGGCGCCGACGGGGTGTCGAATTCGCGCACGATAAAGCGGCGCGCGGCATCGACCGCCAGCTTGCGGTCGCGCTCGCCGAGGGTGTCGTGATAGAAGCCGTCCAGCACGATGCGCTCCTTGGTGCGCGCGCCCAGGCGCTCGTAGAAGCGGTCCTGCGGGCCACGGTGCACGACCCAGTCGGCGCCGGAGATCAGCAGCTGCGTCGGCACCGTGATCGCGGCGGCATCGGCGACAATGCGCTCGGCGGTCTGGTACAGGTCCAGCAGGATATTGACCGCGATCGGCCGCGTGATCAGCGGATCGCTGTCATAGCTGGCAATGCGCTCGGGATCGTGCGTCAGGAACTTTGCCTTGACGTAGCTGTTGACGAAGAACTTGCCGCGCAGCCGCTGCATCAGCTTCAGGCCCGGCCGCGCGAACGGCACGTACAGCTTGACCTTGAACGCCGGCGACGCCAGCACCAGCGCGCGGATCGGCGGCGCGTAGTCGTGCGCCCAGGTCGCGGCCAGCACCGCGCCCACGCTCTGCGCCACCACCGCGGTGCGTTCCAGCGGGATGCCGTGGACTTCGGCGATGTGGTCGGTGAAGGTCTGGATGTCGCGCACCGAATCTGCCAGGCTGGGGCTGTAGCCGCGCTCGCCGGGCGAATTGCCATGGCCGCGCGCATCCCAGGCAAAGATGTCGTAGCCGGGCAGGTTGAGCTCGTCGGCCAGGTGCGCGACCCGGCCGGAGTGCTCGTGGCCGCGGTGGAACAGCACCACGGCGCCGCGCGCCGGGCCTTCCACCGCGGGCCAGTGGCGATAGAACAGCGCCTGGCCGTCGTGGGTCTCGAATTGCCGCTGCAGCGGCTGGCGGGAAGACAGTCGGTCCATCGCGCTACTCCGCAAGGCGGGACTGCGCCTCGGCAATGCCGCGGCGCACCCGGTTGGCCATCGTGAACAGCGACAACAGCGACAGCAGCAGCCACAGCCAGCTGGCGGTCGCGCCGAAACCCAGTCCCAGGCCCGCCCACAGCGCGATGGCGCCGACCGCGAAGGCGCGGTCGCTCTTGCCGAGCGGGCCGTCGTAGCGCCGGCTGGCGCCGGCCAGCGGCCCGATCAGCCCGGCCGCTTCGACCAGCAGCGCCAGCAGCGCGAAGGTGCCCACCTGCCCAAGGCTGAACCCGGGCAGCGCCGCCAGCGGCAGGATCAGCGCCAGGTCCGAGACCATGTCGCCAAGCTCGTTCAGGTAGGCGCCCAGCACGCTCTGCTGGCCATGCTCGCGCGCCAGCATGCCGTCGATGGCATTGAGCGCCATGCGCCCGAACAACCACAGCGGGAACAGCAGGAACAGCGCCGGGGTCTCGGCCACCAGCATGCCCAGCGTGGCCAGCACGCCCACCGCGAGCGATCCCGCGGCGGCGGCCAGCGTGACCTGGTTGGCGGTCACGCCGCGTTGCGCCAGGTCTTGCACCATGGGTCGCAGCCAGGCCTGGAACCTGGGTTTCAGTTCGTAGAGCGTCATCGCGCGCCGGCCTCCCTGCCGAGCTGATGGCGGAAGCGCACCGCGCGGCGGCCGCTTCCGTCTTGTTCTTGGTGTTGGTCTGGCTCTCTGGCCCGGCTGCGGCATACTCCGGCCCGGGCATCGCGGCAGTGCCTGGCTCGGCACTCTACCGCCAAGCCCGGACAATACCAGATGACGCCTGCGGCCTGAACCCCACCAGACTAGGCGGACGCGATCGTGCTGCGCACGGCGTCGCCCACCTGCGCCACCACGCCGTCGCGCCAGTCGTCGGCATCGCCGTAGAAGGCGCGCCACATCGCCTGGCGCACCAGCGCGCGCTGGTTTTCGTCGGCCTCGGGATGCCGGTGCAGCCAGTGGTCGCCGCGCAGGGCATCCAGCACCTCGCCCACCGGCAGCGTGCCGAACTCGAGCGCGATGCCGGCGTAGTCCACCGCCGGCAGGGTCTGCGGCACGGCGTGCCAGGCCAGCCCGGTCAGGTTGGCCGAGGTCGACGAGCCGTCGTAGATCGAGGTCACGCGCTCGCCCCAGATCGCGCGCGTGCGCCGGATCGATTCCGGCGTGTCGGGGCCCATGTGGATGGGCTCGCCGTAGCCCCACGGCCCCAGGCCGGTATGGACGTCGATCCAGCGCAGCGCCGCGCGGCCGGCGCCGAAGCGCGCCAGGATGCGGCACAGCGTGTAGTTGCTCCAGGTGGCCTTGTCGCCGCCGTAGAACATGCCGTCCGGGTCCTGGTACTGGCCGCGGCTGACCGCGGCCTGGTACCACGCCATGCCGCGCTCTGCCACCGCCTTCATCAGCCTGGCCTGGTCGGTCTCCGACGGCGGCCATTGCGCCGGCAGCAGCAGCGGCGCGATTTCGGCATAGGCCGCGTTATGCGGCAGCGGCTGCGAGAAATCCATGAAGTTGCGATTCAGGTCGACGTTGTCCTCGTTGACCCGGCGCAGGTAGGAGAAGCCATAGGGGTTGACCGCATGCACCAGCAGCAGGCAGGCATCGGCGGCGGCGCATTCGGCAAGCAGCGCGGCGTCGCGCAGCAGCGCCGTTTGCGCCCCCGAGCCGGCAAAGCCTTCGGCACCGTGCGTGCCGGAGGTCACCATGATGCAGCGCCGGGCCTCGGCGGCGCCGGCCAGCGCCACGTCGATCGCCAGGTCTTCGCCGGCACTGCCGCGCCGGGTGGGATGCGGAAATTGCGCCAGCGCGGCGCCCGCGGCGCGGGCAGCGTCCAGGAAGGTCTGGCGCGCTTCGGCGTAGCTGCGAGAAAAATGGCTCATGGCGTCACCCGCGGATGCGATGCAGGCATTAAACGCCAATTCGACGGGTCTCGCCAGTCGCGGCTAGAACAGCGACCCCGACTGGAATTTGCCCGCCGCCGGCGGTGGCTCCGCTGCGGGACCCCAGATCCCGTCCGACGTAAACGCCTGCGGATGCATCGCGATCCCGGCCGCGGCCAGCTGCCCCGCGCTCAGCACCAGGTGGCGCGCCAGCCAGTCATGCAGGCTGCGGAGGAAGCGGATGTTGTCGACGCTGGTCGAGGCCGCAATCAGCCGCTCCAGCTTCACATGGGCGGTATAGACGTCGAGCAGGTTGGTCGCGCGCAGGCGCGGCGGCGTCGACGGGCTGCGCTCGATCGCCAGAATGCGGCGCACCTGCGCCGGGGCGATGTCGCCGCTGCGCTGGTATTGCTCATAGACGGCGTCGAGCGCCGGAAAGCGCACGGTGGGCTGCACGCGCGGCACCGCGGCCACCTTTTCCATGCGCAGCACCAGGTAGCGGATCGCCGCGGCACGCTCGGCCGCCCGGGCCTGCGCGGGATCGCGACGGCCCGGGCCCGGCGGCAGCTCCGGCAGGGCCATGCGCGGCACCACGTCGCGTTCGGTGTAGTCGGGCACCTGCCGCAGCAGCGCGGGCTGCGCCAGCGCGGCGCGCGCGCAGTCCTCGCCGAACGGGTATTCGTGCCCGGCGGCGTCGCGCAGGATAAAAGCCTGGCCGTCGGGAAAGCCGTGATGGCGGCGGCTGGCGCCGCGCGCGTGGCAGCGTGTGGCGGGATCGACGAAGTCCTTGCGTACCGGGATCCAGCCGCCTTCGTGTGCCTGGGTCATGCGTTGCGTAGTGCGTGCCTGTTGCTCGACCCGCCATTGTCGCCGATCCGTGCGCCGCGCACGTCCCGCCACGCCGCGCCGGCCTACTTCAGCATGAACGACATCGCCGACAGGCAGTTCAGCATGCGCACCGCGGCCTGCACCGAATCGGCCTGGAACGACAGCGTCACGCCGTCGCGCCGCTCCAGCGTCGGCCACTGGCAGAACAGGTCGGCGTGCGCCGGCGTCTGGGTCTGCAGGGTGCACGCCACCGGCGCGGCGATGCGCAGGCATTGCGCCTGCGCGCGCTCGCGCACCGCGCTCGCCGCCGCCGCGGCAATGGCCGCGCGCGCGGCCGCCGGCGACAGCGAGGCGCCGCTGCCGAAGCCGCCCGCGGTCTTGGTCTCGACATAGCGCACCCACGGCATCAGCGCATGGGTTTCCTGCACGAACACGTCGTCGCCGCTGGCCATCAGCACCGGCGCACCGAATTCGGCGGCGAGCGCGGCGTACAGCCCGGCCTCGCCGAGTTCCTTGCCGTTGAGCCAGACTCGCGCAAAGGCGCCGCTGTTGATGGTGTGGGCGAGCACGCCGCGGCTCTGCGCGCGGCCGTGGTAGCCGATCATCAGCACGCCGTCGACGCCGGCCTCGACGCCCGCCATCATGCCCAGGTAGCGCGGCTTGCCCAGCACCACCCGCGCGCGCGGGTCGAGCTGGTCCGGCAGCAGGTTGCGGAAACCGCCGTGCGAATCGTTGACCAGCACTTCGGCCGCGCCGCCGGCAAAGGCGCCTTCGATGGCCGCGTTGGCCTCGCCGGTCATCCAGGCGCGCGCGCGTTCGTATTCGCCATTGCCCGGGCGGGTCTGCTCGGCGTGGAACACGCCGGCCACGCCTTCGATATCGGTGGAAACAAGGATTTTCATCAGCAGGTCTGGCGCAGTTCGGGCATCACGTCGAGCAGCGCGGCGCGGCGGTGGCCGTCGCGGCCCTGCACCGGCCCGGCCTGCCACAGCGCATGCAGGATGGCTTGCTCGACGCTGTCGGCCGCGGCACGGAACAGCGGGTCGAGCAGGGTTTCATGCAGCATGGCAACCGCCGGCATCGGCCGCGCCGCATCGTCGGGCACGGTGTACGCGGTCGAGAACGCGAGCGCGATATCGCCCGAGCCATGTCCGAACACGGACCCGGTGCGCGCCAGCCCTGCTCCCGCGCGCAGCGACAGCCGGCGCAGCTGGCGCGCGTCGAGCGGCGCGTCGGTGGCGACGATCATGATGATCGAGCCCTTCTCCGGCTGCGCCGCGCTGGCGGGCGGCGCCAGCCGGCGTGCCAGCTCCGGGCCGACCAGCCGGCCGGCCACGGTCAACGATTCCGGCGTGCCGAAGTTGGCCAGCACCAGCGCGCCGACACGGTAGCCGCCGGCCACGCGCGAAGCCGTGCCGATGCCGCCCTTGACGCCGAACGCCGACATGCCGCGGCCGGCGCCCACGGCGCCCTGTGCGAATCCGGCTCCCGCGTCGGCCAGCGCCGCATCGTAGTGCGAGCCGGCCACCGCCATGCGCTGGATATCGTTCAGGTAGCCGTCATTGCATTCGAACACCAGCGGATTGACCGTTGGCAGTGCGCGGCCGATCTCCGGATTGGCCGCCACCGCGGCGCGGATCTGCGCCTGCGCGACGGTGCCGACGGCAAAGGTATTGGTCAGCGCCACCGGCGTTTCCAGCACGCCCAGCTCGTCCACCTGCACCAGGCCCACACTCTTGCCGAAGCCGTTGAGCACGGTGGCCGCGGCCGGCACCTTGTCGCGGTAAGGATCGCCGCCATGCGGGCAAATCACGGTCACGCCGGTCTGCACGCCGCCGTCGTCGAGCGTGCAGTGGCCGACCGTGACGCCGGCGACGTCGGCAATGCTGTCCAGCGGCCCGGAGGCCAGCGCGCCGATGCGCGGGATCGATGCAGCCATGGTTTCAGCGCCGGTCGATCTTGGGGTCGAGCGCGTCGCGCAGCCCGTCGCCCAGCAGGTTGAAGGCCAGCACGGTGAGGAAGATCGCCAGGCTCGGGAAGATCGCCACGTGCGGCGCGGTGACCATGTCGGCACGCGCCTCGTTGAGCATCGCACCCCATTCCGGCGTAGGCGGCTGCGCGCCCAGTCCCAGGAACGACAGGCTGGCCGCGGTGATGATCGAGGTGCCGATCCGCATCGAGAAATACACCACGATCGACGACACCGTGCCCGGCAGGATATGGCGCATCAGGATGGTCCAGTCCGACGCGCCGATGCTGCGCGCGGCCTCCACATAGGTCAGCCGCTTCAGCATCAGCGTATTGCCGCGCACCAGCCGCGCGAACGCGGGGATGCTGAAGATCGCCACGGCGAAGATCACGTTGGTCATGCCGTTGCCGAGGATGGCGACGATGCCGATCGCCAGCAGGATGCCGGGGAAGGCGAACAGCACGTCGGAGACGCGCATCACGATGCGGTCCCACCAGCCTTCGTAGTAGCCGGCCAGCAGGCCCAGCACGGTGCCGACCACCGCGCCGATGATCACCGACAGGAAGCCCGCCGCCAGCGAGATGCGGGTGCCGGCCAGGATGCGGCTGAAGATGTCGCGCCCGAGCGAATCGACGCCCATCCAGTGCGCGGCCGACGGGCCGGCGTTGAGCGCGTCGTAGTCGAAGAAATTCTCGGGGTCGTACGGCACGATATGCGGCGCCAGGATCGCCACCAGCACCAGCAGCAGCACGAACGCGCCGGCGCCCAGCGCCAGGTGCTGCTTGCGGAATTTGCGCCAGAACTCGGTCCAGGGCGTGCGCACGGCTTCCGGCCCGGAGGCGGTGGCGGATGCCGCTTGCGCTGCGGCGGGCGTGGAAAGCTCAGTCATGCCGGCCTCACTTGTAGCGGATGGTGGGATTGATCACGGTGTAGAGCATGTCCACCACCAGGTTGATCAGGATGAATTCGAGCGAGAACAGCAGCACCTCGGCCTGGATCACCGGGTAGTCGCGCATCTCGACGGCATCGACCAGCAGGCGTCCCAGGCCCGGCCAGTTGAACACTTTCTCTACCACGATCGAGCCGCCCAGCAGGAAGCCGAACTGCAGGCCCATCATGGTCACCACCGGGATCATGGCGTTGCGCAGGCCATGCTTGGCCACCACCAGCGTCTCGCGCACGCCCTTGGCGCGGGCGGTGCGGATAAAGTCTTCCTGCAGCACCTCGACGAACGACGCGCGGGTAAAGCGCGCCATCACCGCCGCCACCGCGGCGCCGAGCGTGACCGAGGGCAATACGTAGTGCTGCCAGGTATCGGCGCCGATCGACGGCAGCCAGCCGAGCTGCACCGAGAACACCTCCATCAGCAGCATGCCCAGCGCGAACGCCGGGAAGGAGATCCCGGAAACCGCCAGCGTCATGCCGAAGCGGTCGGGCCAGCGATTGCGCCACACCGCCGAGCCGATGCCGATCGCCATGCCGAACACCACCGCCCACGCCATCGACGCCACCGTCAGCAGCAGCGTCGGCATGAAGCGGTCGCCGATCTCCTCGCTCACCGGGCGCTTGGTGCGCAGCGAATTGCCGAACTCGCCGCGCAGCGCATTGGAGAAGAAATTGACGAACTGCTCGTGCAGGGGCCGGTCCAGGCCCAGGTCCTTGCGCACCAGTTCGACCGTGGCCGAGTCAGCCTCCGGACCCGCCGCCAGGCGCGCCGGATCGCCCGGCAGCAGGTGGACGAACAGGAACACCAGCACCGCCACGATCAGCAGCGTGGGGATCACGCCCAGCACACGTTTGAGGAAGTAATTCAGCATCACACACCATGAAGAAAGGCCGCGGGCCGCCCGCCTGCGAACCCCGCGTCGCGAGGCAGGCGGCCGCTCTCGGCTTACTGCTTTGCTGCTCGTTGAGTCAGGGTCCTTGAGGCGGCTGGAGTACTGCCCGCGCCCGCCCTCACCCCCGGCCCCTCTCCCGCATGCGGGAGAGGGGAGCAAACCGCCGGAGCTGGAACGACCCGTTGTGTTCTCCCCTCTCCCGCGCGCGGGAGAGGGGCGGGGGTGAGGGCCAGCACCTCAACGAAGTGCCGCCGCTCGTCTCACCCGTCACTGCTTGACATCGATCTCGTCAAAATTGAACGACCCGTCCGGCATCACATACGCGCCGCTCATGCGCTTGCTGCGCGCGAACAGCACCTTCTCCGTCACCAGGAAGGCCCACGGCGCGTCCTTCCAGATGCGTTCCTGCGCGTCCTTGTACAAGCGCGCCTTCTCGCCGCGGTCGGTGGTGCGCAGCGCGCCGGCGATGTCCGCATCGACCTGCTCGTTCTTGTAGTAGGCGGTGTTCAGCAGCTTGGGCGGCATCGACTCCGAGGCCAGCAGCGGACGCAGGGCCCAGTCGGATTCACCGGTCGACGACGACCAGCCCACGTAGTAGATGCGCACGCCGGCGTCCTCGGGCCTAGGCACGCTCTCGACCTTCTCCACGCGCTGGCCGGCTTCCAGCGCCTGCACCTGCGCCTTGATGCCGACCTGCTGCAGCTGCTGCTGCACGAACTGGATCACCTTCTGCGCGGTGGTGTGGTTGTACGCCGACCACAGCGTGGTTTCGAAGCCGTTCGGGTAGCCGGCTTCCTTCAGCAGCGCGCGCGCCTTGGCCGGGTCATACGGCCACGGGCCCAGCTTCTCGGCATAGTCCACACCGTGCGGCACCACGCCCTCGGCCGGCACCGCGTAGCCGGCAAAGGCCACCTTGGCCAAGGCTTCCTTGTTGATGGCGTAGTTGATGGCCTGGCGCACCTTGGGGTCGTTGAACGGCTTGACCATGGTGTTCATGGTCAGGTAGCGCTGGATGATCGACGGCGCGGCGATCAGGTCCACCTTGGGGCTGTTCTTCAGCACCGCTGCCTGCTCGAACGGAATGCTGAAGGCAAAGTCCGCCTCGCCGGTCTGCATGATGGCGGCGCGGGTGTTGTTGTCGACCACCGGTTTCCAGGTGATGGTGTCGATCTTCGGGTAGCCGGTCTTCCAGTAGCCGGCAAACTTCTTGCCCTTGAGGTGGTCGGGCTGCTTCCACTCGACGAACTCGAACGGGCCGGTGCCGACCGGATGGAAGGCAATGTCCTTGCCGTACTTCTGCAGCGCCGCCGGCGAGATCATCACCGCCGACGGGTGCGCCAGCACGTTGATGAACGGCGAGAACGGCTCCTTCAGCGTGACCTTGACGGTGTTGGCGTCGACCACGTCGGTCTTCGCCACGCGGTTGAACAGCGTGTAGCGCTTGAGCTTGTTGGCCGGGTTGGTGACGCGATCCAGGTTGGCCTTGACGGCGGCCGCATCGAAGCTGGTGCCGTCATGGAACTTGATGCCCTTCTTCAGCTTGATGGTGTAGGTCAGGCCGTCCTTGCTGGCCTCGTAGCTGTCGGCCAGCACGTTGACCAGCTTCATGTCCTTGTCCAGCCCGAACAGGCCCTGGTAGAAGGTCTTGCCGACGGCCTGCGACAGCGTGTCGTTCGAGTCGTACGGATCGAGCGAGGTGAAGGTCGAATACACCGCCATCACGGCATCCTTCGCCGCAAAGACGGGGGCCGAAGCCAGCAGGCCCAGGGCGCCGGCGGCAAAGGCGCCGGCCATCCATCGGGGCGAAACCATACGTGCAGACATCGTCGATTCTCCTTGGTGATTTGGTACTTCCAGAACTTCAATAAGCGCCGCCGACGGCATGCCGCGCGACATAGTGGCCGAGCGCCCCGCTGCCCGCGACCGGCACCAGCGGCTGCACCACCGGCTCGTCGCCGACCGCGCGGATCGGGCTAGGGATCTCGTCGTTCAGCGGCTCGCGCCGCAGGTGGCGCCGCGCCGGGGCAGCGATTGGCACCGCCGCCATCAGCTTTTTCGTGTACGGGTGCTGCGGGTTCTCGAAGATCGCCCGGCGCGGGCCGATCTCGACGATCTGGCCCAGGTACATCACCGCCACGCGATGGCTGACGCGCTCGACCACCGCCATGTCGTGCGAGATAAACAGGAAGGCGATGCCCAGCTCGCGCTGCAGGTCCAGCATCAGGTTGACGATCTGCGCCTGGATCGACACGTCCAGCGCCGATACCGATTCATCCGCCACCACCACCTTGGGGTTCAGCGCCAGCGCGCGCGCAATGCAGATGCGCTGGCGCTGGCCGCCGGAAAACTCGTGCGGATAACGCGCCGCGTGCGACGGGTCCAGCCCCACCTTGTCGAGCAGCCAGGCCACGCGCTGCTCGGCGTCCTTGCCGCGGGCAACGTTATGCACCAGCAGCGGCTCCATGATCGAATAGCCGACCGACACGCGCGGATCGAGCGACGCGAACGGGTCCTGGAAGATGAACTGGATATTGCGGCGCAGGGTCTGCAGCGCCGGTCCTTCCATCTTGCTGATGTTCTGCCCGTTGAATTCGATGGTGCCGCTCTGGCTTTCCACCAGTCGCAGCAGCGAACGGCCGGTAGTGGACTTGCCGCAGCCGGATTCCCCCACCAGCGCCAGCGTTTCGCCGGGATAGAGGTCGAAGCTGACCTGCTCGACCGCATGCACGCGCCGCGTCACGCGGCCGAACAGGCCACCGGGGACGTCGAAGCGCGTGACCAGGTCCTGCACCCGCAGGATCGGCGCCACGCCGGGCGCCACCGTATCCTGCGGCGCGGCAGCCTCGGGGCTGGCGCTGTCCAGCCGCAGCAGCGGGAACTTGGCCGGCAGGTCGGTGCCGCGCATGGCGCCCAGGCGCGGCACCGCCGACAGCAGCGCGCGCGTGTACGGATGCGCCGGGGCGCGGAACACGTCGTCGGACGTGCCCTCTTCCACCTTCTCGCCGCGGTACATCACCAGCACGCGGTCGGCCACTTCGGCGACCACGCCCATGTCATGGGTGATGAAGACCACGCCCATCTGCATCTCGGCCTGCAGGCCGCGGATCAGCTGCAGGATCTCGGCCTGGATGGTCACGTCGAGCGCCGTGGTGGGCTCGTCGGCTATCAGCAGCGCCGGCTTGCACGACAGCGCCATGGCGATCATCACGCGCTGGCGCATGCCGCCGGAAAGCTGGTGCGGATAGCGCTCGAGCACGCGGCGCGCTTCGGGGATGCGCACCAGCTCCAGCATGCGCAGCGCCTCGGCGCGCGCCGCCGTGCGGCTCTTGCCCTGGTGCAGGCGGATCGATTCGGCGATCTGCTCGCCCACCGGGAACACCGGGTTGAGCGAGGTCATCGGCTCCTGGAAGATCATCGCCACATCGGCGCCGCGCACGCTGCGCAGCGTGGCGTTATCGGTACGCGCGAGGTCAATCACCTCGCCGCCGCGCCGGCGCAGCAGCATGCTGCCGCTTGCGATCCTGCCGCCGCCATGCTCGACCAGCCGCATCAGCGCCAGCGAGGTCACCGACTTGCCCGAGCCCGATTCGCCCACCACCGCGAGCGTCTCGCCGCGGTCGACATGGAAGGACAGGTTACGCACGGCCTCGACGGTGCGCTCGGAGGTGGCGAAGCGCACGGTAAGCCCGTCGACCTGGACCACGCGCTCGGGCGGCAGGACCAGGCCGGATGCGGAAACGCGCGCTGGCGCTGGGGTAGTGACCACGGGGACTCCTTGTATGGCGGGATGCGGGACAGGCTGGTGCGCGGCGCTTCAGCCGTAGATCGACACGTCGACGGCCCAGCCCACCCGGGCGACTCCGCGATACATGCCTTCGGTGTTGAACGGCAGCGCCACGTTGCCGGCGCGGTCGACCGCGATCAGGCCGCCGCGGCCCTGGATCGCGGGCAGCTTCTCCATCACCACGCGCCGCGCCGCCTCTTCGAGCGACACGCCGGCATAGCGCATCTGCGCCGCGACATCGTGCGCGGCCACGATGCGGATAAACATTTCGCCGGTGCCGGTGGCGGACACCGCCGCGACGTCGTCGGCATAGCAGCCCGCGCCGATCAGCGGGGTATCACCGACACGGCCCGCCTGCTTGTTGGTGACGCCGCCGGTGGACGTGGCCGCCGCGAGATTGCCGCGGCTGTCGCAGGCGACCGCACCCACGGTGCCGAATTTGCTGTCGGGATCGATCGGATCCGTGCCCTGTGCCTGCTGCGCGGCCAGCGTGGCAGCGTCGTGGTCGAGCAAGGCCATGCCGGCGTTGCCGCGCGCACGCTGCCATTGGTCGTGGCGCGCCTGGGTGAAGTAGTAGTCGGGCGCCACCAGTTCCAGCCCCTGCGCCTGCGCGAAGGCCTCGGCGCCGGCGCCGGCAAACAGCACATGCTCGCTGTGGTCCAGCACCGCGCGCGCGGCCAGCACCGGGTTGCGCAGGCGCGTGACGCACGCCACCGCGCCGGCATCGAGGGTGGCGCCATCCATCACCGCGGCATCCAGTTCATAGGTGCCGGCATGAGTCAGCACCGCGCCCTTGCCGGCGTTGAACAGCGGGCATTCTTCGAGCAGGCGCACCGCCTCGGTGACGGCATCGAGCGCGCTGCCGCCATCGGCCAGGATGCGCTGGCCGGCTTGCAGCACCTGTTGCAGCGCTTCGATGTATTCGCGTTCGCGGGCCGCATCCATCGCCGCGCGGGTGATGGTGCCGGCGCCGCCGTGGATGGCAATGACAGCTGCTTGCATAAGGAGACTCAGGGATTCAGGACTTGCGGGTGTTGGACGACCGCGCGCGGCGCGCGCCGGTCTTGGCTTCGGTGGGTTGCACTGGCATCGGAGCGGAGCGGCGCGCGGGCTCGGCTTCGGGCGTGCCATACAGCCACGGCAGCAGGAATTCGGTCATTTCGGCGGCGGCCTTGACCGGCCGTTCGGCCCGATGCGCCACCGCGCCGCACAGCGCCTCGATCAGCGCCAGCACGGTGGCATCGGAATTGGCCGAGAGGCGGTTGCCGGCCTGCGCATACAGCGCGATATCGGCCAGCGGCGCCAGCGGCGAGGTCGGGCCATCGGTCAGCGCCAGCACCTGGCCGCCACGCTGCTTGGCGCGCTGGGCCAGCTCGATGGTGTCGGTGACGTAGCGCGGAAAGGCGATCACGATCAGCAGGTCGCTCGGCTGCAGCTTGAACAGCTGCCGCGCCGCATGCGAGGCGCCGCCCGCGCCCGCCACCGAGGTCACCATGCGGCAGTGCATTTCCAGCCCGTGCTGCAGCAGGCCTGCGAGGAAGCCGCTGGCGCCGAAGCCGGCCACGTAGACGCGCTGCGCGGCGAGGATCGCCGCCACCGCGCGCTCGCACGCGGCCGGATCGAGATTGCGCCGGGTGGCTTCCGCATTGGCCGCGGCGTCTTCCAGCGAGGCCGCGAAGACTTCGGCGGCCGTGGCGGGCCGCTCGAGCTCGCTGCGCAGCCGCTCCACCGGCGCCAGCGTGGCCTCGAAACCGCGCACCAGCTCGGCCCGGAACTGCGGATAGCCATCGAATCCCAGCGCCCGCGCAAAGCGGTTGGCCGTCGCCACCGACACCTCCACCGCCGCGGCGAACTCATCGATGCGCATGGTCGCCGCGCGAAACAGGTTGGCCAGTACGTATTCCGCCATGCGGCGATGCGCCGGCGTCAGCGCCGGCAGGCTGCGTGCAATGCGGTCCGAGATCGAATGGCCAATGGGCATGGTGAAAGCGGCTGGTGTGGGCGGCGCGTCATGGTGCGCTTCGTTGTGAAAATGAATTTACACGCAACCGACTTTCAAGAAAATAGAGTTTTTCCAGACCGAGGGTAATCCCTAGTTTTGCCGGCATTACCGGCACTTTCGCGGTGCAAGCACCGACCCGCTTTGGCGCGGCCCGTGCACCGGCACGGCGTGCGGCGCACCGGAAACGCTACAATGCGGGCCAGCGCCACAGCGCCGGCCGCGGCCCGCGCTCACGGCGCTTTTTCTGTTTTTCACTCAGGCATTTCCCCTCTCGTGATCCGAATCGACCAGCTCGTCCTTCAGCGCGGCACCAAGGTGCTGTTCGACCACACCAGCGTGACGCTCAATCCGGGCGAGCGCGTGGGCCTTGTCGGCGCCAATGGCAGCGGCAAGTCGACGCTGTTTGCGCTGCTGCGCGGCGAACTGCATCCGGACGGAGGCGATGTCAGCGTGCCGGCGCAGTGGCGGGTCGCCCACGTGGCGCAGGAAACGCCGGCGGTGAGCCGCACCGCGGTTGACTACGTGATCGACGGCGACACCCGCCTGCGCGAGATCGAGGCCGCGATTGCCGCGGCCCAGGCCAGCGGCGACGGCAGCGCCGAAGGCGAAGCCCATGCCGCCTATGCCGACGCCGACGGCTACACCGCCCCGGCGCGCGCCGAGGCGCTGCTGCTGGGGCTGGGCTTCACGCTGGCGCAGGTGTCGCAGCCGGTGGCGTCGTTCTCGGGCGGCTGGCGCATGCGCCTGAACCTGGCGCAGGCGCTGATGTGCCCGTCCGACCTGCTGCTGCTCGACGAACCGACCAACCACCTGGACCTCGACGCCATCGTCTGGCTGGAAGACTGGCTGGCGCGCTATCCCGGCACGCTGGTGATGATTTCGCACGACCGCGAATTCCTCGACGCGATCTGCAATGTCACGGTGCATATCGAGAACCAGCAGCTGCGCCGCTACGGCGGGAACTACACGCTGTTCGAAACCCTGCGGCTGCAGCAGATGGCGCAGCAGCAGGCGGCCTACGTGCGCCAGCAGAAGGAAATCGCGCACCTGGAATCGTTCATCACCCGCTTCAAGGCCAAGGCGACCAAGGCGCGCCAGGCGCAGAGCCGGGTCAAGGCGCTGGAAAAGATGGAGCGGCTGGCGCCGGTGCACGTCGCCGCCGGCTTTGCCTTCGAGTTCCGCGAGCCGGATGCGGCGCCCAACCCGATGATGGTGCTCGACGGCGTCGATTGTGGCTACGCCGAAGCCGATCCGCCCGTCACCATCCTGCACAACCTGGCGCTGTCGATCCAGAACGGCCAGCGCATCGGCCTGCTGGGCGCGAACGGCCAGGGCAAGTCGACGCTGGTCAAGACTTTGGCCGGCACGCAGGACCCGCTCAAGGGCAACCTGCGCCTGGGCAAGGGGCTGCAGATCGGCTACTTCGCCCAGCACCAGCTGGAAACGCTGCGCGATCATGACTCCGCGCTGCAGCACCTCGCGCGCCTGGCGCCCGACGTGCGCGAGCAGGAACTGCGCGACTTCCTCGGCAGCTTCAACTTCCGCGGCGACATGGCCACCACGCCGATCGAGCCCTTCTCCGGCGGCGAGAAAGCGCGGCTGGCGCTGGCGCTGATCGTGTGGCAAAAACCCAACCTGCTGCTGCTCGACGAGCCGACCAACCACCTCGACCTCGATACGCGCGAGGCGCTGACGATGGCGCTGGCGCAGTTCGAAGGTACGCTGATCCTGGTCTCGCACGACCGGCACCTGCTGCGCGCCACCGCCGACCAGTTCATGCTGGTGGCCGACGGCACCATCCGTCCGTTCGACGGCGACCTCGACGACTACCGCGACTGGCTGCTGCAGCAGGCCGCGGCCAAGCGCAACGCCGCGGCCGCGGCGCATCAGTCCGAAACCGCCGGAGATGCCGCGGCAACGGTCAACCGCAAGGACCAGCGCCGCGCCGAGGCCGACGAGCGCCAGCGGCTGTCGGCGCTGCGCAAGCCGCTGACCAGGGAACTGGAAAAGGTCGAAAAGCGCATGGCGGTGCTGCAAGCCGCCAAAGCGGAGATCGACCGGTTCATGGCCGACGAAGGCAGCTATGCCGAGGCCAACAAGACCAAGCTGATGGAGATGCTGAAACGCCAGGGCGAGGTCAACGGCGAGCTGGAGACGCTGGAAGAGAAGTGGCTGGAGCTGCAGGAGCAGATCGAGCAGATTGCTTGATCGTTCGGATTCAACACCGACAGCTTCGGCAAACCCCGACACCCTTCGCGGACGCTCCCCTCTCCCGCGAAGTGGGAGAGGGGTGGGGGTGAGGGCCGGAGCATCCACGCAGTACAGTGCGTCGGTATGCCAGCGCCTGCCCTCACCCCCTGCCCCTCTCCCGCATGCGGGAGAGGGGAGCAAACCCGCTGGAATTTGAAGTTCCCATTCAACAAAAAACCGGCGCACACTGAACTGCACCCCAAAAGTTGGACACCAACTTTTGGGGTGTTTTCATGTATAGGTACACCGAGCAGTTCAGACTGTCGGTCATCAAGGAATATCTGCGCGGGCAGGTAGGAGCTGGTGCGCTTGCCAAGCGCCATGGAATAGACGACGGGACGGTGCGACGCTGGGTGGCAGCCTATCGGCTGCACGGTGAAGCCAGCCTGAGGCGCAGGTACAAGACCTACAGCGCCGAGTTCAAGCTCTCGGTGCTTGAGCGGATGCGCCGCCAAGGCTTGTCGCATCGGGAAGTGGCGGCACTGTACGACATTCGCAATATCGGCGCCATTGGTGTGTGGGAACGCCAGTATGATGCTGGGGGTTTAGAAGCTCTGACGCCTCGGCCTAAGGGGCGGCGGCCCAGCAAGATGCCACAACGGACTCCCAAGACAAAGCCATCGCGGTCTTCAGACGACCGTACGCGCACACGCGAGGAACTCCTTGAAGAGTTGAACTACCTGCGCATGGAGAACGCGTACCTAAAAAAGCTCGAAGCCTTGGTTCAAGCGAGCAAGACATCTGCGCAACCCAAAAGGCGCAAATAGTGCTTGAGCTGAGGCAGCAGTACCCATTGTCCGGTTTGCTGAGGGTGGCGGGGCTGGCGCGCAGCACCTTCTACTACCAGCAGGCAGTGCTCCAGGCGCAGGACAAGTATGCGGAGCTGAAAACGCGCATTCGCGAACTCTTCGCCCGACACATGGGTCGTTATGGCTACCGCCGCATCACAGCGGCGATCCGGCAAACCGGTACGGTCGTCAACCACAAGACGGTTCAGCGGCTCATGCACGAGATGGGATTGAAGTCGTTGGTCCGGCCGAAGAAATACCGATCCTACAAGGGCATGGTGGGTCGTGTCGCGCCCAACGTTCTGCAACGGCGATTCCACGCCAAACGCGCGAATCGGAAGTGGGTAACCGACGTGACCGAGTTCAACGTGGCCGGCGAGAAGCTCTACCTTTCCCCGGTGCTGGACCTGTACAACGGCGAGATCATCGCCTACGAGACTGCCCGCAGGCCCGCCTTTGAGATGGTGAGGAATATGCTGAAGAAGGCGTTCCGCCGCCTCGGCCCGAAGGATCGACCCGTACTGCATTCCGATCAGGGCTGGCAGTATCAGATGCCGGCCTATCAGCGAATGCTCAAAAAGCGCAGCGTCCGTCCCAGCATGTCGCGCAAGGGCAATTGTCTGGACAACGCCGCCATGGAAAGCTTCTTCGGCACCCTGAAGTCCGAATTCTTCTACCTGAACAAATTCGCCAGCGTCGAGAAACTACAGCAAGGCCTGGCCCAATACATTCACTACTACAATCACGACCGCATCAAACTCAAACTAAAAGGGCTGAGTCCCGTGAAGTACAGGACTCAGCCCTCTCAAGCCTAGCCAATCACTGTCCAACTTTTTGGGGTCAGTTCACACAGCGCCGGTTTTTCCTTCGAACACCGCCATCCCTCAGCGGAAATTCTTCTCCCTGCGGATCAGCCCCACCGCCAGCGTCAGCGTCAGGATAAACAGCCAGATCAGCGACCACGCCGGCACCGACAGCCCCAGCACCGGCGGCAGCGGCGCGGTGCACAGGCCGTCGGAGTAGAACAGCTGCGGCAGCACCTTGGCGGTGGGCAGCGCGTTGACCCAGTTCTCGAGCGGATCGATGCCGCACGACGCCTTGGGATTGAGCAGCAGCGACACATGGTAGACCGCCACCGCGATGCCGGCGATGCCGGACAGCATGCCCAGGCCCTGCCACAGCGAGCGCGTGTTCTGCGCCACCGCGGCCAGCAGCGAGAAAACGCCGATGCCGACAAAAGCGAAGCGCTGCATCACGCAAAGCGGACAAGGCTGGTAGCCCTTTTCAAACTGCAGGTAGAGCGCGACGCCGACCAGGGCGAAGGAGACGATGGCAATCAGCAGGAAATAGGCGCGGGAATTGGCTTGCATCATTGGAACTCAGGTGATCCGGTAATCGTTGCCGTCGGTGCGAGGGCGCGGCTGTGCTGCGCATTATTACCGATTTTGCCGCGCCTGCCGTTGGCGCCACATGCGGCGCAGGGCCCTGCGCTGTGGCGCATCGACGCGGGGCCTCGCTGCTTCAATCCAGATGCCGCACGCGGTCGATGGCCTGCTCGATGCGCTCCACCGCGATCACTTCGAGCCCGTCGATCTTCTGCTTGGGCGCGTTGGCCTTCGGGATCACGGCCAGCGTGAAGCCCAGCTTGGCTGCTTCCTTCAGGCGCTCCTGCCCGCGCGGGCTGGGGCGGATTTCGCCGGCCAGGCCGACTTCGCCGAACACCACCAGGCCGCGCGGCAGCGGCTTGTTGCGCATCGACGAGTGGATCGACAGCAGCACCGCCAGGTCGGCGGCGGGCTCGGTGATCTTGACCCCGCCCACCGCGTTCAGGAACACGTCCTGGTCAAAGCAGGCGATGCCGGCGTGCCGGTGCAGCACTGCCAGCAGCAAGGCCAGCCGGTTCTGCTCCAGCCCCACCGCCAGCCGGCGCGGGTTGGGCACATGCGCGGTATCGACCAGCGCCTGGATTTCGACCAGCAGCGGCCGCGTGCCCTCCTGCGTCACCAGCACGCACGAGCCCGGCACGGTCTCTTCATGCTGCGACAGGAACAGCGCCGACGGATTGCTGATGCCGCGCAGGCCGCGCTCGGTCATCGCGAACACGCCCAGTTCATTGACCGCGCCGAAACGGTTCTTGAAGGCGCGGATCAGCCGGTGCGACGAATGGGTATCGCCTTCGAAGTACAGCACCGTGTCGACGATATGCTCCAGCACGCGCGGCCCTGCCAGGCTGCCCTCCTTGGTCACGTGGCCGACCAGGATGATGGTGGTGCCGCTGCTCTTGGCAATGCGCGTAAGCTGCGCCGCGCATTCGCGCACCTGCGCCACCGACCCCGGCGCCGAGGTCAGCGCCTCGGAATACAGCGTCTGGATCGAATCGATTACCGCGACCTCGGGCTTTTCCGCTTCCAGTGTGGCCTGAATCTTCTCCAGCTGGATTTCGGCCAGCAGCCCCAGCGACGGACTTTCCACGCCCAGGCGCTGCGCGCGCAACGCGATCTGTGCGCCGGATTCCTCGCCGCTGACATAGAGCACGCGGCGCTGTCCGGCCAGGTTGGCCAGCGCCTGCAGCAACAGCGTGGACTTGCCGATACCGGGATCGCCGCCGATCAGCACCACGCCGCCCGACACCAGCCCGCCGCCCAGGACCCGGTCGAACTCATCGATGCCGCTGGAAAAGCGCGGCACGTCGGCCGCCTCGATCTCCGCCAGCCTGCGCACCGTGGCCGATGCCGCCAGCGGCTGGAAGCGCTTGTTGGCGGCGGATTCCGCCACCGTTTCCACCAGCGTGTTCCACTGCTGGCAATGCGGGCACTGGCCGGCCCAGCGCGGCGTGGTGCCGCCGCATTCGGTACAGGTATAGACAGTCTTGCTCTTGGCCAACGGAGGTCCTTGCAGAAAGAATCGGGCCGGGCGTGAAGCGGCCCGGCCCGCGGAGGTAGCGTAGTGGGCGAAGCGGCCTGGGGCAGCGCACGCGCGCAGAGCGTAACCGGGCGGCGCTGCGCCCGCATCCGCCCCGCTGATCAGGGCAAATCAGGCCAGGTCAGGCGACCGCGGGCGCGGCGCTGTCCGATGCCGTGATGGTCGCCACCGTGGTCGGCACCCGCGGCGCCAGCGCGCACATCAGCTCGTAGCCGACCGTGCCGCTGGCCTGCGCCACTTCGTCGATCGGCAGGCCCTGACCCCACAGCGTGACCGGGCTGCCGACGCGGGCCCTGGGACACGGCGTCAGGTCGACGCACAGCATGTCCATCGACACGCGCCCGACCAGTTCGGTGCGCACGCCGTCGACCAGCACCGGCGCGCGCTGCTCGCCCCAGCCCGAGGCATGGCGCGGGTAGCCGTCGGCATAGCCGCAGGCAACCACGCCGATGCGCATCGGCCGCTCCGCGGTGAACAGCGAGCCGTAGCCGACGGTATCGCCCGGCTGCAGGTCCTGCACCGAGATCAGTTCGCTGTGCAGCGACATCGCCGGCTGCAGCCCGGTGCCGGCGATATCGGCATCGCGGCCGGTGGGCGAGGCGCCGTACACGATGATGCCGGGGCGCACCCAGGCGCGGTGCGCCTGCGGGTGCCACAGCACCGCGGCGGAATTCGACAGGCTGGCCTCGCCCGGCAGGTTGGCGGTGGCGGCGTCGAAGGCCTCGACCTGGTGGGCGATGCCGCGCGGGCCATCGGCATCGGAAAAATGCGTCATATGGACGATGCTGCCCACGCACGGCATGGCGCGCGCGCGCTCCCAGGCGGCGCGGTATGCCGCCGGATGGAAGCCGAGCCGGTTCATGCCGGTGTTGAGCTTGAGCTGGATCGCCAGCGGGCCCTTCGGGCGCGCGCTTTCCAGCATGCGCAGCTGCTCGTCGCAGTGGATCGCGGTGGTCAGCCGGTATTGCTCGATCAAGGCAATGTCCTGCGGCTGGAAGAAACCCTCCAGCAGCAGGATCGGCCCCTGCCAGCCGAGCTCGCGCAGCAGCACGGCCTCATTCAGGTCGAGCAGGCCGAAGCCGTCGGCACCGCGCAGCGCAGCAAACACGCGGCGGATGCCATGGCCGTAGGCGTTGGCCTTGACGACCGCCCAGACGCGCGAATCGGGCGCCTTGCGGCGGATCACGTCGAGATTGTTGGCCAGGGCGGGTTGGTGGATGACGGCTTGGATCGGTCTTGGCATGGAAGTCACATCAGGGTAGCGGACGGGCCGGCAGCGGCGCGGGCGGCAGGTACGCACGACGCAGGCTGGAGGGACGGCTCTGTCTCAGTATCGATGGCGCAAACGTCACCTGTCGGTGTGCCGCAGCACCTACCGGCAAGGGCTGTGGCGACGGTTGTGGCGGCCGATATGCGGGATGCCCGCAATTGGCACGCCCAGGTATCCCAGTCACCATATCCCGCCGGGCGCACACCAGATCAAGGAAAGTCCGGTCCGGCGGGCCGCGGTGGCAGCCGTTATTTGAACACATTCGGATGCTGTTGCCGGGGGTCATCGGGGAATCGGCAAGGCAATTTGCTGTCAAAAAGAGCCGTTGCCGGGGTTCGGGAATGTCATGTTTTCGTGATATAAAGCCGGACGCTCCGGCCATGTTCTAAAAGCGAAGCATTATGTCAATGACTGTCAGGCAAGCCTCACGGCGCCGCAGCGCAGCACCTACGACACAATTCGACACGGCCGCGGCACAAGGTTCCCTGCAAACCATGGCCTCTGCGGCCGGCACCGGCCTGGCCAACCTGAATGGAGCGCGCGATGGAGAGAAAGTCGACAGCATGAAGAAGGGTTTTTACACCATCATGGCCGCGCAGTTTTTTTCCTCGCTGGCCGACAATGCCTTACTGATCGCCGCCATCGCCCTTCTCACCGAATTGCATTCCCCGCAGTGGATGACCCCGCTGCTCAAGCTGTTCTTCGTTCTCTCCTACGTCATTCTTGCCGCCTTCGTCGGCGCCTTCGCCGACTCGATGCCCAAGGGGCGGGTGATGCTCATCACCAACGCGATCAAGGTGGTCGGGTGCGCCATCATGATGTTCGGGCTGCATCCGCTGCTGGCCTACGGCGTGGTCGGCTTCGGCGCGGCGGCGTATTCGCCGGCCAAGTACGGCATCCTGACCGAGCTGCTGCCCCCCGAAAAACTGGTGCTGGCCAACGGCTGGATCGAGGGCCTGACGGTGGGTTCTATCATCCTCGGCACGGTGGTGGGCGGTGCGCTGATTTCCGTGCATGTCTCCGGGCTGCTGCTGCGCCTCGACGTGCCCTGGATCAATACCGGCATCGACACCCCGGCCGAGGCCGCGATGGTCGTGATCATGCTGTTCTACGTGATCGCTTCGGTCTTCAACCTGTTCATCCCCGACACCGGCGCCCGCTATCCGGCGCAGGAAAAGAACCCGATCAAGCTGATCGCCGAGTTCGGCGACTGCTTCCTGGCGCTGTGGCGCGACAAGCTGGGCCAGATCTCGCTGGCGGTGACCACGCTGTTCTGGGGCGTGGGGGCGACGCTGCAGTTCATCGTGCTGAAGTGGGCCGAGAAATCGCTGGGGCTGAACCTGTCGCAGGGCGCGTTGCTGCAGGCCGTGGTGGCGGTGGGCGTGGCCGTCGGCGCGATCCTGGCGGCGGCGCGCATTCCGCTGCGCAAATCGCTGTCGGTGCTGCCGTTCGGCGTGGCGATGGGCGCCACCGTGATGCTGATGGCGTTCTACACCAAGGACGCAATGCCGCAGGTCACGCTCGACGTGCTGGGCCTGCACATGCCGCTGTACATGGCCATCGCCTATGTGTTCCTGATGCTGGTGGGCGCGATGTCGGGCTATTTCGTGGTGCCGATGAATGCGCTGCTGCAGCACCGCGGCCATGTGCTGCTGTCGGCCGGGCACTCGATCGCGGTGCAGAACTTCAATGAGAACGTCTCGGTGCTGCTGATGCTGTGCCTGTATGCGCTGCTGATCAAGCTCAACGTGCCGATCGGCGTGGTCATCATCGCGCTGGGCCTGTTTATCTGCGTGACCATGGCGCTGGTGCTCAAGCTGCACAAGTACAACGTACGCACCTTCAACTCGCTGGCGATGATCGGCGAGGACAAGCACCACTAGCACACCAATCACGGCGCGGCCGCGCCAGAGGCCGGCCAGGCCGCATCAGGCGTCGTCCGGGGCGGCTTGCGGGCCTGCCCGCGGCGGCTCGCCGGTGCGCGCCAGCGCCCGCTCCTGCCACCCCGGCGGCACCACGAACCCGCGCGAGCATTCGCGCCACCAGCCCGGCGCCTGCGGCCCGGCCGGTTCCAGCTCGCACAGCATCACCGGCGACTCGCGGCGCCAGCCGTGGTCATGGCGCGGATCGGCAAAGCGCTGCGCCAGCAGCGCGTGCAGCGCACCGGCGTCCGCCGTGCCGGCTTCCGGCACCAGCGCCCCCGACAGCCACCCGGTACGCGGCAGGCGGCACCAGCGCAGGCCCGGCCGCGCGGCGGCGCGCGCGGCCCAGGTGTCGAGCGTGGACCACCAGCCGTGCAAGTGGTCCGGCGCGATGCCCAGCGTCTCCAGCCCGGCCGGCACCTGGCCGTCGCGATAGAACAGCCAGCCCAGCAGGTAGACTTCGCTGCGGTCGACGGTATGGCCCAGCGCGGCCTGCGCCTCGGCGGTATGCCCCAGCGGCAGCTGGCGGTGCACGATATGGCCGAGCTTGTCGCCGAGGCGGTCGACCAGGTTCGGGCCGACAAAATCCTGCGCCCGCGGCGGCTGGTGGCCGTCTGCCGCCATCAGGTAGAACTTGGCTGCCATTTCCCAGTGGACCACCGCGCCCGAGCCCAGGTCGCGCCAGACGAAATCCAGCTCGCCCAGCGTGCGCACCCCGTGCCGGCCCGCGCGCCGCACCGGCACGTTGGCGGCCAGCAGCGACAGCCCTTCCATATGGCGCAAGGCAAAATGCAGCAGCCGCTCCGCATGCCGGCCGAGGCGCAGGCTGCGGTTGGCAGGGTCGTGGTCGGCATCGGCGGCGAGCGCGGCGTGGCCATCGGCCAGTTCGTCGATGGTGGCGGGAAGCGTGGCGGGATCCGCGCCCTCGAGCCAGCGCTGCCAGGCCTCGAGGGTGCCGGCCGGCCAGCGCGCCAGCGCGGCGCCAGGCACGGCGTCCAGCAGCGGCGGCGACAGCGTGGTCCAGGCCAGGTCACGCGCGCGCGCCGACGCGGCGCGGCGCCACAGCGGCGCGTCCGACGGCCCGGGGCCGTCGCCGCCGCGGGTCAGCGAGAGATCAGGCCCCAGCTCCCGCACGGTCATGGACCTCCCGGGCCAGGCACAGGTCTTCCCAGGCGCGCGCCTTGTCGGTCAGCGTGCGCAGCAGGTAGGCGGGATGGTAGGTCACCACCACCGGGATGCCTTCATACGCATGCACGGTTCCGCGCAGCTTGCCGATGGGCGTGGTGGTGCGCAGCAGTGACTGCGCGGCAAAGCGGCCCAGCACCACGATCACGCGGGGCCTGACCAGCGCGATCTGCCGGCGCAGGAAGGGCTCGCACTGTGCCACCTCTTCCGGTTCCGGGTTGCGGTTGCCGGGCGGGCGGCACTTGAGCACGTTGGCGATGAAGACATTGCGCCCGCGCGCCAGCCCGAGCGCGCCGAGCATGTTGTCGAGCAGCTTGCCGGCCTGGCCGACGAAGGGCTCGCCCTGCAGGTCTTCGTTTTCGCCGGGGGCTTCGCCCACCAGCATCCATTCCGCCTGGCGGTCACCCACGCCGAAGACGGTTTGGGTGCGGGTCTGGCACAGCCCGCAGGCGGTGCAGCCCGCCACCGCGGCATCCAGCGCCGGCCAGTCCATCGTGGCGATGGCCGCTTCACGTTCGCCTTGGGCATCGCCGGCTTCAGGTCCGAGCGGGACCGGCGCTGGCGCAATGCGCTCACGGGCTGCCGGCTGCGCCACGGGTACGGCCAGCGCTGGCTCGGCATGCGCGACCGCAGCTGCAGGCGGCTCGGCCACCGGCATCGCGATGGGCGGCGCCGTGACTTCAGTTTGCGCCTCGGTTTGCACGGCCTTGGGCGCGCGCGGCACCCATTCGGTCGCAATGCCCAGCGCCTCGAGGAACTGTGCACGGCGGCTCATGCCTGCCCCTCCGTGCCTGCGTTGGCGGCATCCTGCGCCGGCCAGGCGCGGCGCAGCACCAGCGCGTCTTCGCGCTTGCCGCCGGGCGCCGGGTAATAGCCCTTGCGGCGGCCGATCTCGGCAAACCCGGCCGCCTGGTACAGCGCGATCGCCCCGGTATTGGAGGGCCGCACTTCCAGCAGCATGGTGTGGATGCGGTGCGCGTGCGAGGTCGCCAGCACCACCGCGAGCATCAGGCGCCCCAGCCCCTGGCGCTGGCGCTGCGGCTCGACCGTGATGTTGAGCAGGTGCATTTCATCGACCACCGGCATCAGCACGGCGTAGGCCACCAGCGTGCCCGCCGGATCGCGCAGCGTCAGGCCGAGATGGCCGGACTTGACCGAGTTCTCGAAGTTGCCGCGCGTCCACGGATGGCTGTAGGCGCGCGCCTCGATCCCCGCCACCGCCTGCAGGTCCAGCGCGCTCATGCGCCCCAGCGACCAGCCCGCCGGCAACGCCGGCATGGCCGGCACCGCGGGCCAGTCGTGGCGGTCGGCGAGGGGATACGCGGCGCTCACGATGCGCTCCCCGGCCGGGCCGCGGCGCGCGCCGCCGCGGCGGCTTCACGTTCCGCGATGGTCTGGGCGACCTTGTCGCGCAGGTAGACCGGCATGGCCTGGTCGGCGTCGATGGCCTCGCCGCGCGCCAGCGCGCGCAGCGCGATGGCAACCATCGGCTGCGCATGGGGCATCGCCTCGGGCAGCACGCGGGCGGCGCGGGCCAGGCCCGCCAGGCGCTCGCCAAACACCGTGGACGCATTGCCGGCCAGCCAGAACTCGCCGGCGGGCAAGGCCACCGTTTCCGGCGCCCCGACCTGCATCGGCGTGACTTCGGCCCACTCCTGCGCGACCGCGTTCCAGCCGAACGCCGCGGCATAGGCCTCGTCCATGCGCGCATCCAGCGCCACCAGCACCGCGGTGCCGTCCGGCAGCGCCGGCGCGGCGGCACGGGCGCGCTCGGCGCATGCCATCAGGGTGTTGACCGGCACCACCGGCAGGCCGGCGCCGAACGCCAGCCCCTGCGCCACGCCGCAGGCGGTGCGCAGGCCGGTGAACGAGCCCGGGCCGGCGCCGAAGGCAATGGCCATGCAATCGCCCAGCGCAATGCCGGCTTCGGCCAGCAATTCGCCGGCGGCCGGCAGCACGCGCGCCGACGAGCGTGCGCCGGTGTGCTCATGGCGCACCAGGCACTCCAGGCCGGCGCCTGCCGCGCGTCCGAGCGCGACCGAGCACCACTCCGTAGAAGTTTCAACAGCAAGAATCCAGGACATGGCGCGATTGTATCCGTTGGGCCCGGAATCGAGGGCTTCTTCGGTTTTATACGGACGGCGCGGCCGCGCCGGGCGGCTATCATCGGGCTGCATTTTCGCAATCCAGACAGCCCACACCGGAGGAACCCCATGAGCGACCTGCAGGCACGCTTCGAACAGGCCCAGATCGACGTCAAGCAACTGAGCGAACGCCCCAGCAATATGTCCCTGCTGCGCCTGTATGCGCTATTCAAGCAAGGCAGCGAAGGCGATGCCCACGGCGACAAGCCCGGCATGACCGATTTCGTCGGCCGCTACAAGTTCGAGGCGTGGGAAGCGCTGCGCGGCACCGCGCGCGAACAGGCGATGGAGCAGTACATCGCGCTGGTGGAAGAGCTGCGCAGCGGCGCCGCCAGCTGAACGCTTCCGGCCCGGCGGCTTCAGGCCGCCGGCGCCGGGCGCGGGCGGATACGCCAGGCCGCCAGCATTGCGCTGGCGATCACCACGCCCACCGCGAGGAAGGTTTCGTCGAAGGCGCGGATGCGCGCCGCCTGGAGCGCGGTGTCGCCGGCCTGGCCCAGCAACGCGCCATGCTCGGCCAGGCGCCACTGCAGCCCCACGCCCGCCAGGCTCACGCCGATGGCCCCGCCCAGCTGCCGCAGGAAGTTGATGCAGCTCGAACCCTGCGCGATCAGCGAGAAGTCCACGCCGCGCATCGCGCCCAGCGTCAGCGATGGCAGGATGCAGCCCAGGCCGATCCGCCCCAGCACGGCCAGCGCCACCAGCACCAGGTAAGGCGTCGCGCGCGAGCCCAGCGCCATCAGCAGGAACGACAGCGACAGCAGCGCCAGCCCGAACGACACCTGAACATGCGGCGGGATCCGGTGCGTGAAGCGCCCCGCCAGCGCAATCGTCAGCGCCAGCACCACGCCCGCCGGGAACAGCACCAGGCCGGCCCGCGACGGCGTGTATTCCAGCGCCATCTGCATATAGACCGGCAACAGGTAGGTCGAGCCGAACAGGCCCGCGCCGTAGATGAAGGCCACCACCGCGCCGGCGGCGAACTGCCGGTAGCTGTAGAGCCGCATGTTCATCAGCGGGTACGCCGCGCGCAGCTGCCACATCACGAAAGCCGCCAGCATCAGCACGCCGAAGCCCGCCAGCGCCAGGCCCGCGGGCACGCTCTCGCGCATCTCGACCACGCCGTTGAGCAGGCTGACCGTGGCGATGCCGGCCAGGCCCAGCCCGCGCCAGTCGAGCGGCTGGCGCTCGCCCATCATGATCGAGTCCACCGCCATGAAGCGGCGCGCCATCAGCACCGCCAGCAGCGTCAGCGGCACCACCACGAAGAAGATCGAGCGCCAGCCGAAGGCCTCGACCAGGAAGCCGCCCAGGCTGGGCCCCAGCGCCGGCGCCAGCACCACGCCGAAGCCGAACAGGCTGATCGCCTTGCCCTGCTCGCGCTCTTCAAAGACGCGCAGGATCAGGATATTAGGCAGCGGCTGCATGATGCCCGCGGCGATGCCCTCGGCCACGCGCATGGCGATCATCACGCCGTAGGTCGGCGAGAAGCCGCCCACCAGCCCGCCCGCGCCCAGCAGCAGCGCCGCGCCCAGGAAGGTGCGCCGCAGCCCGTAGCGGTTCAGCAGCCAGGGGGTCAGCAGCATCGACAGCGTCATCGCGATCATGAAGCTGGCCGCGACCCATTGCGCGCGCTCCTGCCCCAGCACGAAATGCCGGCTCAGGTCCGGAATGGCCACATTGACGATGGTGGACGAGACGATCGACGAGATCGTGCCCAGCATCAGCGTTGCCAGCACCAGCCAGCGCAGCCGTTCGCCGTAGCGCGCGCGCAGCGCCTGCCGGGTCGGCAGGCCCGACTGCTGGCCGGAGCCCTCCGGCGTGGCGGGGCCCTCGCTCACCCCAGCCGCCCGGTGTCGGCGATCTCGCGGATCTTGCGGACGGTGTCGATGTCGGCCGCGTGGTAGGCGGACTTGACGATCTCGGCGTAGCGGTCGTCGCCGCTGGCATCGACGGCGGGCATGGTGGTGTCGTAGATAAAGCGCAGCAGCAGCGCGCCCGGCCCCGGGGTCTCGATCGCCATGGTCAGCGTGCCGCCGGCATGCTCGGCCGTGGCCGCGGTTTCATAACGCACCAGCCGGCGCGGCTCGTAGACCACGTGATCCTCGATCGACGCTTCGCCGAAATGCAGCACGCGGTCGATCCAGTTGTCGCCGCGGTCCACCACCTCGGCGCTGTCCAGGCCCAGCACGAACAGCTCGGGAGACTCGGCGCGCAGCACCAGGCCCTGCCACAGCTGCTCGGCCGTCAGCGGTTCCAGCTGCGGGTTGCCCGGATCGTTGATCTCAACCAAGTGCTCAAAACGCAACTTCACTCTCCCATTTGCGATAAGTCGATATTATGAAGTCTCCGCGTATTCGCGAGACCTTTTTGTCTGCGCACTGCAACATGGGTCGAGCCGCCCCCTCCCACATATCGGCCAGATTCGCGCCCGCTGGAGCCCCGCGCAAACGCCGCGCCCGGCTGGAACATCACTCCTGACAGCAGCTGTCAGGAGACCCGGCGCACAATGCGGCCGCTTTCACCCGGAACGCTGCAGGAGGCTGTGATGGAGTTGCTGATCAATATCGATGTCGACGATCTGGCGCGCGGCATCGACTTCTACGCGCAAGGGCTGGGATTGCGGCTGCAGCGCAAGCTGTTCGACGGCACCGTCGCCGAAATGCTGGGCGGCAATACCCCGATCTACCTGCTCGCCAAGCCCGCCGGCACGCGCCCGACCACGCGCGCCGCGACCCGGCGCGACTATCGCCGCCACTGGACCCCGGTGCATCTCGATTTCGTCGTCGCCGACCTCGAGCAAGCCATCGAACGCGCGCTCGAGGCCGGCGCCGAGATCGAGGACTGGCCGCAGGAGTTTGCCTGGGGCCGGCAGGCCACGCTGTCTGACCCGTTCGGGCACGGGCTGTGTTTTATCGAGTGGAAGGGCCAGGGCTACGGCGCGGTAGCCGACTGAGCCGGACGGTGCGCGCGGCGCGGTCGTTTTCGGACAATTCGCCTGTTGCCGGCTGTGCCGGAATGCCACATTTCCATGCAGCGTCGTGCCTGCCTGTTTCATTGTTGCCGGTGGTGTAATAACATTGTGCTGCCGCCAGTACTGGCCACACCATGAGCGACAAGACATGAAGGCGACGATCCGCAAGATGGGCAACTCACAAGGTGTCCTGATCCCCAAGGCAATCCTGGCACAGCTGGGTCTGGAGCATGAAGTGGAAATGGAAATCGTGAATGACACGCTGGTGCTGCGCCGGCCCCGGCAGGCGCCGCGGCAAGGCTGGGCGGAAGCCAGCCAGCAGATCGCCGCGGCCGGCGACGACAGCCTGGTGCTGGGCGACCTCCCCAACGCCGACGACGCGGAGCTGAAATGGTAGCGCGCGGCGACGTCTGGCTGGTCGCGCTCGATCCCACCGTCGGCAGCGAGATCGAGAAGACGCGCCCCTGCGTCATCCTGTCTCCGCCCGAGATGCACGACTACCTGCGCACCGTGACGGTGGCGCCAATGACCACCGGCAGCCGGCCGGCGCCGTTCCGCATCCCCGTGACCTTCCAGCGCAAGACCGGCCTGATCCTGCTGGACCAGCTGCGCACCGTCGACAAGTCCCGGCTGGTGAAGCGGGCAGGCGGCCTGAGCGAGCGGACCGTGGCCGACACGTTGCGGACCTTGCGCGAAGTCTTTGCGGACTGAGCCGCGGCGCCATGGCATTTAATGCCGGCAGGCGGGCGCCGCCTGGCTTCATAAGCTTATGAAAAAGAAATAGACGCCAGGATCGTCCACGCCGCGCCATCCGGACGCAATTGCGTTAATCTGTGCCCTCTCTCCGGACAGGCGATCCCTGCCCGGCGATTGCCTCTCACTCGCCACATCACAACAAGATCTTCACAACTCCTATGCGCACGTCTTTCATCAAGCGTCTGGCGGCAACAGTGTCCGCCGTGGGTTTTATCGCCGCCGGCAGTGCCTCGGCCCAGGAACAGACCATCCGTGTCGGCACGGTCAGCGGACCGGACGCCGAAGTCTGGCAGGTGGTCCAGAAGGTGGCCAAGCGCAATGGCCTGAACGTGAAGGTCGTCGAGTTCAACGACTACGTGCAGCCCAACGCAGCGCTCGACGCCGGCGACCTGGACGCCAACAGCTTCCAGCACCAGCCGTACCTGGACAGCCAGGTGAAGCAGCGCGGCTACAAGATGCAGAGCGTGGGCTACACCTATATCTCGCCGCTGGGCGTCTACTCGAAGACCCTGAAGTCGCCCAAGGACCTGCCGCAGGGCGCCAAGGTGGCGGTGCCCAACGACCCGTCCAATGAAAACCGCGCGCTGCTGTTGCTGCAGGCGCAAGGCGTGATCAAGCTGAAGGCCGGCGCCGGCACCAATGGTTCCAATGCCACGCCGCTGGACGTGGCCGAGAACCCCAGGAAGCTGAAAATCGTGGAACTCGACGCCGCCCAGCTGGCGCGCGCCCTGCCCGATGTCGGCGCTGCCGTGATCAACACCAACTACGCGCTCGCCGCCGGCCTGCAGCCGACCAAGGACGCGATCGCGCTGGAAGACATCCACAGCCCGTACGCCAACATCATCGTGGTGCGCACCCAGGACAAGGACAAGCCGTGGGTCAAGAAGCTGGTGGCCGCGTACCAGTCGGAAGACGTGCGCCAGTTCATGAAGGCGCAGTACAAGGGCGCGATGGTGCCGTCGTTCTGATTGCCGGCGCACCACGACCGCCGCTGACAGCGGTCGCCCAGGTTTTTTCACGCGAGGCCCATGCAAGGGCTTGCAAATTCCGCCGCCTTCGGTAGAATTCGCGGCTCACCACCTGCCCAGGTGGCGGAATTGGTAGACGCACTAGGTTCAGGTCCTAGCGGTGGCAACACTGTGGAGGTTCGAGTCCTCTCCTGGGCACCAAGTTTCGGCAGAAGGCCCGCACGCAAGTGCGGGCCTTTTGTTTTTCCAGATCGGCCGGGAATGCCCGCGCCAATCGCCTACAGTAAATCCCAAAGGCGCGCTCGCGCCGCCGTCGGGAGACCTGCCGTGGGCAAACTGCAAGAGCGTCGCCGTTTCCTGGGAGCCGCGCTCAGCGGCCTGCTGGTCCCCACCCTGCCCGCCTGCGGCGGCGATGACGATCCTGCGCCAGCGCCGCCGCCCGATCCGGTTCCCGAAGCGCAGATCACCGCCGCCATCGCCCAGGTCGATACCCTCGCGGCCAACCTGATGGCCAGCTCGGGCGTGCCTGGCATGGCCGTCGCGGTGGTGCGCGGCAACCAGGCCGTTTACGCCAGGGGCTTCGGCCGCCGGCTGGTGAGCGACCCCGCGCCGGTCGATGCCGATACCGTGTTCCAGCTGGCCTCGGTGTCGAAGCCGATCGGCGCCACGGTGGTGGCGCGGCAGGTCGGGCGCGGCAGCATCGGCTGGGACACCCCGGTCATCCGGCACCTGCCAGGGTTCGCGCTGGCCGATGCGGAAACCACGCAGGCGGTCACCATCGGCGACCTCTACGCGCATCGTTCCGGCCTGCCCGACCACGCCGGCGACCGGCTCGAAGACATGGGCTACGATCGGCGCGAGGTGCTGGCACGCCTGCGCTTCCTGCCGCTGCATCCGTTGCGCGCGGTCTACGCTTACACCAACTTCGGCATGACCGCCGCGGCCGAGGCCGTGGCCAACGCCGCCGGCACCGACTGGGCCACGCTGTCCGAGCAGGCCATCTACCAGCCGCTGGGCATGACCCGCACCAGCTCGCGCTACGCCGACTTTGCCGCGCGCGACAACCGCGCGCTCGGGCACGTCAAGGTCAACGGCGCCTGGGTGCAAGGCATGGGCACCATGCCCGATGCGCAATCGCCCGCCGGCGGCGTCAGCGCCTCGGTCAACGACCTGGCCAAGTGGCTGATCCTGGTGCTGGCCAAAGGCGAGTTCGCCGGCCAGCGCATCGTCGACGCCGCGGCGCTGGCGCCGGCGCTGTCGCCGCAGATGCAAAGCGGCCCGCCGGTGCAAGGCCGGCCCGCCAGCTATTACGGCTACGGCTTCAATGTCGGCACGACCGAGCTGGGGCTGACCAGCTACAACCATTCCGGCGGGTTCGCGGTGGGTGGCGCCACCAGTTTTACGGCGGTGCCGTCGCTGAACCTGGCCATCGTCACGCTGACCAACGGCTACCCCATCGGCATCCCGGAAACGCTGAATGCGCAGTTCTTCGACCTGGTCCAGTACGGCGCCTTCCGCCGCGACTGGGGCGCGATCTTCGCCGAGGCCTTGGCGCCGCTGCTGCTGCCGGAAGGCAGGCTGGTGGGCCAGCCGCGGCCGTCCAACCCATTGCCCGCGCGCGCCTTGTCGACCTATGCCGGCACCTACCGCAACGACTACTATGGCCCGCTGCAGGTCGCCGAACAGGGCGGCGCGCTGGTCATGACGCTGGGCGCGAAGCCGCTGGTGCTGCCACTGGCGCATTGGGATGGGGATGTCTTCACCTTCACGCTCCACAACGAGAACGCCAGCCCCGGCACGATCTCGCGCGCGGCATTCGCCAGCAACCAGGTCTGGCTGGAGTACTACGACCACGAAGGGCTGGGCGTCTTTATCCGCTAGGAGAGACCATGATCAGATTCCGCGCAGTCGCCGTCGCAGCCGCCGTCGCCTTCGCCGCCGCCACGCTCGCTGCCTGCGGCACACCTGCGCCGCCGCCCACCGCGGTCGCGCAGGCGCCCGCCACCACCCCTGCCGCCGCCGGCAAGACGGAGGTCCTGTGGCTCGGCCACGCCGCGGTCCGCATCACTTCGCCGGGCGGCAAAGTCATCGTCATCGATCCGTGGCTGAGCACCAACCCGAAGACGCCCGCCGGCTTCAGGCAGCTGCCCGCGCTGGGCAAGGTCGACCTGATCCTGGTGACCCACGCGCACAGCGACCACCTCGGCGACGCCCCGGCGCTGGCGCAGCTCAACAACGCGCCGATCTACAACGGGGGCGGCATGGGCCACGCGCTGGTCAGCCTCGGCATGGTCCCGGCCGCGCTGGCACAGCGCTTCGGCAAGAGCGGCACCGTGATGCCGTTCGGCCCCACCGGACCGAAGATCACCGCGGTACATGCCGAGCACGCGTCCGAACTGGTGAGGAAGAACCCGGCCACCGGCAAGGACGAGAGCCACTACGGCGGCGAACCGGTGGGCTACATCGTCGAGATGGAGAACGGCTTCCGCATCTGGCACATGGGCGATACCGGCCTGTTCGGCGACATGCGGCTGATCGGTGAGCGGTACCGGCCCGACCTGGTGCTGATCCCGATCGGCGACCACTCCACCATGGGGCCGCAGGACGCGGCCATCGCGGTGCGCGACCTGATCCGGCCGCGCTATGCAATCCCGATCCACTACCAGACCTCGCCACAGCTGCGCGGCACGCCGGCGGAATTCAACGCCGCGCTGGGCACCGGCGCGGCCACGCAGGTGATCGTGCCGCAGCCGGGAGAGAAGATCGATTTCTGATTCGACCAGCGCCGATGTCCGCGCGCCGCCTCACGCTACGTGCACGGCGGCGCCGCGCCGCACGGCATCGCCCTCGTCCTCTCCTTCGATGCGAAGGCGGGGCAGGAACTGCGGATACTCGCGCTGCATGAAGTCGATCAGCCCTTCGCGCACCACGCAGCGCAGGTCCCACGCCAGCCCGGAAGACGCCGCGGTGCACAGCACGCGCAGCTGCATGGTGCGCTCGGTGGCATCGGTCACCACCAGGTTGAAGAAGCGCCGGTCCCACTCGGGCGCGGCATGGACGATGCGCTCCAGCTCCTTGCGCAGCGGTGCCAGCGGCATGCCGTAGTCGACATGGAAGAACACCGAGCCCAGCAGCTGCGCGCTGCTGCGGGTCCAGTTCTGGAACGGCTTTTCGATGAAATACTGCAGCGGGATGATCAGTCGGCGCTCATCCCAGATCCGCAGCACCACGTACGTGCCGGTGATCTCCTCCACGCGGCCCCACTCGCCTTCCACGATCAGCACATCGTCCAGCCGGATCGGCTGGGTCAGCGCCAGCTGCAGGCCGGCAATCATGTTGCTGAAAACCGGCTTGGCGGCAAAGCCCGCGATCAGTCCGACCACCCCCGCCGAGGCCAGCAGGCTGGCGCCGACCTGCCGCGCGCCGGGAAATGTCATCAGCACCATCGACGCGCCGATCAGCATCACCAGCGACATGGCGATGCGCGACAACACCCGCGTCTGCGTATGGATGCGCCGCGCCCCCATGTTGTCCGCCACGTCGACCGGATGCTGAGCCAGCACTCCCTGCGCCAGGCCCGCGATGATGCGGGCCGCCAGCCAGGTGGTGGCGACGATCATCAGCAGCCCGTTGAGATGCCGCACGTTGTCGATCCAGCGCAGGTCGTCCGGCGCCGCCTGCCATACGGTCTGCAACGCCAGCAGCGGCAGCACCGCCTTGGCCGGTGCCCGCGACTTGACCACGATGGCATGCAGCACCGGCGTGGCGCGCGTCATGCGCAACAGCAGCAGGCCGCCCAGGCGATGCGCGGTCAGCGCGACGATGACGGCAACCAGCGCGGCGGTCCATGTGCTGAACCAGGGATGGGCGAGAAGGATGTCAAGGTGCATGCGTCGTCCTGTTTGCCGGCGATGGCACGGCCATGGAACTAACGACACGAGGCGCGCACGGAAGTTCGCCCGCTATCGTCCTCTCACCCCACGCGGTAGCGTCGGATCACTTCCGGATCCGGGTCGATGCCCAGGCCCGGCCCGGTGGGTAGCGCGATGTTGCCGTCGCGCGGCACCACGGCATCGCCAAGCACCTGCGCGGCCATGTCGAAGTAGCGCCATTCGATCATGGCGGCGGCGTCGCCCAGCGCCGCGGTGGCATGCATCGCGGCCAGCAGCCCGGGACCATCGTAGAAGGTATGGACCATCACCTGCACGTTGTGCGCCCTGGCCAGGGCAAAGACATCGCGCAGGGCGCTGATGCCGCCCATCTTGGCCGGGCTGGGCTGCACCACATCGACGGCGCCAAGGCTTAGCAGATGCTCGAACTCCATCAGCGTGGTCGCATTCTCGCCGGCTGCAACCGGAATCGCGCAGCGCTGGCGCAGGGCCGCCAGTCCGGCGTAGTTCTCGGGCGGCCACAGCGGCTCTTCCAGCCACCTTAGCGACAAGGGCTGCAGGACGCGGGCCATGTCGATGGCCTCATGCAGCGTCCACGGGCAGTTCGTATCCAGCGTGATTTCGATTTCCGGCCCCGCGGCCGCGCGTGCGGCGCGGATCACGGCCAGGTCGACTTCGTGCAGCTTCAGGCTGCGGTAGCCATCGGCGATGGCACGCCTGACGTTGACCGCGATCGCTTCGGCATCGGCGTACCGGATCAGGCTGGCGTAGGCCGGCAACCGCTCGCAGCGCGCGCCGCCAAGCAAACGGTGGACGGGCAGCCCCGCCGCCTTGCCGCAGAGGTCCCACAGCGCGATATCGAGCGCCGACAGCCCGTAGAACAGGGGCCCGCTGCGCCCGAACACATGGAACCGGCGCTGCAGGTCCAGGCCGATTGCATCGATCCGGCTCGCGTCACGGCCGATGCAGGCCGGCGCCAGCATCTGCTCGATCGCCGCCTTCACCGCCGGAATGCCGACGAAGCCGAAGGTTTCGCCCCAGCCGACCAGGCCATCATCGGTGCTCACCTTGAGCAGCAGCGAATCGGCCGCCTGCATGCCGGCACCGCCCCAGACGCCCGCGGCCGAAACGCCGCCGACCGTGAACGGAATGCGCAGGACGATGGCCTCGATGCTTGCGATCTTCATGGCGCACTCCTTGCTCGCGCGGTCCGTCCGGCAACGCCGGCGCCCATGCCGCGCAGGACTTCAATATAGGCCACAAGGCATCTCCCACGCGCTCCTGCCGAGCGCCGCTCGGCGCAGCCGCCACCGGCCTGCGCTGGCCGCGCGGCTACGGCTGCCACCCCGGCAGCGCCGCGGCCTGCCGGATCCAGTGCGCCAGCAGGTCCTCGTCGAAGGCCTCGCCCTCGTGGATATGGAAATAGCGCGTGTCCTTGTCCCTGGACTCGACCGGCGGCACCGGATCCAGCGACATGCCGCGGAAAAACGCCACCTTGATGTACCGGGTCATGCAATGGAAGCTCAGGAACCAGCCCTGCCCCGCCCGGCCATAGAACGGCGAATTCCAGCGCACCGCCTTGCTGACATCGGGCACGTTGCGCTCGATCAGTGCGTCTAGGCGGCGGCCCGCGTCCTGCTTCCAGCCCGGCATCGCCGCGAGGTAGGCCTGCACCGGCGCATCGCCGTCGCCTTTCGGAATCTGCGGATTGCCGCCCGCCAGCAGCACCGGCTTGCCGGTGGCGGGGCGGGTGGCGGTCTTCTGCGCGGACTTGCGCGCGCTCCCTGCCGGGGTCCTGGACGTGCTGTTGGCCATGGCTGAACTCCACTGGTTGACGAGCGGCGACGAGATCGAACCCAGCGGCTATGATAAGTCGGTCAGCCAGAACCTAGAGGAACGAGCATCGATGCATCCATCGGAACAGATCGACCAGTTGATCGCCGGGTTGGCCGACTGGCGCGGCCAGACCCTGGCCAGCCTGCGCAAGGCCATCCTCGCCGCCGACAGCGGCATCGTCGAGGAATGGAAATGGATGGGCAGCCCGGTATGGTCGCGCGACGGCATGATCGCCGTCGCCAACGCCCACAAGGCCAAGGTCAAGATCACCTTTACCAACGGGGCCAGCCTGCCCGACCCGGACCACCTCTTCAATGCCGGCCTGGGCGGCAACAAATGGCGGGCCATCGACCTGGCCGAGGGCGACAAGATCGACGCACGCGCCCTGCAGGCTCTGGTCCGCGCCGCGATCGCGTTCAACCAGGCCAAGCCCAGGAAAAAAGCGCCGGTGCCCGCGCGTGCAAAGGCCAGCCAGCAGGACGACGCGTGACGCGCCCGGGGCTCAACTGCCGTCGATCTTGAAGCCGATGTCCTTGATGAACTGTCCCCAGCGCGCGTGGTCGGCACGGATCTGCGCGGCGAACGCTTCGGGCGTGACCGCCTGCGGCGGCAGCACGCCCACGCCCGCCAACCGCTTCTGGTAAGCAGGATCGGCCAGCACCTTGCGCACCGCGGCGGAGACCGCCTCCACCGTTTCCTTTGGCATCGCCTTCGGGCCGAACAGCGCGAAATAGCCGCTGAGCTGCTCCATCTCGGGGTAGCCCAGTTCGCGGAACGTGGGCGCGCCGGGCGCGAGTTCGGAGCGCTCCGGAATGGTGGTGGCCAGCACCTTGGTCTTGCCGGCCTGGTACAGCGGCACGCCGGTGGTCAGGCCGTCGATCATCAGCGGCACCACGCCGCCCACCAGGTCTTGCGTGGCGGGCGCCGAACCCTTGTACAGCACCGGCTCCAGGTTGGTGCCGGCGAGCCGGTTGAACAGCAGCGGACCGAAGTGCGACGAGGTGCCCGGACCGTACGAGGCCGAGTGGATCGGCTTGCCCGGATTCGCCTTGGCGTAGGCGACCAGTTCCTTCAGCGTGTTATACGGCGCGTCCTTGTTGGCGGCCAGCAGCACCGGCGCGCGGCCGAGTTCGGCGAGCGCGGTCAGGTCGGTCAACGGATCGTAGGGCACGCGGTTGATATGCGCGCCCGAGGTGGCCGAAGAGCCCAGCGTCACCAGCAGGGTCTGGCCGTCGTTCCTGGCGCGGATCACGTCCTGCGTGGCGGGAATGGTGGCGCCGCCGGGCTTGTTCTCCACCACCACCGACTGCCCGGTCACGCGCGTGAGATAGTCGGCGAACAGCCGTGCCACCACGTCGGTGCCGCCACCCGGCGGATAGGCCACCACCAGCCGGATGGCGCGGGCGGGCCACTGCTGCGCCATGGCGTGCGGCGCCACGCCGGCCGCCACCGCGAATGCCGCGGTGCTCAGGAACTGTCGACGATCCATAGATGAAGTCTCCGCGTTATCGTTGTGCGCCGCACGGCGGCGGATCCTTCATCTTAGTGGGGGTTCAGGCCGGGGGCACGCCCGGGTTTCCACCATGCGCATCACCGGTGAAGGCGCGCGGCGGCCCGAATCGTTCCGCGTAGATTCCCGCCACCCAGTCGACAAAGACCCGCACGCGCGGCGCCAGCTGCCGGTGGAACGGGTACAGCGCGGACACCGGCAGGTCCGGGCATGGCCACGCTTCCAGCACCGGCACCAGCCGCCCCGCGCGCAAATGATCTTCGACGCGGAAGCGCGGCACCTGGATCAGGCCGCAGCCGGCCAGCGCCGCGCTGGTATAGCACTCGGCATCGCTGACCGAAATCCAGCCGCTGGCCCGGAACGCGCGCACCTCGCCATCGACGGTCAGCGTGAACGGATAGCGGCTGTCATGGTTGCGCGAAAAAAAGCCCACGCCGACGTGTCCGGCCAGTTCCGACGGATGCTGGGGCATGCCGTGCGCCGCCAGGTATGCGGGGCTGGCGCACAGCACTTCGGGCATCTCCGCCAGGCGCCTGGCCACCAGCGACGAATCGCGCGGCCGGCCGGCGCGCACCACGCAATCGATGCCCTCCCCGATCAGGTCGACCAGGCGGTCGCCGCTGCTGATGACGAGCTCGATATGCGGGTAGCGCGCGCGGAACTCGCCGATGCGCGGCAGGATGATCAGCGTCGCATGGGTGCCGTGCAGGTCCAGCCGCAGCGTGCCGCGCGGGTCGGCTGCCTGCGTGCTGAGCGAGGTTTCGGCGTCTTCGAGCGCCTGCAGCACGCGCTTGCCGCGCTCATAGAAGGCTTGCCCGTCCAGCGTCGGGCGCACCTGCCGCGTGGTGCGCTCCAGCAGCCGGGCCCCGACGCGTGCTTCCAGCTCCTTGATCGCATGCGTGGCGGTGGCGCGCGGCATGTCCAGCGCGCTCGCGGCACGGGTGAAAGAGCCCAGTTCCACGATCCGGGTGAAAAGTTGCAGCGCGTCGAAGCGGTCCATGCGGGGGCGGCCTGTGATAGGGAACGGTCACCCGGGATTGGAATCAGCTTCGGAGCCGGCGTCAAGCCAGTGCAGGTTGCCTCGGCGCGCGCGGGGCTCGTGCAATAGCACCGGGCACCGTTTTTGCTGGCCTATATTTCAATAGTCATTTTCCGCCGCGTACAGGTGCGCCATGCCCGCAGGGGATGTGACGATAACGAAATCCGCTCAGCACCCCGGAGGTGGATTATGAGCGCCGTGCCCGAGCCGCAGGTGGCCGACAGCACTTCGCCCGCCGGCAAACGCCCCGCCACGTCCACCCGGCACGTCTGGACCCGCTATTGGGTGATCGCCAAACCCTACTGGGTCTCGCAGGAACGATGGAAGGCCGCCGGCCTGCTGGTGGTGCTGGTCCTGCTGCTGCTGGGCCAGACCCAGGCGGAAGTGCTGATCAACGAGCAGACCGGCGAGTTCACCTCGGCGCTGGCGGCCCGCGACGCCGACCGCTTCTGGGCCTCGATCCGTACCTGCCTGTATATCCTGATCGTCGCGATTCCCGTCTACGCGGTCTACTACTACATCCGCAACACGCTGGGCCTGCACTGGCGGCGCTGGATGACCCACCATTACCTGGACGGATATTTCAAGAACCGCATTTTCTACAAGCTCAATGCGGATGCCGGCATCGACAATCCCGACCAGCGCATCTCCGAGGACATCAACACCTTTACGCGGCAGTCGCTGTTTTTCCTGTCGATCGGCATCGGCGCGCTGCTGCAGCTGATTGCGTTCAGCGCGGTGCTGTGGATCATCTCCAGGGAGCTGGTCTATTTCCTGGTGGTGTACGCCATCGCCGGCACCTTTGTCTCGATCGCCTGCTTCGGGCGCGTGCTGATCGGGCTGAACTTCTACCAGCTCAAGCGCGAGGCCGATTTCCGTTTCAGCCTGATCCGGGTGCGCGAGAACGCCGAGTCGATTGCGTTCTATCGCGGCGAGCCGCAGGAGTCTTCGCATGTCCGCGGGCGCTTCGGCAAGGCGTTCCAGAACTTCGAGCGGCTCATCAGGTGGCAGCTTGGTCTGAACCTGTTCCAGTATGGCTATGGCTTCCTGACCATCCTGCTGCCCAGCGCCATCGTGGCCTCGCGCGTGCTGGACGGCGAGCTGGAAGTCGGCAGCGCGATCCGCGCCGCGGGCGCCTTCGCCGCCGTGCTGAATGCGCTGACGGTGATCGTCGACAACTTTGAAGACCTGAGCCGGTTCGTGGCCGGGCTGGACCGCCTGGACACGTTCTCCAGCACCCTGACCGGCAAACCGGCCGGCGCGCCGCGGGCGGCAGACACCATTGCGTCGCACCAGGATGCGCGGCTGGCGCTGGAACACGTCACGCTGCAGACGCCTAACCAGGAGCGCACGCTGGTCACGGACCTGAGCGTGTCGATCAATCCCGGCGAAGGATTGCTGATCGTCGGCGCCAGCGGCGGCGGCAAGAGTTCGCTGATGCGCGCCATCGCGGGACTGTGGAACAGCGGCAGCGGCCGCATCGTGCGGCCGGCGCCGCAGGACATGCTGTTCTTGCCGCAGCATCCTTACATGGTGGTCGGCAGCCTGCGCAGCCAGCTGCTCTACCCCAACCATGTCGGCCGCCAGGTGCCGGACGAAGAGTTGCTGCAACTGCTGGAGACCGTCAACCTGCGCGACATCGCCGGCCGCTTCGGCGGGCTGGACACGGAAGTGGACTGGAGCAAGGTGCTGTCGCTGGGCGAGCAGCAGCGGCTCACGATCGCGCGCGTGCTGCTGGCCAGGCCGCGCTATGTGATGCTGGACGAGGCCACCAGTGCGCTCGACATCGTCAATGAAGAAGCCCTGTACCAGTTGCTGGCCGGCTTGCAGGCCACGCTGGTCAGTGTCAGCCACCGGCCCACGCTGCTGAAGTACCACCACCAGGTGCTGGAGCTGCCGGGCGACGGCAGCTGGCGGCTGCACGCCGCACGGGATTACCGGTTTGGCTGGTGAAGGCCGGGCACGGGAAGCGCCGGCACGCGCCCGCAAGCGTTGCGCTATGCTGAACGGATTCCCACCGACCGCTTACCGGAGATCGACCATGCGCCATCGCCTGTCCGTCTGGCTGGCCGCCACCGCGGCCACCCTGCTGTGCGCCTGCGCGACCCTGCAACCCGTGCAGACCGCGCAAAACATGCTTGGCAGCCCGCAGAGCGCCGTGCGCGATACCTTCGGCGCGCCTTCCGAAACCTATTCGCTGGCGAACGGCACCAGCCGCTGGATCTATTCCAAGCAGCCGCTCGGCTTCGAGGTCTATGCCGCCGACTTCGACGCCGCCGGCAAGCTGACCAGCTTCCGCCAGATGCTGACCGAAAAGGAAATCTACGCCGCCCGCCCGGGCGTGTGGACCAAGCAGGACGTGGCCCAGCACTTCGGCCTGCCGCGCGAGCCGGTCGAGTACTACCCGATGATGAAACGCGAGGCCTGGTCGTACCGGCTCTACGCCGGCGCGTATCAGCCGGCGCACTTCAGCGCGTACTTCGATGAGCGCGGGGTGCTGGACCGCACCATGATCATCATCGATGCGATCGGCGGGGATGCGCGCGACGGCAGCAAGTAGGCGGCGCCGACTGGCAGGTCAATCGAAGCGGCAACCCGCCAGATGCCGGGGATCCATCGGGCCGGCGCCGGTCAGCCCTTCGCTGCCTGCCCCGCTACCGCGGCACCGGGCTTGCGCAGCATTTTCTCGACCTCGCCCGCATGCAGCTCTTCCAGCTGGATCAATTGGCGCGCATATTCTTCCAGCGCCACGGAGCGGCCCTCGACCAGGGCCAGCAGTTCGCGGTACAGCGCAAGCGCCTGCTGTTCGGTGGCCAGCGATTCACGCAGGATCGCGGCGATATCGGTGGTGTGGGCGTCCAGCAGCTCGCCGATGCCAAGCGAAGGATAGGCGCCCAGTGTGGTGATCCATTCGCCCGCCTGGTGCGCGTGCAGCAGCGACTCGCTGGCCTGCTCCCGCAGCCACGACACGACGGGTATGCGGCCGAAGCCGAAGATCAGGAACGAATAATGCGTGTAGCGCACCACCCCGGCGAGCTCGGCCTCGAGTATCCGGTTGAGTACGCCGACTACCTTTTCCTGTTCGATTCCCGTCATGGCAGTACCTCCGTGGGCTGGAGTGTCGACGGCAAGCCCGCGCTGCGGCCGCAGGCACGGCGCGCCGCGCCGCGCTTCAGCGGTAGACCAGCACGGGCACCCGGCAATGGGTGAGCACCTTCTGCGTTTCACTGCCGACCAGCAAGGCGTCCAGGCCCCGGCGGCCGTGCGACGCCATGAAGATCACATCACACTCGTGCCTTGCCGCGGCATCGATGATGCCCTTATAGGGAACGGTCGCGGTCATGTCCGTGGCGCAGGACACGCCTGCCGCCTCGGCCGCGGCGACCACCTGCTCGAGCCGGGCCCTCGCCCGCTCGGCTTCCTGCTCTTCGAAGGCCTTGCGCCTGGGATGGCCGGCATCGCCCGATGCCAGATAGGGATACTCCTCCATGCACGTGTAGGCGGTCAGCCTGGTGCCGTCGGCTTTGACAAAGCCGATGGCCGCCTCCATCGCCATTCTTGAAAGTTCTGAGCCGTCGGTGGCCAGCAAGATGTGCTTGAACACGATGTCCCTCCGTCCGCGGTGGTCCCCGGCGGGGTGAGGCGGTCCGCCGGTCAAGCTTCAGTATGGACAAGAATCCGGCTTGCGGCAGCAACGCGACGATGACCGGCGGCTGGCACTTGGGCAGTACCGCTCCCGGAAACGACGTTCCGGGAGCAGGCCAAGGCCGGAGCCGACCGCTTACTGCATGTGCTGGCCGCCGTTGATGGCGATATTGGAACCGGTCACATAGGCCGCATCCTCCGAGCACAGGTAGGCAATCAGCGCCGCTACTTCCTCGGGCTTGCCGACGCGGCCAACCGGGATCTGCGGCAGAATCTTTGTCTCCATGATCTCCTTGGGCACGGCGTTGACCATCTTGGTGGCCAGGTAGCCCGGCGAGACCGTGTTGACGGTCACGCCCTTGCGCGCCACTTCCAGCGCCAGCGATTTGGTGAAGCCATGCATGCCGGCCTTGGCCGCGGCATAGTTGGTCTGGCCGAACGCGCCCTTGGAGCCGTTGACCGACGAGATATTGATGATGCGGCCCCAGCCGCGCTCGACCATGCCTTCGCACAGCGGCTTGGTGAGGTTGAACACCGAATCGAGGTTGGTGCGCATCACCGCGTCCCAGTTCGGCTTGTCCATCTTCTTGAAGGCCATGTCGCGCGTAATGCCGGCATTGTTCACCAGGATGTCGACGTGGCCGACGTCGGCCAGGATGCGCGCCGCGCAGGCCTGGCAGGCGTCATAGTCGGAGACGTCGACCTCATAGGCGCGCATCTCGCGGCCGCTGGCGGCCATCGTGGCCAGCCAGTCCCCGGCCTTGGCATTGCCGGGCGAGTGCGTTACCACCACGCTATGGCCGGCGTCGTGCAGCCGGATGCTGATGGCCTCGCCGAGGCCGCCCATGCCACCTGTTACCAATGCGATTCTCTTCGTCATGCTGATTGCGTCGTCGTAAGTTGAAAGTGCCCTGCCGTGCAGGAAGGGGCATTCCCCCGGTAGCCCCGAGCAAGTTCCCGCCGTGGCGCAGGCAAAGCGCGGCCATGCCGGGCCGGACCGTGCCGGTCCCGGTTCGCATGGCTTGGGCGGGAAGATCTGGTGTCGCGGTGCTGCAGGCCGGGAACGCGGGGTTCCCGGCCTGCATGCCTGCGATCTGTGGTCAGCGCGCTGGCCGGTGGTGCCGGCCAGCGCTGTACTGTTACGCCTTGGCGGCGCGGGGAGTCGCGTTCGCGGCCGCACCCGACGCGGCTGCGGCGGTCTTGGCCAGGTTGGCCTTGGCGACTTCAGCGGTCTGCTTGGCGGCGTCCTGGAACGACTGATAGGTGGTGTTGGCGGCGGCAACACCAGACTGCAGCAGCGCGGTCAGCGCTTCCGAACCGGCCGGCGCGTTCTTCACGAAGGTGTCGACGAAAGCCTGGACGTTGCGGTTGTGCTGTTCGTACTGGGCCTCGACGGCCTTGCTCAGCTCGGCCTGCGTATTGGCGGCGATTTCATAGACGTGGCGGGCATACGCCACGGCCTTCTCGGCAGCCGGCTGCACCAGGTTGCCCTGGGCCGCGAACACTTCGCGCGGGTCCTTGCCGGCCAGCACCGCCTCGACGTTTTCCTGGCCTTCGGCGAGCGAGGTCCGGAAGGCCTGCAGGTTCAGTTCGGTCAGCTTCTGGAAACCTTCAAATGCCGTGTTCGTCAGCGCGAACAAATGGCTCACATTGGACTTCTGCGCCGCAGCAAATTGTTCGGGCGTAAAAGGTGACATGCAGATCTCCTGTGGGTGGATCGGACGGAATGGCGCACCGGCGCTGGCAAAGCGTCACGGCGCAGCGCCATGACCGTGCCGCGCCGGCAATCTTGCAGCGCACCATCGAACCCGCATCCTAGAGGGTTTGTTCCAGTTCAGGCCTAGGGATAAACCCAAAAAGTATTGGAGAACGGACAACATAAAGTGCAGCCGCCGACACTAAAGTTACAAGTGCTTACGCTGTATTGCTGCACTGCATGACAGGTGTAAGGCGGGCTTAACGCGGGTCAGCGCGCGCCAAAAAGCAAAAAACCGCAGCCGAGGCTGCGGTTCCCTGATATCCGGCGAGCCGGTTCGCGTTCAGACTTCTTCGTACAGCGGCAGCGTCAGGAACTCGGCAAAGTCCTCCGACGTCGACATCTGCTCGAAAATTTCGGCGGCGCGGTCATAGGTGCTGGTGTCGCCACCAACCAGTTCCTTGACCTTGGCCAGCTCTTCCGGGATCAGCTTGCGCACCAGCTCGGCCGTGACCTTGGTGCCGTCCTCCAGCTTGCCCTTGGGCGAGCGGATCCACTGCCACACCTGCGAGCGCGAGATCTCGGCGGTGGCGGCATCTTCCATCAGGTTGTGGATCGGCACGCAGCCGTTGCCGGCCAGCCAGGCGCCCAGGTAGTGGATGCCGACGTTGATGTTCATGCGCAGGCCGTGCTCGGTGATCGGCGTTTCCGGCTGGAAGTTCAGCAGGTCGGCGCCCTTCACCTGCACGTCCGGACGCTGCTTCTCGAACTGGTTGGGCTTGTCGCCCAGCACCGCGACGAATTCCTTCATCGCCGGCTCGACCAGGCCCGGGTGCGCCACCCAGCCGCCGTCATAGCCATCGGTGGCGTCGCGGCGCTTGTCGCTGATGATGCCTTCCATGGCGATGGCGTTCTTCTCCGGATCGTTCTTGATCGGGATCAGCGCGCTCATGCCGCCGATCGCGGGAGCGCCGCGGTGGTGGCAGGTCTTGAGCAGCAGCAGCGCATACGAGCGCATGAACGGCGCGGTCATGGTGACCTTGGCGCGGTCGGCCAGGCAGAAGTCCTTGTCGTTCTTGAACTTCTTGATGCACGAGAAGATGTAGTCCCAGCGGCCGGCGTTCAGGCCGGCGCTGTGCTCGCGCAGCTCATACAGGATCTCGTCCATCTCGAACGCGGCGAGGATGGTTTCGATCAGCACGGTGGCCTTGATGGTGCCTTGCGGCAGGCCGATTTCGTTCTGCGCCATCACGAAGATGTCGTTCCACAGGCGCGCTTCCAGATGGCTTTCCATCTTCGGCAGGTAGAAGAACGGGCCGGCGCCGCGGGCAATCTGCTCCTTGGCGTTGTGGAACAGGAACAGCGCGAAGTCGAAGATGCCGCCCGAGACGCGCTTGCCGTCGATGGTGACGTGCTTCTCGTCCAGGTGCCAGCCGCGCGGACGCACCTGCAGCGTGGCGATCTTGTCGTTCAGCTTGTACTGCTTGCCCTTCGATTCCAGCGTCAGCGTGCGGCGCACGGCGGCCTTCAGGTTGACCTGACCCTGCAGCTGGTTGTGCCAGTTGGGGGTGTTGGAATCCTCGAAGTCGGTCATGTAGCTGTCAGCGCCCGAGTTGAAGGCGTTGATCACCATCTTGGCTTCGACCGGGCCGGTGATTTCCACGCGGCGGCATTCCAGCGCCTTGGGCACCGGGGCAACCTTCCAGTCGCCTTCGCGGATGCTCCTGGTTTCCGGCAGGAAGTCGGGCACCTCGCCGGCGTCCAGGCGCTTGGCGCGCTCGACGCGCGCGGCCAGCAGTTCCTGACGGCGCGGCTCGAAGGCACGGTGCAGCTTGTCTACCAGGGCCAGGGCTTCCGGCGTGAGGATATCTTCGTAGGCCGGCAGGATCTCGCCGGTAATCTTCATGCCCGCGGGCAGCGTGATAGCCATCAGTGTTCTCCTGTTAAACGATAGCGATAGCTTTGGTTGTTGGGCGCCCTGCTATGCCGCCACGCCATGGGCGCGGACGAATTCGAGCAGGTCGTTCATGTCGTGCCCGGTGCCGGCGGGGGCCACGTCGAGCCGCTCCGCCGGATGGCCGGCACGGTTGATCCAGAAGGTGGTGTAGCCATACCAGGTGGCACCGCAGGCATCCCAGCCGTTGGACGAGACGAACAGCATCTCCTGCGCCTCCAGCCCGAAGGCCAGCGGCCCCAGCGCATAGGCGGCCGGCGCGGTCTTGTACTGGCGCACCGCATCGACCGACAGCACATGGTCGAACAGCCCATGCATGCCGGCGCTCTTGACCGAGATGTCGAGCATCTCGGCGTTGCCGTTGGACAGGATGCCCAGCGGCAGCCCGGCCTTGCGCAGGCGCTTGAGCGCGCCCAGGTTTTCCGGGAACGCCGACAGGCACGCGTATTCCTTGAGCAGCTGCGCCTCGGCCGCCTCGTCCAGCGGCAGGCCCAGGCGCTCGGCGGCGTAGCGCAGCGCGTCCACGGTGATGGCCCAGAACGGCTTGTAGTGCGCGCCGTCGGGCGCGGCCATGGTGCGGATGCGCGTGTAGTCGATCTGGCGGTCGCGCCACAGCAGCGCCAGCGCCTCGCCGCGGCCGGGGAACAGCTGTTCCGCGCGCGCGGTAACGGAATACACGTCGAACAGCGTGCCATAGGCATCGAAGACGACGGCGCGGATCTTGTTCATGAGGGCCTGGGCAACCTGCAACGCGGTGGGCAACTGGATGGAGCGGCGGCCAGGCCACGGCTGCGTGGCGCTGTACACCATTGAATGCATCGAATTGTAGGGAGACGCTGCACTGCGGCAAAGTGGTCGTCGGTCACTTGATCTTTTACTTTTACACAACTAATCTTGGCTGACTAAAACGAAACTCCGCACCAAATCCTCTTTACTGGCGACCAGCGGCCCGTCACGGCACCCGTTGCGTGGCCGGCGCGGCACACCGCGGGATCTCCGCGCATATCAGGCGAAACATTTGTGGACCATTTCAAACAACTGGAGACCTTTGTATCCGTCGCCTCGCGCGGCAGCCTGTCCGCCGCCGCCGCGGCCGAGGGCGTGGCGCCCGCGATCATCGGCCGGCGCATCGATGCGCTCGAAGAGCGGCTGGGCGTCAAGCTGCTGGTACGCACCACCCGCAAGATCAGCCTGACCTTCGAGGGCTCGGCCTTCCTGGAAGATTGCCAGCGCATCCTGAACGACCTGCATAACGCCGAGGCCAGCGTCTCGGCGGGCGGCGTCAAGGCCAGCGGCCACCTGCGCGTGACCGCGCCGGCCGGCTACGGGCGCAAGCACGTGGCGCCGCTGGTGCCACTGTTCATTGAGTCGCACCCCGATGTGTCGATCACGCTGGACCTATCCGACCGCGTGGTCGACCTGGTCAACGAAGGCTTCGACTGCGCCATCCGCCTGGGCGACCTGCCCGATTCCAGCCTGGTGTCGATCCGGCTGGCCGAAACCCGCCGCGTGGTGGTGGCCGCGCCGGACTACCTGGCGCGCGCCGGGCGCCCGATGACGCCGGAGGACCTGCAGCGCCATAACTGCCTGGCCTTCGGCGCCAGCGCCAACATGCAGCGCGGCTGGGTGTTCCAGGAGGAAGGCCGCGCCGTGACCGTGAAGGTGGGCGGCACCATGGAATGCAGCGACGGCGCGGTGCTGCACGAGTGGTGCCTGCAAGGCAACGGGCTGGCCTGGCGCTCGTGGTGGGAAGTCGGCAGCGAGATTGCCAGCGGACGGCTGGTCACGGTGCTCGACGAGTTCCAGGCGCCGCCGATCGGCATCCACGCGGTATTCCCGCAGCGCAAGCACCTGCCGCTGCGGGTGCGGCTCTTTATCGACCACCTGAAGAACACCTACGGCAACCCGTCCTACTGGCGGCGCGCCGAGCAGGCCTCGGCGCTGCCGGTGGCGGAAGTGCTCGCGGACTGATCACCGGGCCCAATGCAGGCGTGCCGGAGCACTTCGGATCGCATTGACATGACGCAATGGCCCTCTCGGCACACTGACTACAATGGATTCAAGACAGGCGTTGCCCGGCGCCGCGGCCGCACCGCGCGCACCGCGAAGCGGCGGGCGCCCTGCCCCGACCCCTAGTCAGCAAAGGAGCCCCGCATGTTCCAACATATCCTGCTTCCCACCGACGGCTCGGAACTCTCCAAGAAAGCCATCAACGGCGGACTGGAGCTCGCCAAGGCCATCGGCGCGCGCGTCACGGCCTATGTCTGCCTGGAGGAATACCCGTACACGCCGTTCAGCGAGATCGTGGTCGAGGCCCCGCAGGCGTTCAAGGACCGCATCGAGAACCAGGCCAAGCTGTATCTGAAAGAGGTCGAGAACCTGGCCACGGCGGCCGGCGTGACCTTCGACGCCGACATGTCCACCTTTGCCGTGCCCTACCTGGGCATCATCGACGCGGCCGAGCGCCATGGCTGCGACGTGATCTTCATGGCCTCGCACGGCCGCCGCGGACTGTCCGGCCTGCTGCTCGGCAGCGAGACGCAGAAGGTGCTGACGCATACCGACATTCCGGTGATCGTCTACCGCTGAACCAGGGCGCAGCGCGCGCCAAAGTCAAACCGCCCGCACCGGCATGACCGGTGCGGGCGGTTTTTTTGCTTGCGCGGGCGGCTTACGAAGCCTTGCTCATGCGCTGCTCGATGTGCTTGGCGCGGTCTTCCGAGCCCGGGTGCGACGAGAACATGCTGGACTTGCCGCCGTCGAGCTTGGCCAGCTTCTGGAACGCCGTGACCAGGCCCTTGGTGCTGGCCTTGTTCTTGGTCAGCAGGTCGAACGAGTAGTCGTCGGCCGCGGTCTCCTGCGACTGCGAGAACTGCGCGTTGATCAGCTTCTCGCCCAGTTCGCCCAACTGCGATTGAGACAGCGCCGCCACCGCGCCGTTGCCGGCCGAAGCCGCCGCGCCGCGCGCCGCGGTGGCGGTGTAGGCCACCTGCATGGCCTTCTTGGTGTGGCCCAGCGCCACGTGGCCCAGCTCGTGGCCCAGCACGCCGCGCACTTCGTCGTCGGTCATCATGTCCATCAGGCCGCTGTACACGCGCACGCAGCCGTTGGCCATGGCCCAGGCGTTGACGTCCTTGGTCAGGTAGACCTTGGCATTGACATTGGGCACGTCGCTGTTCTTCAGCCCGCTCATGATCTTGACCAGGCGCTTGTTGTAAGTGCTGTTGGCCGCGGCGATCTTGTTGGTCTTGTCCGATTCCGCGCAGGCCTGGTCCGACAGGCTCTTGACATCGGCGTCCGACAGCGTGGCAGCCTTGGCCAGCGAGGTGCCGGCGCTCAGCATGCCGTCGACACTGGTGGGCATGCCGCCGGAACAGCCGGCCAGCAGTGCCGCCGCGACGGCGCAGGAAGCGAGCGAGAGAGTTGCTTTCATGATGTTGTTCTGGGTCAGGTGGCTCGGAGTGTGCCGATAAAGGCCCCGGCACTTTAAGCCATCTGCCCGCGCGAGGGAATCACCCAAATGCTGCAAGCCGCCAAAAATGACAATTTGTTGCATTTGGATAATCTTCCAGTTCGAAGGGCGCAAAAAGTGCGGCGGCCCCGTGCACGTTTGCAGCGATTCCCCCAGCGAGTCAGCGCGGTCCGGCCGCAGGAACCACGGTCGTGCCCGCCCGCGCGATGAAGGGAATGGACTTGCCGGATCAATGGGAGTGGCTCATCCGCACCGCAACAAACCTTTACAAATCGTTCCGTGAAATCCCGGATCGGTGCCCTAGCCTGTTCCCATGCTTTCGAGGGAGACAGCCATGCCTTCGTCACGGGACACCTTCAAATTGCGTCGGCCTGGGCGTCGCACGATGAACTGGCACGACGTCGCCCTGATCGCGCTTGGATGGGTTGGTCTATGTCTCGGCGTGGGGTGGACGCTCTCCAAGGCGGCTGGCACCTTCGAGTGAATCGCCGGTACGCGCTCCCGCATCCGGCGCATGTGCGGCAGTCGCATTGAGAATAAAAAAATCGCGCCGTCCCTGAGAGAGAACGGCGCGTCGCCTAAAAGGAAGAGCGTGATGGTCGCACGCCCTTCCGAATCCCGCCGGACCCACGAGCCGGCGGGAGTGACCAGGAGAGTCAGGCCACTTTCTTGTCTTCGAAGAACTGCTCGTCTTCGGTCGAACCCTTCAGCGCGGTCGTCGACGACTGGCCGCCTTCGATGGTCTGGGTCACAGCGTCGAAGTAACCGGTGCCGACTTCGCGCTGGTGCTTGACCGCGGTGAAGCCCTTCTCGGCGGCCTTGAACTCGGCTTCCTGCAATTCGACGAACGCGCTCATCTGGTTGCGGGCGTAGCCGTAGGCCAGGTTGAACATCGAATAGTTGAGCGAGTGGAAGCCGGCCAGCGTGATGAACTGGAACTTGTAGCCCATCGCGCCCAGTTCGCGCTGGAACCTGGCGATGGTGGCGTCGTCGAGGTTCTTCTTCCAGTTGAACGACGGCGAGCAGTTGTAGGCCAGCATCTTGCCCGGGAAGCGGGCGTGCACGGCTTCGGCAAACTTCTTGGCGAACTCCAGGTCCGGCTTGCCGGTTTCGCACCACACCAGGTCGGCCACCTCGGCGTAGGCCAGCGCGCGCGAGATCGACTGCTCCAGGCCGTTGCGGACGCGGTAGAAGCCTTCCACGGTGCGCTCGCCGGTGCAGAACGGCTTGTCGTTGTCGTCGATGTCCGAGGTCAGCAGGTCGGCGGCCTCGGCGTCGGTACGGGCGATCACCAGGGTCGGCACGCCCGAGACGTCGGCGGCCAGGCGCGCGGCGGTCAGCTTGGCGACGGCTTCGCGGGTCGGCACCAGCACTTTGCCGCCCATGTGGCCGCATTTCTTCACCGAGGCGAGCTGGTCTTCGAAGTGCACGCCGGCGGCGCCCGCTTCGATCATGGCCTTCATCAGTTCAAAGGCATTCAGCACGCCGCCGAAGCCGGCCTCCGCGTCGGCCACGATCGGGGCGAAGAAGTCGGTGTCGCCCGTCCCTTCGCTCCACTGGATCTGGTCGGCGCGCTGGAAGGTGTTGTTGATGCGCTTGACCACTTGCGGCACCGAGTTGGCCGGGTACAGCGACTGGTCGGGGTACATTTCGCCGGCCAGGTTGGCGTCGCCGGCGACTTGCCAGCCCGACAGGTAGATCGCCTTCAGGCCAGCCTTGACCTGCTGCATGGCCTGGTTGCCGGTCAGCGCGCCAAGCGAGTTGACGAACGGCTCGGTGTGCAACAGCTTCCACAGCTTCTCGGCCCCCCGGCGTGCCAGGGTGTGCTCCACCTGGACCGATCCACGCAGGCGCACCACGTCTTCGGCCGTGAAGTTGCGCCGGATACCTTTCCAGCGCGGATTGGTATCCCAGTCTTTCTGCAGGGCCTGGATCTGCTCTTGGCGGTTCATGATCACTCTCCTGAACGTGATGGGGGATGGCTGACGATTTCGTGCTCGCCTGACCCGGGCTGCGTCGCGTCGCCGATGCGCTGGCCGCTGGTTACGCTCCCAAGGTCCTGTGTCTTATATAAGAGTGTAGAGAACGCTGCGGCGTCGCAACAACCCCGAACCCGTGCCTTGCCCTGGTTTTATTTTTCTTTTAAATCATATAGTTGCCAAAAATATTCCATGATGCGGGACAGAATCTTCCATCATGAGAAATGGCGTTGTGCTTCGCAAACCGGTATTTTTGTGGTCCAAAACCATTTTTCACATAATGAAAAATGGGCAGATGTGGCGCAAACTGCTAGTGGACGCGACTCGCGCGCAGCGCCGTTGAGGCCGGCGCGCCCTCGATATGGTCGACAAATTCTCCGACCATCGCCGCAAACCCGGCCGGGTCCGCCAATGGCAGCCAGTGCTGCGCCGGCACCGTGCGGCGCCAGAGTTGCGAGGTCCAGCGGTGCATGCCCTCGGTCACCGCGGGCTTCACGTAACGGTCATGCAGCGGCACGATCAGCTGCACCGGCGCATGCGCAGCTCGGCGTCGTGGCGCGCGCAGCGCCGGCAGGATATTGGCGCGGTACAGCCGCACGCCATGGCAACCGTCCGCGGCCTGGGTGGGGTTCGGTCCGACGCGCAAGCCCTCGGTCAGGCGCAGGTAGCTGGGCCACGCCCGGCCCAGCCAGAGGCGCCAGGACAACTCGGGCAGCCATGGCAAGTGGAAAAAGCCGATGTACCAGGATGCCACAAGCTGGCGCAGCGCCTGACCCAGCGCCGCCGGCGATTGTTGCTGGCGCAGTTCGCGCAGCGCGATGGCCGCGTGGTCCAGGCACGGGCCGGAGCAGGAGGTGAAGGAGGCAATGCGCCCCTGGAGACGGGGATCGGTAACGAATTCCCAGCCCTGGATCGAGCCCCAGTCGTGGCCGACCAGGTGCACCGCGCGCTGCGGCGACACCGCGTCGATCACGGCGATGAAGTCGTCGGCCAGCTTCTGCAGCCGGTAGGCCGCGGTTGCCTGCGGTGCGGTCGAGCGCCCGGCGCCGCGCACATCGTAGGCCACCACGTCGAAGCGCCCGGCCAGCTGCGCCGCCACGGCGTGCCAGACCTCGCTGTTGTCGGGATAGCCATGCACCAGCACGACGGTGGGCCGCATCGGCCCGGGCTCGCCCCAGCGCCTAGCGGCGAGGCTCACGTCGCCGGCATCGATGAAGCACGATTGCGAGACTGGCTGCGGGACTTGCGGAGCAGGCATGGCCGTCGGTTCCATGGGTCGATGTCATGGTCGGCCATGCTACGCAAAAAAAAAGCAAACGGCGCCGCCAAGGGCACCGCAAATGGGCGCGCCTGTTTGAAACGCGTCCCGGATTCAGGCCGCGGCCGTATCGCGGGCGCGCCGATAGGCGACCCAGTCGCCGCTGTCGATGCGCGGCAGCGTAGCGACCGCGGCGTCGGCCACCGGGTACAGCAGGCAGGCGACGGGCTGGCCGTCGAGCTGCACCGCCTGTTCCTCGCGCACGAACAGCGTCGCTTGCCCCGGATAAACTTCCTCGATTTCATCCAGCACCGGCAGCAGGGCTTCGGCAATCTCGTAGATATCGCCGACCACCGGCCCGCCGCCGGCATCCGGCACCAGGCCGGGATAGGTGCCAAAGTCATAGAGCCTGCCGGCCACCGCAGCCGTGCCCAGCAGCGTGGGCGCGGCAATGCCGTGGCGCCGGGCGGCGGCGTTCAGGTCGTTGACCTCGCCGGCGCGCAGCGTGCCGTAGACAAAGACGCGCGGCATGCTCAGCGCTCCAGCTTTTCGTCGGCGACCAGGATCCCGTCGGCATCGACATAGATCCAGTTGCCCGGGCGCACCACGGCGCCCGGCATCTGCACCGTGACCTCACTCTCGCCCACGTTGCGCTTCTGGCTCTTCTGCGGGTGCGCGGCCAGCGCGCGGATGCCGATGTCGCACACGTCCAGTTCGGCGGTATCGCGGATGCAGCCATTGACGACGATGCCGACCCAGCCGTTCTTCTCGGCCAGCAGGCCCAGGTTGCCGCCCACCAGCGCGCAGCGCAGCGAGCCGCCGCCGTCGATCACCAGCACGCGGCCGTGGCCCGGCGACTCCAGCGTGGCGCGCACCAGCGAGTTGTCTTCGAATACCTTGAGCGTCGCCGCCGGACCGGCAAACGCAAGCTGCTTGCCGAAGGCGCGGAACACCGGCGCCATCACGCGCAGCGTGCCGTCGGCAAGGCGGTCTTCATGGGCGTCGCACAGGTCGGTGGTGACGGGCTTCATCTCGGGGTCTCCTGGTCGGTAAGAAAGTATGCGGTCGGGTCGCGCAGCGTCACGGTTTCTGGCTGGCCAGCGCCTGCGCCCGGATCGCGCTCAGCGTGGTGCGCGGCGTGATCACGTCCGGGTCCACCTGGATTTCGATCAGCGTCGACACCGGCGCGGCCAGCGCCTCGCGCAACGCCGGCGCAAAGGCCCCGGTGGTGGTCACGGTAGCGCCGCGTGCCCCATAGGCGCGCGCCAGCGCGGCAAAATCGGGATTGCGCAGCTCGGTGCCGGACACATGCGTCGGGTATTCGCGTTCCTGATGCATGCGGATGGTGCCGTACATGCCGTTGTTGACGACGATGATAATCACCGGCGCCTGGTATTGCATCGACGTAGCAAGTTCCTGGCCATTCATCAGGAAGCAGCCGTCGCCGGCCAGCGCCACCACGGTACGCTGCGGGAAGGCGATCTTGGCACCCACTGCCGCCGGCACGCCATAGCCCATCGCGCCGCTGGTCGGCGCCAGCTGGCCGCGGCCGCCTGCGGTGAACGGGCGATAGTGGAAATAGCGGTGCAGCCAGCCGGCATAGTTGCCGGCGCCGTTGGTCACCACCGCGTCGGCCGGCAGCGACTGGTCGAGCGTGCGGATGACTTCGGCCATGTCGACGCCCTGCCCGGTGAACGGCGGCGGCTGCAGGTAGCGTTCGTAATCGGCGTGCGCGGCTTCGGTCCAGGCTTGCCAGCGGGGCGCGGCCGGCGGCTGCAGGCCGGCCAGGCGCGCGGCGATGGCGGGCATCGCGGCCTGGATCATCAGGTCGGCCTGGTACACGCTGCCCAGCTCTTCGGCGCCGGCGTGCACATGGACCAGCTTCTGGACGGGGCGCGGCGCGGCGATCAGTGCGTAGCCGCCGGTGGTCATCTCGCCCAGCCGCGGGCCGATCGCAAGCACCAGGTCGGCGTTGCAGATGCGCTCGGCCAGCGCGGGATTGATGCCGATGCCGACATCGCCGGCGTAGTTGGGATGGCGGTTGTCGAACAGGTCCTGGCCGCGGAAGGCGCAGCCCACCGGCAGCCTGAAGCGCTCGGCAAAGGCCTGCAGGTCGGCGCAGGCCTGCGGCGTCCAGCCGCTGCCGCCGGCCAGCACGAACGGGCGCTCGGCGGCGTCGAGCATTTCGGCCAGCCGCGCCAGCTCGGCCTCGCCGGGCCAGGCCATGACGCGCTGATAGGCCTGCAACTGCGGCACCGCGGCGGTCTGCGCCAGCATGTCTTCCGGCAGCGCCAGCACCACCGGGCCCGGACGGCCCGAGGTGGCGGTCTGGTAAGCGCGCGCGATGTATTCGGGGATGCGCTCGACCCGGTCGATCTGCGCCACCCACTTGGCCATCTGGCCGAACATGCGGCGGTAGTCGATTTCCTGGAAGGCCTCGCGGTCGATGAAATCAGTGCCGACCTGGCCGATGAACAGGATCATCGGGGTCGAGTCCTGGAACGCGGTATGCACGCCGATGCTGGCATTGGTGGCGCCAGGCCCGCGCGTGCAGAAGGCCAGCCCGGGACGGCCGGTCAGTTTGCCGTAGGCTTCGGCCATCACCGCGGCCCCGCCCTCCTGGCGGCAGACGATGAAGCGCAAGCGGTCGCGGCGGCGGTGGAAGCCATCGAGCACCGCCAGGTAGCTTTCGCCCGGCACGCCGAAGGCCAGCTCGGCGCCGTGCGCCAGCAGCGCATCGACCAGGATATGGCCGCCCGGCAGCGGCGTGCCACGATCGGTCTCTTCAGGCTGGGTGGCGTTGGCCGGCGTCGTTGGCATGGAAACGTTCCTCAGGCAAGCGGATTCGGATAGCGGTGGGCTGGCGCGCCAGGTGGTCTGGCCCGGGCTAGGCGGCCTCCGCCCGTGCCGCGGCCTGGCTGCGCGAGCGGTTGCCGTTGCCGACGGTCACCGCGGTAAAGATCGACAGCAGCTGGAAGCCGCCGATCATGAAGAAGACCCAGGCCGGCAGCCTGGCATCCATCAGCGCGCCGAAGAACAGCGGGCCGCAGGCCAGGCCGATATCCAGCCCGGAATAGACCACGCCGTAGACGCGCCCGGTGGCGCCGGCCGGTGCCGCCGCGCGCACCAGCAGGTCGCGCGAGGGGCCGGCGGTGCCGGCGCCAAAGCCGATCACGCCCATCAGCACCGGCACCAGCAGCGCCGGCACCAGGTTCAGCCCCACCAGCACCGCCATCAGCCCCGACACGGTAAAGCTCACCGCGATCAAGCGGTCATGATTGCTGGTGCGGCTGGCGGCAAAGCCGCCGACGATCATGCCGCCGGCGCTGCACAGCATGTAGACGGTGTACGACGCGGTGGCCAGCGTGAACGGCATGCCGTAGAGATAAGTCAGCGCGGTGGGCGCAAAGCTCTGGATGCCGGCGGCGGAGAACGTCGTCAGCAGGAAGAAGCCCCAGCACACCCACACCTGCGGCAGGCGCAGAAAGCCCAGCACGCTGCCGCCCGCCCCCGCGGCCCGCGCCGCGGGCCGGCCCACCGCGCCCTGCACTTCGCGCGGGTCGAGCACGTGGCGCAGCGCCACCAGCACCGCCAGCACGATAAACGCCACCGCCGAGGCCGCCGCCAGCGCCACGCGCCAGCTGGCCAGGTTGGCGATCGCCACCAGGAACAGCGGCGCCGCCGCCCAGCCCAGGTTGCCCGAAATGCCGTGCACCGAGAACGCGTGGCCCAGTCGCGGCTGCGACACATGCTTGTTCAGCAGCGTGAAGTCGGCCGGGTGGAACACGCCGTTGCCCAGCCCCGCCACCGCCGCGCCGAACAGCAGCCCGGCATAGCCGTGACTGGCCGACAGCAGCAAGGCCGCGGCGCCCAGGCAAGCCAGCCCGCCGAACAGCACCGGCCGTGCGCCGAAGCGGTCCACGACAAAACCGGACGCGGTCTGCACCACCGCCGAGACCGCGAAGAACACCGTCATCAGCAGGCCTAGCTCGGCATAGCTGAGGCCGAACTCCGCCTTGATCCACGGGAACAGCGGCGCCAGCAACAGGTGGTAGAAATGCGAGACCCCATGCGCCAGCCCCACCAGCCCGATCACCTGGGCGTCGTGGCGAAGGGAATTGGGCGTGGGTTCGAGGGCGGCGGTGGACATGGCGCGGGCGGTCGGAGGGGCGATGCGGTGGGCTGGGCGGCGGGCAAAAAATACGGGCCGAAGCCCGCATCATAGAGGAAAACCCGCGCACGCTGCTGGCAGGTGGCGGCCGCGCCGCCCCGGCCCGGGCCGGCGCATGTCCTGCCCTCGCCCTCACATCTGCTTGAACAGGTGCGCGTACTGGCGCGCCACCGGCAGCAGTTCCGGGCGGTCGCGCAGCCGCAGCGACAGCCGGCCCAGCGACTGGTTGACCGCGCTGGCCACGCAGCTGATGTTGACCACGGTGCCGCGGTGCACCTGCCAGAAGCGCTCGGGATCGAGCTGCTGCGTCAGTTCGCGCAGGCTGGTGCGGATCAGCGCTTCGCCGGCGCCGGAGACCACGTTGACGTATTTGTCGGTGGCTTCCAGGTAGATCACTTCATCGACGGGAATGATGCGCACCTCCTGCCCCACCAGTGCCTTGATAAAGCGCAGGTACTGCCGCTGCGGCGCGCCAGGGGCGGCGTTTTCCAGCGATTCGAGGCGAGCCAGCAACTGGCCGAGCCGGTCGGTCTCGGCCACCGCGGCTTCCTCGTCGCCGCCTTCCGCTTCCGCCGGCGCGGCCAGCCGGTCCTTCAGGCGCTGGACGGTCGCTTCCAGCCGTTCGCGCTGCACCGGCTTGAGCACGTAGTCCACCGCGGCGCGCTCGAAGGCCTCCAGCGCAAACTGGTCGTAGGCGGTGACGAACACCACCAGCGGCGGAGCATCGAATTCGATCAGCTCGCGCGCCACGTCCATGCCGCTCATGCCCGGCATGCGGATATCGAGGAAGGCCACGCGCGGCTGGTGCTCGCGCGCCGCCGCCAGGGCCGCCACGCCGTCGTGGACCACGGACACCACCCTGGCCTCGGGCCACAGGGCCGCCAGTTCGGATTCGAGCACGCGGGCGAGCAGCGCTTCATCGTCGGCAATCAGCAGAGTCGGGGTCATGGGGGCGTGGGGGCGTTGGGGGGCGTGGGGACGTTGGCGTCAGCAGCTTGGTGGCGCTGCAGGCGCACCGATACCGGCGCCTGCAGCGCTAGTTCTTGTCAGGCGAACCGGCAGGCCGTCAGAGCCGCGGCATGGCCGGGGCGGATACCGGCATGCCTTCCGGCACGGCGGTGACGGTCTGGGTCACGGTGGGCGCCTCGGCCGGGCGCTCCAGCGGCAAGGTCAGCCGCACCACCACGCCGCGCGGCGTGTTTTCTTCCATCTGCATGGTCGCCGCCGCGCCGAAGATGCGCGCCAGCCGCTCGCGCACATGGGTGATGCCCAGTCCCGAGCCCTTGCCCGAGGCATGGCCGAAACCCACCCCGGTATCGGCGATCACCACCTGCACCGCATTGTCGCCAGCCGCGCGCGCCGACAGCCGGATATGGCCGCCGATCATGCAGGGCTCGATGCCGTGCGTGACCGCGTTTTCCACCAGCGGCTGGATCAGCATCGGCGGGATCTCTACCTTCGCCAGTTCGCGCGGCAGGTCGATGTCGTACGAGAGCCGCTGGCCGAAACGCATCGCCTGGATCTCGAGATAGCTGCGCAGCAGCTCGAACTCCTGGCGCAGCGTGCATTGCTCGGCGCGGGTATGCGCCAGCGACATGCGCAGGAAGCCGATCAGCCGCTGCAGCAGCTGGCGCGCCGCCGGCGGATCGGTGGCGATCAGCCCGTCGAGGTTGGCCAGCGAGTTGAACAGGAAGTGCGGCTCGATCTGTGCCTGCAGCGCCATCAGCTGCGCGCGCACCAGCTGCTTTTCGGCTTCCTCACGCTGCAGCGCGTCCAGCGCCGCCTGCCGCTCCAGCGACGCCAGCTTCTCGCGCGACCAGTAGAAATAGATCATCGACGCGGCCGCCAGCATGCCCACCACCAGGCACATGCGCAGCATGCCGCCGGCCTCGTCGGCCGACTTGGGCGGCAGGTCCAGCACCACGCGCGTGGCCCAGCTGCCGAATATCACGCCGGCCGGCACCGCCGCGGCGGCGAGCAGCAGGAACGGCCAGCGCCGCGGCCGGTCGTTCCACCAGATCACCACCCGCGGGATGTCGATCAGCGCCCAGATCGACAGGCCGATCAGTTGGCTGTAGACGAAGTTGTGCCACAGCGAGCCGCCGGTCTGGAAGCCGTAGTTCAGGCTGATGGCGATCACCGAGTTCATGCACAGCACGAACAGCAGGTCGCGCCCGAGGATATTCAGGCGCGACGGGATGGCGGTGCAGGCGTGTGAGAAGCAGCGGTCCATGGCGTTCATGTTAGCGCGGCTTTCGCCGTGCGCAATACAGCAGGTGATGTGACGGCGACATGCGGGTCGTCAGCCACCCTGTCCGGTCGCATCGCCGGAACGCACAGGCGCCGGGTCGCGGCCGACCAGCGCGCGCCACCATTGCCCCGACAGCACATAGCGCGGAAAGGTGATCCATTGCTCGGCCAGAATCCGTCCCGCGATGTCAGCGGGCCCGGCAAACGGCTCCGGCGCATGGGCTTCCAGCCGGTGGCCGCGGCCCTGCAGCGCCATCGACATGCCCATGCAGACCAGGCCCAGCGCGATCGCCGGCAAGTTCAGGCGCAGCAAGCCGTAGAGGCCCAGCACGGTGCCGGCCATGAACATCGGCACGGCCACAATATGCAGCAGCAGGTTGCGGGGATGCTGGTGGTTGCGGGCATAGCCACGCCACTGCCAGCGCAGCAGCGGTTCGTCGTCGCGCATGATCGTCTCTCTCTCCCTTGCCCGGTCCTTGCCGACCGGCGGCCGTGCGCAAACTTTGTTGCGCTGCGGTACACGTGCGGCGCCAGCCGGAATGCCAGCGCGGGCACGTGCAGGGAATGTACCCCGCGGCGGGGGCTGAAGAAAGTCTGTTGCGACGAACGGCGGGCACGGGGTGCGAACGGCACCGTGCGGGTGCGGACGGCGTGGCCCCCAGCGCGCGCAGGTGCCGCCGGCGACGCGCGCCGGTCAGGCCGCCAGGGCCTGGCGGTCCTGCTCGGACAGCGCGCTGCTCACGGTATCGCGCGACAGGTGCGGCGCGAACATGTTGATGAAGGCGTGCGCATAGCCGCGCAGGTAGGCGCCGCGGCGCACCGCCACGCTGGTGGTGTTGGGCGCGAACAGGTGGTCGGCCGAGATCCGCACCAGGCCCGAGTCCTTGCGCTCGTCATAGGCCATCGAGGCGATGATGCCGACGCCCAGGTCCAGTTCGGCATAGGTCTTGATCACGTCGGCGTCGAGCGCCGTCAGCACGATCTCGGGCTGCAGGCCGGCCTCGGCAAAGGCGCTGTCGATCTTGCGGCGGCCGGTGAAGCCGGCGTCGTAGGTGATCAGCTGGAAGCCGGCGACGTCTTCAAGCGTCGGTTCCGGCAGCCGCGTGAGCGGGTGGTCCGGCGACACCACCAGCACGTGCTGCCAGCTGTACGCCTCGAACGAAGTCAGTCCGGCCTCGGTCGCCAGCGCTTCGGTGGCGATGCCGATATCGGCCTGCCCGGTCAGCAGCAGCTCGACGATATGCGTCGGCGACGCCTCCTGCAGTGCCAGCGTCACATGCGGGTATTCGCGGCGGAAGGCCTGCACCACGCGCGGCAAGGCATAGCGCGCCTGCGTGTGGGTGGTGGCGACGGTGAGCCGGCCGGTGTGGCGGCCGGCGTATTCGTCGCCGGCCTGGCGCAGGTTCTCGGCCTCGAGCAGCAGGCGCTCGACGATGCGCACGATCTCGCGGCCGGGCTCGGTCAGCCCGGTCAGCCGCTTGCCGTAGCGCTCGAAGATCTCGACGCCCAGTTCCTCTTCCAGCTCGCGAATCTGGCGCGACACGCCGGGCTGCGAGGTATAGAGCGCGTTGGCGACCTCGGTCAGGTTGAACTGGCGGCGCACCGCCTCGCGGATCGAACGGAGTTGCTGGAAGTTCATCGTGCGGCCTCTGGTTTTTGGGTGGGGGCGGTGCCGTTGGCTTGCGTAAAGACGCGCAGCTGGCGCGGGCGCACGGCGAGCAGCTCGCCCTCGCGGAAGCCCGCGTGGCGGAAGCGCTCGAGCGGCAGCGCCACTTCGATCACGTCCTGGTTGTCTTCGCGCTCAAGCTCGAGCTGCGCCACCGGGCCCAGCGTCAATGCACGGCGCAGCGTCACGGCAATGCCGTCGGCGCCGGGCGCATAGCGCTCCAGGTCCAGGTCGTGCGGGCGGACATAGGCGACCGCATCGCCGGCGCTCTCGTGGCCGCTGCCGACCACCGGCAGCACCGCCTCGCCGGTATGCAGCAGGCCGCCGCTCTCGCCCACTTCGAGCCGCCCGTGGAACAGGTTGACGTTGCCGAGGAAGCCGAACACGAACGGCGTGGCCGGATGGTTGTAGACCGCCTCGGGCGAGCCGTGCTGCTCGACGCGGCCGCGATTCATCAGCACCACCTGGTCGGCCACTTCCAGCGCTTCTTCCTGGTCGTGCGTGACGAACACGCTGGTCACATGCAGCTCGTCGTGCAGGCGCCGCAGCCAGCGGCGCAGTTCCTTGCGCACCTTGGCATCGAGCGCGCCGAACGGTTCGTCGAGCAGCAGCACGCGCGGCTCCACCGCCAGCGCGCGCGCCAGGGCGATGCGCTGGCGCTGCCCGCCCGACAGTTGCGACGGGTAGCGATCGGCCAGCCAGTCGAGCTGCACGAGATCGAGCAGCGCATGCACTTTTTCGCGGATCTGCGCTTCGCTCGGGCGCTCGGCGCGCGGCTTCACGCGCAGGCCGAAGGCGACGTTCTCGAACACGCTCATATGCTTGAACAGCGCGTAATGCTGGAACACGAAGCCCACCTGGCGCTGGCGCACATGCTGGTCCGAGGCATCGCGCCCCGCCAGCAGGATCTGGCCGGCATCGGCGCGCTCGAGGCCGGCGATGATGCGCAGCAGCGTGGTCTTGCCGCAGCCGGACGGCCCCAGCAGCGCGGTCAGCTCGCCCTCTTCGAAATCGAGCGAGACATGGTCCAGCGCGACGAAATCGCCAAAGCGCTTCTCTACGTTCTTGACCTGGATGCTCATGATGCTTGTCCTTGCACTGAAGCCGGCAGGCTTGCCAGCGGCCGCTCCGGCGCGGCCTCTTCGGTTTCCTTGCGGGCGCGCCATTCCACCAGCGTCTTGATGCCCAGGGTCACCAGCGCCAGCAGTGTCAGCAGCGACGCCACCGCGAACGCGGCCGCGAAGTTGTATTCGTTGTAAAGAATCTCCACGTGCAGCGGCATGGTGTTGGTCAGCCCGCGGATATGGCCCGACACCACCGACACCGCGCCGAACTCGCCCATCGCCCGCGCATTGCACAGGATCACGCCATACAGCAGGCCCCAGCGGATATTGGGCAGCGTGATATGGCGAAAGGTCTGCCAGCCCGACGCGCCCAGCACGATCGCAGCCTCCTCCTCTTCGCTGCCCTGCGCCTGCATCAGCGGGATCAGCTCGCGCGCCACGAAGGGAAAGGTCACGAAGATCGTCGCCAGCACGATGCCCGGCACCGCGAACATGATCTTGATGTCGTGCGCTTCCAGCCACGGCCCCAGCCAGCCCTGCGCGCCGAACAGCAGCACGTAGACCAGGCCGGAGATCACCGGCGACACCGAGAACGGCAGGTCGATCAGCGTGATCAGCAGGTTCTTGCCGCGGAAATCGAACTTGGCGATGGCCCACGCCGCCGCCACGCCGAACACCACGTTCAGCGGCACCGCGATCGCCGCCACCGTCAGCGTGAGCTGGATCGCGGCCAGCGCGTCGGGCTCGACCAACGCTTCCCAGTAGGTCTGCACGCCCTTGCGCAAGGCTTCATAGAACACCGACGCCAGCGGCACGAACAGGAACAGCGTCAGGAACAGCACCGCCACCGCGATCAGCGTGTAGCGCACCCATGGCGCCTCGCCCGTTGCATCGAAGCGGTGGTGGGCCCTGGCGCCGCCCTGCCCGCCGAGGCGTGCCGAGATTGCTCCGGCCATCTCAGAACTCCTTGCCCGTGGCGGGCGCTTCCGGTGCCAGCGCCGCGCGCGCACCCGACTGGTGGCGGCGCGTCCAGGCCTGCAGCAGGTTGATCAGCAGCAGCAGCGCGAACGAGATCACCAGCATCACCACCGCCACCGCGGTGGCGCCGGCATAGTCGTACTGCTCCAGCTTGGAATAGATCATCAGCGGCGCGATCTCCGACACCATCGGCATGTTGCCCGAGATAAACACCACCGAGCCGTACTCGCCGGTGGCGCGCGCGAAGCTCAGTGCGAAGCCGGTCAGCAGCGCCGGCAGGATCGCCGGCAGGATCACGCGGCGGAAGGTTTGCAGCCGGTTGGCACCCAGGCTGGCCGCCGCTTCTTCCAGTTCCTGCTCGACGTCTTCCAGCACCGGCTGCACCGTGCGCACCACGAACGGCAGGCCGATAAAGGTCAGCGCCACCACCACGCCCAGCGGCGTGAACGCGACCTTGATGCCGAGCGGCTCCAGGTAGCGGCCGATCCAGCCGTTGCCGGCGAACAGCGCGGTCAGCGCGATGCCCGCCACCGCGGTCGGCAACGCGAACGGCAGGTCGACCAGCGCATCGATCAGGCGCTTGCCGACGAAGCGGTAGCGCACCAGCACCCATGCCACGATCAGCCCGAACACCGTATTGACGATGGCCGCGATCAGCGACGCGCCGAAACTCAGCTGCAGCGATGCCACCACGCGCGGCGCCGTGATCGCGCTCCAGAACGCGTCCCACGTCATCGTAAACGTCTTCAGGAACGTGGCCGACAACGGCACCAGCACGATCAGCGTCAGGTAGAACAGCGTGAACCCGAGCGACAGGCCGAAGCCCGGCAGCACGGTGAAGCGCTGCCTGGACGGGTTGCGCGGCGCGCGCGCGCCGGACTCGGGCGCGCGGGGGGCGACTGGCGGCGGCGTGTCCGCCAGGGAGATGGATGGAGGCATGTCGTCTCGTCTGTGAGCGGTGCGCTGCCAGGCTGGGCCCGGTCCGGCACGCCGTTCTTTATGACGCCGGCGCATATTGCGCCGGCCTACGAGACAGATTCTGCAGAGCCGCCTTTATAAAAAGAACGAATCTTTATGAATTTTCTTAGACGGTTTAGATATAAGGGACCGTCGAGGCGACCTCCACCCCTGCCTCCCAAGGGGTGGTTGAAGCACTTGCGGTGCCGCTGTCGCCGGCCTGGGCGATACGCTGCACCAGCGCATCGAGCAACGCGAGGCCTTCCGGCCACTCGCCCAGGCCCGAATCGGCATTGATATGCCCAAGATAGCCGACGTCGACCAGCTCGCTGCCCCACAGCGTGCCCCACGAGAATGCGGTGCGCTGCGGCATCCACGGGTCGTTGCGGCTGGCCGCGAGTATGGTCGGGAACGGCAGCCGGTAGGCCGGCAGCAATGCCGCCACGCCGAACTTGTCCGGATCCGCCGGCGCCACCAGCAACGCGCCGGCGATGCCGACCGGGTCCAGCGCCGCCTGGCGCAGCGTGGCCAGGCAGCCGAAGCTGTGCGCCACCAGCACGGCGCCGCGCGCGGCCACGCGCCGGGCCCGCATCACGCCTTCCGAGACGCGCTCGGCCCACAGCGGCAGGCTCGGCCGCGACCAGTCGTGCTGCTCGACCCGCTGCCAGTCCGGAAACTGCTGTTCCCAGCGGCTCTGCCAGTGCCCCGGGCCACTGCCGTGCAACCCCGGCACCGTCAGCATCTGCAGATGACGGGGAATTTCCAGCCGCGTGGCGCGGCCCGGCGCGGTCCTGTCCGATTGCGTCATACCGGTTCCTCGCTCAGTGCATGGGGTCTTGCGGCATGCGCAGCCGCACCGTCTACCGCGCGCAGCCCGGCCGCGCTCACCAGCCCGCCGGCAAAGGCGCCCTGCCCCAGCCCGATGCCGGCGGCCTGCAGGCGCTCGATGCTCTCGGCATCCTGCAGGCGCCGCCCGATCAGCGTGACGCCGGCGCTGGCCGCGCTGGCGCGCAGGCCGGACAGCTGGCGGTCGGTCCAGGTGCGGCGCATGTCGAGCTTGAGCCAGTCCGGCAGCGCATGCGCCATCAGCGCCCCCGCCTCCGCCGGATCCGAGGCCTGCAGGCTCACCGCAAAGCCATTGCGCCGGTAGTTGCCGACTACATGCAGCAGCAGCCCGAGGTCGTCATTGGCGCTGGCCGGCACCTGGATCACAAAGCGCTCCAGCGGCAACCCCAGCGACTGCAGCGCGCGCCGGAAGGCCGCGCCGTGGTCGTCGGCCACCGCGGCCAGCAGCCGGTTGTGCACGTTCAGCACCAGCTTGTGCTCGCCGTCCGCGGCAAAGTAGTTGATGGCATGCAACAGGCGCGAGAGCCGGTCCAGCGACACCAGCGTGTGGTCGTCCGCCGCCATCGCGAACAGCTTCCACGCCGCCAGGCCGACGCCGTCCTCGGCGTAGGTATGGATGGCGCCTTCATGCGCCACCACCTGCCGGTCGGCCAGCGTGACCAGCGGCTCGAACGCGCTGGTCAGCGAGCAGTTGAAGAACTGGCCCTGCACCTGCCCGCGCGCATCGCGCCACAGTTGCCGGTCCGCCAGCGGCTGGCGCGGCAGCGATTCGAGATAGCGTTGGAGCGCAGACGCTGCGCCCGCGGGTTCATGCACGCCTGGCATGGTGATCCTTGGGTTGACCGGGCCGCTCGGGCCGGCGGTCTGATTGGTAAGGGCAAGCGCGATGCCAGCAGCCCCTGCCTGCTCATGATAGGAGCTTGGCGGGCGCCGGCGTATGAAGATTCGGCACTGACGATATGCGCGGCCGGCACTAAGGCCATGCGTGGCCGGGCGCGATGCCGTCAGGCCGCCCAGCTCACATTCAGCGGCGCCACCGCAGTTGGCGCGGCAGGCTGCGCACCGGCAGCACCGGCCGCAGCTGGCGACGGCCGCATCACCCTCTGCAGCACCTCGGCCTCCAGTTGCGCAAAGCCAGCGGTGCCGCGTTCGCGCGGACGCGCCAGCGCCACGCGCGTGTCCATGGCGATGCGGCCGTCCTCGATCAGCACGATGCGGTCGGCCAGCGCCACCGCTTCGGACACGTCGTGCGTGACCAGCAGCGCGGTAAAGCCCAGCCTGCGCCACAGCGCTTCGATCAGCGCCTGCATTTCGATGCGTGTCAGTGCATCGAGCGCGCCCAGCGGCTCGTCGAGCAGCAACAGCTGCGGGTGATGCACCAGCGCGCGCGCCAGCGCCACGCGCTGGCGCTGGCCGCCGGACAGCCGCGCCGGCCACGCCTGCGCGCGCTCGGCCAGGCCTACCTGCGCCAGCACCCTGGCGGCTTCGGCGCGGCGTGCCCGCGGCAGGCCCAGCGCCACGTTGTCCAGCACGCGCTTCCACGGCAGCAGCCGCGCGTCCTGGAACATCACGCGCACGTCGGCCGCCCGCGCGCGGCCCGCGGCAACGGCCTCGCCCCTGACCGTGATGCTGCCGCCATCGGCCGCTTCCAGCCCGGCCACCAGCCGCAGCAGCGTGCTCTTGCCGCAGCCGCTGCGACCGACGATGGCCACGAACTCGCCCGGCGCGACGTCGAGCGCCACGTCGTGCAGCACCGCGCGGCCGTCGTAGCGCTTGACCACCTGGCTCACGCGCAGCGCCACCCCGCCCGCCGCCTTGCCAGGCGCCTCGGGCGCCGCGGCCGCCGCCGGGGTGGCCTGGCGCCGCGCCAGGCCCGCTTCCAGCTCGGCCAGGGCCGCCTGTTCCACCGGATACATCTGCATCTCGCTCTCCTTGCCTTGATTGGATGCCGCGCCGCTCAGGCCGCGGCGTAGCCGGGGTGCCAGCGCAGCCAGTAGCGCTCCAGCCCGCGCGACAGCCAGTCGGCCAGCTTGCCCAGCAGCGCGTACAGCAGGATGCCGACCAGCACCACGTCGGTCTGCAGGAACTCGCGCGCATTCATGGTCATGTAGCCGATGCCCGACTGCGCGGAGATGGTTTCCGCGACGATCAGCACCACCCACATCAGCCCGAGCGCAAAGCGCACCCCCACCAGGATGCCCGGCAGCGCGCCGGGCAGGATCACCTCGCGATACAGCTGCCAGCCGGACAGGCCGTAGCTGCGCGCCATTTCGACCAGCCCCGCATCGACCGAACGGATGCCGTGGTAGGTGTTCAGGTACACCGGGAAAAACACGCCCAGCGACACCAGGAACAGCTTGGCGGTCTCGTCGATGCCGAACCACAGGATCACCAGCGGGATCAGCGCCAGCGCCGGGATGTTGCGCACCATCTGCAGCGTGCTGTCGAGCAGCGTGGCGGCGCTGCGGAAGGTGCCGGTCAGCAGCCCCAGCAGCAGGCCCAGCCCGCCGCCGATGGCAAACCCCAGCAGCGCGCGCCAGGTGCTGACCCCTACGTGCTTCCACAACTCGCCCGAGCGCGCCAGTTCCCAGGCGGCCTGCACCACGGCCAGCGGGGCCGGCAACACGCGGCTGGAGAGCCAGCCGTTCTGCGAGGCCAGTTGCCATGCAACGATCAGCAACACCGGCACGATCCACGGCGCCAGCGCGCGCGCCAGTGCCCGGGGTGCCTGGCGCGACGGTAGTAACAGAGGAGCGTTCATGCTTGCCGTCCCCTCAACTCTGCGCGGCGCGCGGCACGATGCCAGTCGCCATGACTTCACCGAACGGGCCCGACAGCACCCTGCCCGGCAGCTTGTCGCGCACCGAGCGCGGCAGCAGCGGGAACACCAGTTCGGCAAAGCGATAGGCCTCTTCCAGGTGCGGGTAGCCGGACAGCACGAAGGTATCGATGCCCAACTCGGCATATTCGCGCATGCGCTCGGCCACGGTGTGCGGATCGCCCACCAGCGCGGTGCCGGCACCGCCGCGCACCAGGCCAACGCCGGCCCACAGGTTGGGGCTGATCTCCAGCGCCTCGCGCGTGCGGCGGGTGCCGCCGGCGTGCAGCGCGGCCATGCGGCGCTGCCCTTCGGAATCCATCTTGGCGAACACGGCTTGCGCACGCGCCACGGTCTCGTCATCGAGCCGGCTGATCAGGTCGTCCGCTGCAGCCCAGGCAGCGGCTTCGGTCTCGCGCACGATCACATGCAGGCGGATACCGAACTTCACCGTGCGGCCATGGCGCGCGGCCTGCCGGCGCACGTCGTCGAGCTTCTGCGCCACGTCAGCGGGCGGCTCGCCCCAGCTCAGGTAGGTATCGACCTGCTCGCCGGCCAGCGCATGCGCCGGCGCCGACGAGCCGCCGAAGTACACCGGCGGATGCGGCTGCTGCAGCGGCGGATAGAGCACGGTGGCACCTTTCACGCTCAGGTGCTTGCCCTCGAAATCCACCTTGTCACCGTCATGGCTGGCGGCCAGCACCTGGCGCCAGATGCGCAGGAACTCGGCCGAGGCCTCGTAGCGCGCGGTGTGGTCCAGGAACAGGCCGTCGCCTTCCAGCTCGGCGGTATCGCCGCCGGTGACCAGGTTGATCAGCAGCCGGCCGTTGGAGATGCGGTCGAAGGTTGCCGCCATCCGCGCCGCCAGCGTCGGCGCCATCAGGCCGGGGCGCACCGCGACCAGGAATTTCAGGCGCTGCGTGACGGCCGCCAGCGCCGATGCCGCCACCCATGGGTCTTCGCACGAGCGCCCGGTCGGGATCAGCACGCCTTCGTAGCCCAGCGTATCGGCGGCCACGGCGACCTGCTTCAGGTAATCGAAGCTGACCTCGCGCGCGCCTTCCGAAGTGCCGAGGTAGCGGCTGTCGCCATGGGTGGGGATAAACCAGAATACCTGCATGTCGTGCTCCTGTTCTTGTTCGCTGGTGTGTTATCGCCGGGCCTGCTGCTGCGGCGCGTTCCAGCGCGCATCGGCAACCCTGACCGGCTTGGGAATCAGCTTCAGCGCATGGAACGCATCGGCAATGCGTTGCTGCTCGGCCAGCACCTCGGCGCTGACCGGACGCGCGCCGTACGAGAAGCGCGAGACCGCAAGCGCGAGCACATCGGCCGGCAGCCCGGTTTCACCGGTCAGCACCGTGGTGGCCTCCTTGGGGTTTTTTTGCGCCCAGGTGCCCAGCGTGGCCAATTCGTCCAGGATCAGGCTGACGATCTCCGGCCTTGCTTGTGCATAGGGGCGCGAGGCCAGGTAGAACTGGTGGTTGCTGACCACGTTCCTGCCATCCGCGCCGCGGCCATCGGCGAGCACGCGCGCGCCCAGTTGCTTCTCGGCAGCGGCGAGGAACGGGTCCCAGATCACCCAGGCATCCACCGCGCCGCGCTCGAAGGCGGCGCGCGCATCGGCCGGGGGCAGGTAGACCGGCTGGATCTCGCTGTAGGGAATGCCGGCCTGCTCCAGCTGGCGCACCAGCAGGTAATGCACGTTCGAGCCCTTGTTCAGCGCCACGCGCTTGCCGCGCAGGTCGGCGACCGAGCGCAGCGCCGAGCCCTTGGGCACGACGATGGCCTCGGCCACCGGTGCCGGCGGCTCGTTGCCGACGTAGACCAGCTGCGCCCCCGCGGCCTGGGCAAAGATCGGCGGCGCCTCGCCGACGGTGCCGAAGTCGATGGCGCCGACATTGAGTCCTTCAAGCAGTTGCGGCCCCGCCGGAAACTCGGTCCACCTGACGCTGATGCCTTGCGGCGCGAGGCGCTTCTCGAGCGTGCCGCGCGCCTTCAGCAGCGTCAGCGTGCCGTACTTCTGGTAGCCGATGCGCAGCACCTTGGGATCGATATGGTTCGACTGCGCCTGGGCGCGGCCGGGCAGCAGGCCGTAGGCCAGTCCGGCGGCAAGCACCAGCGCGGCGGTAACCAGGCGGCGGCGCTGGTTTGCCGTGCGCAGCGGGTCGGTTGTTGTCATGTGAGGTCCTCCTGGGCCCGCGCCGAGGTGCTGCGGGCCAGATCGATGTCCGGGATGGTCACGGCAGCCAGCCTCCCTGCCGGCCCCGCGTGGCGGGTGGCATGGCGTCGCTGCCGTTGCGCCGGGCGGGCCGGCGCCACTGCGGTCAATCCATCAGATCAGGCGGAACATCGCTCGGCCACCGCGGTGGCGGCGGCGCGCCGGACATAGGCGCCGGGCACCGCGTCGAGCGGCGCTTCGATGCGGGCGTGCGCCAGCACGAGACCGGAGCGGGACTGGGCCGACGGGCTGCCGGACAGCGTCAGGATGGACATCGGGCTTCCTTGGTCTGATGGACCGGCGGGCGCTGCGGCCGCCCCACGCGGCCCGGTCCGCCGGTCTGGGGCTCTTATTTCTTGCCGGGCTGGTAGATCTGGTCGAACGAGCCGCCATCGGCGAAGTGGGTCTTCTGCGCCTTCTGCCAGCCGCCGAACACCTCGTCGATGGTGAACAGCTTCACCTTCGGGAAATTGGCCGCGTACTTCGCCGCGACCTTTTGCGAGATCGGGCGGTAGTAGTTCTTCGCCGCGATCTCCTGCCCTTCCTCGGTGTACAGGAACTGCAGGTAGGCCTCGGCCGCCTTGCGCGTGCCCTTCTTGTCGACCACCTTGTCAACCACCGCCACCGGCGGCTCCGCCAGGATCGACACCGACGGCGCGACGATGTCGAACTTGTCCGGGCCCAGCTCCTTGATCGCCAGGATGGCTTCGTTTTCCCAGGCGATCAGCACATCGCCCAGGCCGCGCTCGACAAAGGTGGTGGTGGCGCCGCGCGCGCCGGAGTCGAGCACCGGCACATGCTTGAGCAGTTCGCCGACGAACTCGCGCGCCTTGCCATCGTTGCCGCCCGGCTGGCGCAATGCATAGCCCCACGCCGCCAGGTAGTTCCAGCGTGCCCCGCCCGAGGTCTTGGGATTGGGCGTGATCACCTGCACGCCCGGCTTGACCAGATCGCCCCAGTCCTTGATGCCCTTGGGATTGCCCTTGCGCACCAGGAACACGATGGTCGAGGTGTACGGCGAGGCATTGTGCGGCAGGCGCTTCTGCCAGTCCGGCTTGATCAGGCCTTTCTCGGCGATGGCGTCGATGTCGTAGCCCAGCGCCAGCGTGACCACGTCGGCGTCGAGCCCGTCGATGACCGAGCGCGCCTGCTTGCCCGAGCCGCCGTGCGACTGGCGCACGCTGACGGCGTCGCCGCCCTGGGCCTTCCAGGCCTTGGCAAAGGCGGCATTGACATCGACATACAGCTCACGCGTCGGATCGTAGGAAACGTTCAGCAGGTTGGCAGCGCTCGCGGTCTGCGCCGCGCTGATTGCTGCCAGGACAGCCAGGCCGATGGCCAGTTTGCGGATCATCTTGTGTTGCTCCCGTCAGTGTCGTGAATGGCGCCGTGCGCCTGTTTGCATTGCCTGCCCTGGCGGGGCCGGCTTGTGTCAGGAGCAAGACTACCGACGGGGCAACCGGAACGGAACGAAGGCTTTCGCCGATCCTTCGCCGTTTTCTGCATAAGATCCGGCGGAAATATGGGCATGCCCGTTGGGGCACGCGCCGGCACGGAAGCTTGCGCGCGCAGGTGGCTCCGACGGCACGCACAAAAGAAAACGCCCGCACCGGCAAACCGGTGCGGGCGAAGTTTCCATTCTGGAAACGGGTAGACAAGTCATGAAGAGCGCCCCCGCATCTCCATGACAGGGCCGATCTTATCGGGCCGGCCGCCGCCGCGGCTTGACCCATATCAAGTGCGCGGCAATCGCATCAGCCGCCGCCCTGCCGGCTCAGCAGGTCGGCCATCTCGTCGGCATGCTCCTCTTCCACGGCCAGGATCGATTCCATCAGCCGGCGCGAAGTCGGATCGCGCTCGCCCAGGAACTGGATGATTTCCCGGTAGCTGTCGATGGCGATGCGTTCGGCCACCAGGTCTTCCTTGATCATGTCGGTCAGCGAGGTGCCGGCCACATATTCAGCATGCGAGCGGCTGGTCAGGCCGTCCGGGGCAAAGTCAGGCTCGCCGCCCAGCTGCACGATGCGCTCGGCGATCTGGTCGGCATGGCCTTGTTCTTCGTTGGAATGCGCCAGGAATTCATCGGCCACGCTCTTCGAGTTCGGGCCCTTGGCCATGAAGTAATGGCGGCGGTAGCGCAGCACGCAGACCAGTTCGGTGGCCAGCGCGTCGTTCAGCAGCTTCAGCACGGTGTCGCGATCGGCGGCATAGCCCGCGGTCACCGCCCCTTCATCGATGTGCTGGCGGGCACGCTCACGCAGCGTCTTGACGTCTGTGAGGAAAGGCTTGTCGTTCATAAAGGGCTCCTGGGGGATCGGGCTGCGTCGGCGCAGCGCCTTGTACGGAAACTCAACCCTTTTGCAACGCGAAAAGCGTGCCACTCGGTGCCGGCCTGCCATGCCTTGGCGGCCGCCGCCCCGCCACCCATTGCCGCGTGAAATATTTGCACGCATGCGGACCGCATTACACGGCGTCGACGATGAAAAAAAATCCCTGCGCGCTCGCGCAGGGATGGTTTCGCAATGCTTGTCGGCGCCCCCTTGCGGGGAGGCGCAGCGGGGATCAATCCAGCTTCCGCCCGAACGTGAACTCGCCGTCCGCATAATCCACCGGCACCACGTCCTTGGCCGCGAACTTGCCTTCGAGGATGGCCCGTGCCACCGGGTTCTCGATCTGCTGCTGGATCGCGCGCTTGAGCGGCCGCGCCCCGAACACCGGGTCGTAACCCGCGCTCGCAATCTTTTCCAGCGCGTCGTCGCTGACCTCCAGCGTCATGTCCATGCGGGCCAGGCGGGCCTGCAGGCGCTGCAGCTGGATGCGTGCGATCGACTCGATATGCTTCTGGTCGAGCGCGTGGAACACCACGACTTCATCGATGCGGTTGAGGAATTCCGGCCGGAAATGCGTGCGCACTTCCTGCCAGACCGCGCCCTTGATCGCTTCCTGCGGCTCGCCCGCCATCGACTGGATGATCTGCGAACCGAGGTTGGACGTCATCACGATCACGGTGTTCTTGAAGTCCACGGTGCGGCCCTGGCCGTCGGTCAGGCGGCCGTCGTCCAGCACCTGCAGCAGCACGTTGAAGACGTCCGGATGGGCCTTCTCGACTTCGTCGAGCAGCACCACGCTGTACGGCTTGCGGCGCACGGCTTCGGTCAGGTAGCCGCCTTCTTCATAGCCGACGTATCCCGGCGGCGCGCCGATCAGGCGGCTGACGCTGTGCTTCTCCATGAATTCGCTCATGTCGATGCGGATCAGGTGCTCTTCCGAATCGAACATGAACTCGGCCAGCGCCTTGCACAGCTCGGTCTTGCCGACGCCGGTCGGGCCCAGGAACAGGAACGAGCCATAAGGCCGGTTCTCGTCCGCGAGCCCGGCACGCGAACGGCGGATGGCGTCGGACACCAGCCGCACGGCCTCGTCCTGGCCGACCACGCGCGCATGCAGGCGGTCTTCCATCTTCAGCAGCTTCTCGCGCTCGCCCTGCATCATCTTCGCTACCGGGATGCCGGTGGCGCGGCTGACCACTTCGGCGATTTCCTCGGCGCCCACCTGCGTGCGCAGCAGCTTGTTGGGCTGCTTCTGCTCGCGCGCCTCGGCATCGGTCGCGGCCTTGAGCTTGCCTTCCAGGCCCGGCAGCTTGCCGTACTGCAGCTCGGCCACCTTGTCGAGCTTGCCTTCGCGCTGCAGCTTGGCGATCTCGAGCTTGACCTTCTCGATCTCTTCCTTCAGCGCGGCCGTGCCCTGCGCGGCGCCCTTCTCGGCCTTCCAGATTTCGTCGAGGTCGGCGTACTCCTTCTCCAGGCGCGCGATCTCCTGCTCGATCAGCTCCAGGCGCTTCAGCGAAGCCTCGTCGGTCTCCTTCTTGACCGCCTCGCGCTCGATCTTCAGCTGGATGGTGCGGCGCTCGAGCTTGTCCATCGACTCCGGCTTGGAATCGATTTCCATCTTGATGCGCGCGGCGGCCTCGTCGATCAGGTCGATGGCCTTGTCGGGCAGGAAGCGGTCGGTGATATAGCGATGCGACAGCTCCGCCGCGGCGACGATGGCCGGGTCGGTGATCTCGACGCCGTGGTGCAGCTCATACTTTTCCTGCAGGCCGCGCAGGATGGCGATGGTGGCCTCCACGGTCGGCTCGTCGACCAGCACCTTCTGGAAGCGGCGCTCGAGCGCGGCATCCTTCTCGATGTACTTGCGGTATTCGTCCAGCGTGGTCGCGCCGATGCAGTGCAGCTCGCCGCGCGCCAGCGCCGGCTTGAGCATGTTGCCGGCGTCGATCGCGCCCTCGGCCTTGCCGGCGCCGACCATGGTGTGGATCTCGTCGATGAAGACGATGGTCTGGCCCTCGTCCTTGGCGACGTCGTTCAGCACCGCCTTGAGCCGCTCCTCGAACTCGCCGCGGTACTTGGCGCCGGCCAGCAGGCCGGCCATGTCCAGCACCAGCACGCGCTTGTTCTTCAGGCTCTCGGGCACCTCGCCATTGACGATGCGCTGCGCCAGGCCTTCGACGATGGCGGTCTTGCCGACGCCCGGCTCGCCGATCAGCACGGGGTTGTTCTTGGTGCGGCGCTGCAGGATCTGGATCGCGCGGCGGATCTCGTCGTCGCGGCCGATGACGGGATCGAGCTTGCCGATGCGAGCGCGCTCGGTCAGGTCGATGGTGTACTTCTTCAGGGCCTCGCGCTGGCCTTCGGCCTCGGCGCTGTTGACCGAATCGCCGCCGCGCACGGCCTGGATCGCCGCTTCCAGCGACTTGCGGTTGAGCCCGTGCTCGCGCGCGAGGCGGCCGGCATCGCCCTTGTCGTCGGCGACGGCCAGCAGGAACAGCTCGCTGGCGATGAACTGGTCGCCGCGCTTAATCGCTTCCTTCTCGGTGGCATTGAGCAGGTTCACCAGGTCGCGGCCGATCTGGACCTCGCTGGTGCCCTGCACTTGCGGCAGGCGCTTGATGGCGGCGTCCAGCGCCGTCTGCAGGCCCTGCACGTTGGCGCCGGCGCGCGCCAGCAGCGCCTTGGCGGCGCCGTCGTCCTGCGCCAGCAGGGCACGCAGCACGTGCTGCGGATCGATGTATTGGTTGTCGTTGGCCAGCGCCAGGCTTTGCGCATCAGCCAGCGCTTCCTGGAACCGGGTGGTCAGCTTGTCAAGACGCATAAGGATTCCCTCTCTCGGATAGGTCGTGTCCTGATGCGGGGGCGCTGGCGCCGGCCGCTTGCCGGCGCGCCCGTATGCCCTGCCGGACACTCGATGTCATACCGAAAGATAAGGCTTTGCCGTGACATTTCAAGGCCGCATTCCGCGCGGAATCGCGTAATCCGCATTGCGCAGCATCTATGCTGCCGCGCCGGCATGTGATGCCCGCGGTACGCGCGCCATTACGCCGCGCGGTCGGCAGCCTTGTCGGCCAGGTTGCGCACCAGCACCAGCGACTCGCCCTGCACCACCACCCGGCCGTCGGCGCCGATGACCACGCTGGCCAGGTTGACCAGTTCCTTGTCCGCCCGCAGCCGCACGATCCGCACCCGCGCCGTCAGCGGTTCATCGAGCCGGGCCGGCGCGGCCAGCCGCAGCGACTGCTTCATCCAGCCGGTGCCGCGCCCGGGCAGCCGGGTGCCGAGCAGGTCGGAGAACATGCCCGCCAGCAACGGCAGCGGCACCACCGGCCCGGCAAAGCCCCGCGCGCGGGCGAAGCCCGCATCGGCGTGGAACGGGTTGGCGTCACCGGTCAGCGCGATGTACTCGTCCAGGTCCGCCGCCGTGAAGGTCCGCACGGCGGCCGCATGCTGGCCCGGACGCAGGCCGTACAGGGCGGCGTCGCCGTCCTCGGCCGCAGGTTCCGGTCCCGCCGGCAGGCCGGCCAGTGCCGCAGGACTCGCGTCCGCCAGCCAGCGCGATGCGCCGGTGGCCGTCACCCGCGGCGTCTGGCCGTTACCCACACTGCTCACCGTGGTGGCATAGGCCGTCAGCCCCGACGGCGCCGGCTGCGGGGACAGGCCGAACTGCACGGCATCGCCAACGAACGCCGGCGCGGGAAACATCAGCGCCTGCGCGACCGGCAAAGCCGGCCGCGGCAACTGCCGCGCGCTGTGCGCGCACAGCAGCGAGAACAGCAACATGCCGTGCGCCACCGTGGCACCGAAATGCGTGCCACGGGCAAAGGCCGGATCGCAGTGGATCGGGTTATCGTCGCGCGACAGCGCGGCGAAGCGGTCGAAATCGCGTTGCGACAGGACGCGCGGCGGGTCGTCGTGCATCAGTCGGGCACCTGTACGGTATTGGCGTTGACGGTGATGGCGTTGCCGGGCGCCGGCGTGGCGGCGATCGGCGGCACGTTGGTCGGCAGCAGCGCCGGCGCCGGCGTGTTGAGGGTGCCGCCGCGCGGCGTGGTCCGCACCACCTGCGACGGCGGCAGCGCCTTGCCCGTGGTCAGGTTGTCGTAGACCGCGTCGAGGGCCCGGTTCAGGTAGACGTGCAGCGGCACATAGCGGTTGCTGTAGCCCGGCACCACGCCGATGAAGGCATCGAAATGCTGGGCGTTCTCGACCTCGACGTAGGACAGCTTGCTGGTCACGCCTTCCTGCTGGCGGTTCAGGCCCAGGTACGGGCGCGAGGTATGGTTGACCGGCAGCAGCGCGTCGCTGCGCCCATGCACGATCAGCGCCGGCTTGCCGCGCAGGTTGCCATTGCGCAGCGTCAGCGCCTGGCCGGCCTGCAGTGCCAGTGCCGCCGCATCGGAGCCGGTCAGCAGGTTGCGCAGGCAGCTGGCGCCGTCGTAGTTCAGGTCGGCGCGCTGGGTCGAGGCGGATACGGACGGCAGGTTCAGGTAAGGCCCGTGCTGCGGATCGCGGTCATTGATCAGCTGGACCGGCGCCTGCGGCGGAATGCCGTTGCCGGTCGCGTACATCGACGCCAGCGGGGCCGGCGCGATCGCGGCGGGCTTCAGGTCCGTCAGCGTCGCGGCAAAGCTGTAGCCGCACAGGCGGTCGGTCACGCTGGCTTGCGCATAGGCGTTGGCGTAGGTGACCGCGATCGCGGCCGCTACGTCGAACGCAGCCAGCGACGGGTGCAGGTCATCCGATTCCGGTTCCCAGCCCGCGGCCCGCAGCGCCTGCAGCGCGCTGGCGCTCTGCTGGTCCGTGTTGGCGCCGGTGACCAGCCCTTTCTCGGCCAGCGTCTGGCAGCGCGCGGCGAAGAACGGCGCCATGGTGGGGTTGGCGTAGAACGGCGCCTGGGTCAGCGCGGTGGCGCGCCCGGCGCAGTGCTGCAGCAGGTTGGCCGTGGTGGTGTAGTCGTACAGCGTCAGGCCCGAAGCCGCCACCTGGGCCGCGCCGCGGCGCACCACGATGCCGGTGTTGGGCGGCATGTTCAGGTTGGGCTCGGCCACCGCCACGCCGTCGATCAGGCCGCCGCCATCCTGCTCCGCGGCCGCCACCGCGGCGCCGCCGCCATTGGACACGCTCGATGCGATCACCAGCACCTTGTCCTGGTCCAGCGTGCGCTGGCGCGTGCCGTTGGCCGACACGGCGCCGAAGCGGTCATTGATGGCCCACAGCGCAAACTCCACCGCCTGCAGCGTGAACTTGCCCCAGTCCTTCTCCGGGTTGCGCTGCGAATGCGCGTGCTTGAACGCGAGCCGGTGCGGATTGGCGGCAGTGAATTCCGCCAGCGAGGTGGCGCCGGCGGGCGCGGCGAAGTGCGCGTTGTTGCCGGCGGCCGCGCGCGTGGTGCGGGTGCCGTCGATCAGCGCCACCGTGTCCGTATCGAGGTCATGCGGCGCGGCACCGGTGCCCTTGTCGGTATAGGCCACCGCACAGCCGCGCTTCAGGCCCCACTCGCCGGTGCCGATGGCACCATACACGCCGCGCGAGCCCGACGACGTCGCGGTGATCAGGCACGGCCTGGCGGGGTTGAACGTGGTCGGGATCTGCACCAGCATGGTCACGTTCTGCTGGCCCGAGCCGTCGTCCGAATACGCCAGGTACTCGACGCCCGCGACCTTGCCTTCCGACGCGGTGACGTTGCCCTGCGCATCGACGTTGGGCCCGTAGAGCGAGCCATAGCCGCCGCCGGCGCTGGTGTCGACGATGGCGCGGTAGTTGGTATAGATCGCATAGCGCCGCAGTTCGGCCGCGGTCGGCGCGGTCGGGTTGAGCGGCAGCGGTGCCGTGCTGCTGGCCAGCCCGTCCTTGCCGAGGCCCGCGGTCAGCAGGTCGTCGGTGGCGCCGTCGTAGCTGTTGATGGTGACCGCGCCGATATAGGCGGGCTTGGTATTGGGCTTGCCGCCGTTGCCGTTGCCGTTGTCGTCGCTGGACCCGCAGGCCGCCAGCAGCGATGCGGCCGCCGCCAGTGCCGTGAGCCTGAGGCCGCGGTGCCACCGCGGCGAATGCTGCGTGGATTGCATGTCAACCTCCTTCTGTCGCCCCGTGCCGGGGCCGTCGAGACATACGTCGATGGAAGACTGCGAAAGCTGCGAAGACTGCGACCGCGAACAACGGTACAACGTCAAGAACCACGACAACTGGTGCGCGCCTCAGCCGTTGTTGCCGGCAAGGCCCGCACGCAGCTTGTGCTTTTCCACCTTGCCGGACGGCGTGCGCGGCAACGCCTCGAGAAAGCGCACCTGGCGCGGCACCTTGTAGCCGGCCAGGTGCGCCTTGCAGTGGGCGACCACGGCATCGGCGTCCAGCGCGGCACCGGGGCGCAGCACCACCAGCGCCATGCCGACCTCACCCCAGCGCGGGTCTGGCGTGCCGATCACCGCGGCCTCGGCCACGCCCGGCAGTTGGAACAGCACGTTCTCGACCTCGGCCGGATAGACGTTCTCGCCGCCCGAGATAAACATGTCCTTGGCGCGGTCGACGATGTAGTAGTCGCCGTCTTCGTCGCAATAGGCGATGTCGCCGGAATGCAGCCAGCCGTCGCGCAGCGCCTGCGCGGTGGCCTCGGGCAGGTTCCAGTAGCCCGGCGTCACGCCCGGCCCCTTGATCAGCAATTCGCCGCGCTCGCCAGGGCCTACCTCCACGCCGAGCGGATCGACGATGCGGGTCAGCATCGACCCGACCGGCTTGCCGATGCTGCCGAGCTTGCGGCGCGCGGTGTCCTCGTCGCAAACAAACACCGTGGGTCCGGTCTCGGTCATGCCGAAGCCGAAGCGGATGGTCACGCCCTTGGCCAGGTAGGCCTCCAGCAATGGCCGCGGCACCGGCGAGCCGCCTGCCGCCATATTGCGCACGCCCGACAAGTCCGTCTGGGCAAAGCGCGGATGCTGGCTCAGGAACAGGTAGATCGCCGGCACCGCGAAGAACATGGTGATGCCCTCGCCGCTGCCGCGGTCGAGCCGGGCCAGCACCGCCTGTGGCTCGAACTGCCGCATGATGTGCACCGTGCCGCCGGCGTGCAGCACCGGGTTGGCGTACAGGTTCAGCCCCCCGGTATGGAAGAACGGCAGCACGTTGAGGAATACGTCATCGCGCGTGATCTGGTTCGCCAGCATCGCGTTGACGGCGTTGAAGAACACCATGCCGTAGGTCTGGATCACGCCCTTTGGCTTGCCGGTGGTGCCGGAGGTGTACAGCAGGTGCCAGATTTCATGCTCGTCGCGGCACGGCATCTCGATGATGCGTCCGGACGCGGCATCGAGCACGGCTTCATATTCGGTCCAGCCGCCGGGCACGTCGGCGGCTTCGTCATCGGCCAGGTGCAGCACCGCGCGCAACGGCATGGCACGGGCGAGCTCCGCCGCCACGCCGAGGAAGCCGTCGCCCGCCACCAGCACTTGCGGAGTGCAATCCTGCAGGATCGGCAGCAGTTCGGCCGCGGGCAGGCGCCAGTTCAGGCATACCATCACCATGCCCGCCTTGGCGCAGCCATACAGCATCTCGAGGTAGTCAGAGCTGTTGTGCGCCAGCACCGCCACGCGCGTGCCCGGTGCCAGGCGCAGATGGTCGCGCAGGTATTCGGCAAAGCGGCTGGCGCGCTCGTCGACATGGCGATAGGTCACGTGGCGGCCGCTCTCCACGTCCACCAGCGCGACCTTGTCGGGGAAATGCTGCGCGTTCCGGTGCAGCCAGTCGATCACGTACATGGGCAGTCTCCGCTCAGCTGGCGATGTCCTGGACCGGCGCGCTGCCGCGCAGCCGCCCCACCACGCCCTGCGGAAAATAATAGACGCTCAGCACGAACAGCAGGCCCAGCCACAGCAGCCAGCGGTCGGGGTGCAGCAGCGCCGACAGCAGCGGCAGCGCGGCGGTGCCGTCGCTGGCCAGCTTCATCACGTCCTGCAGGTAGGTCTGCGCCACCAGGAACAGCACGGTGCCGATCACCGCGCCGTAGAGCGTGCCCATGCCGCCGATCACCACGATCAGCAGGATGTCGACCATGATCTCGAACGACAGCGAGGTGTCGGGGCCGTTGTAGCGCAACCAGACCGCCATCAGCACGCCCGCCAGCGTGGCGAACATGGCCGACAGCACCGTCGACACGGTGCGGTACACCACGGTGCGGTAGCCGATCGCCTCGGCACGGAAGTCGTTCTCGCGGATCGCCTGCAGCACCCGGCCAAAGGGCGAGTTGACGATGCGCAGCAGCGCCAGGAACAGCACCAGCGCGCCGGCAAATACCAGGTAGTAGCTGAGCAGCCTGCCGCTCAGCGGCACGCCCAGCCATTCGGTGTCGGCCAGCATGAAGCCGGGCCGCAGCACCTCGGGCACCTTGAAGGTCAGGCCGTCCTCGCCGCCGGTCCACTCCGACAGCTGCGAGACCAGCGTGGCGAAGGCGGTGGCCACCGCCAGCGTGATCATGGCGAAGAAAATCGCCCGCACCCGCAGCGAGAACAAGCCGATCAGGAACGCCAGCAGCGCCGACACCGCCAGCGCGCCGGCGGTACCGGCCAGCAATGCGCCCCAGCCCGGCTCCATGCGCGACATGGCGATGGCCACGCCATAGCCGCCGATGCCGAAGAACATGGTGTGGGCGAACGAGACGATGCCGGTATAGCCCAGCAGCAAATCGTAGCTGGCCACCAGCACGACGAAGATGCAGATCTTGGCCGCCATGTTGAGCGCGCGCGCGCCGGGGAACGCAAACGGCGCGCACGCCAGCGCCACCAGGATCAGCAGCAACAGCGCCGCCAGCACGCGGCTGCGCGGCAGGTCGCCGGAGAGAAGTCGGATCATGGTCGTTGCCCTCAGCGCCGCGCCACCGGGAACAGCCCTTGCGGGCGCCACAGCAGGATCAGCATCATCAGCAGGATGTTGGAAAACAGCGCCACCTTGGGGAACAGGAAGCCGGTGTAGTTGGCCATCAGCCCCACCAGCAGCGCGCCGACGAAACAGCCCGTGGTCGAACCGAGCCCGCCGATGATGATCACGATGAAGATCAGCACATTGACCTGCGCGCCGATCGCCGCGGTGATGTTCTGCTGGTACAGCCCCCACAGCACCCCGCCCAGCCCGGCCAGCGCCGCCCCCGCGACGAACACGCCGATAAACAGGCGGCGCACGCGGTAGCCGAGCGCCTCGACCATCTCGCGGTTCTCGACGCCAGCGCGGATCAGCAGGCCGATGCGGGTGCGGTTGAGCAGCAGCAGCATGGCGATGAAGATCACCAGCCCCAGCGCCATCGCGATCAGCCGGTACTTTTCGATCGCGGCGTCGCCCAGCAGCACCGCGCCGCGGAAGGTGGTGGGCACCTGCAGCGCGATGGTTTCCGGGCCCCAGATCGCCTTGATCAGCTGCTCGGCGACGATCATGCCGCCCATCGTGATCAGGATCTGCTTCAGGTGCTGGCCGTAGACCGGACGCACCACCACGCGCTCGAAAAACAGCCCGACCGCGCCGGCCGCGACCATCGCCGCGACGATCGCCAGGGCAAAGACCGACAGGTTCAGCGCCAGGCTGTCGGCCTCGACCCAGCCCGCCAGCGGCAGCAGCACCGAGGCCGCGACATACGCGCCCAGTGCGATGAAGGCGCCATGGCCGAAGTTGAGCACGTCCATCAGGCCGAACACCAGCGTCAGGCCGGACGAGACCACGAAGATGATCATGCCCATCGCCAGGCCGGCAATGGTCAGCGTCAGCCAGGTGGAGGGACTGCCGATCAGGGGGAAGGCCAGCAGCATCAGCAGCGGGGCGAGCGCCAGCGGGGTCCAGTCGAGGCGGACGCCGGGCGGTGCGGCCGGGCTTGCGGCCGGCAAGGTGGTTGAAGTTGTCATCTGTCTCGTCCTGCCGCGGCAATTTTCCGCGCGCTGTGTGCTCCCTCTCCCGCTTGCGGGAGAGGGTTGGGGTGAGGGCCGGCGCGTCGACGAAGCGAAGCTGTCGGTATGCCAGCGCCTGCCCTCACCCCCTGCCCCTCTCCCGCAAGCGGGAGAGGGGAGCCAACCGTCGGTCCTGGAAATCGTCTTCGCTACTGATGCGCCGCCAGCGACAAACCCAGCAGCCGCTGCTGCAGCCCTTCATCCTCCGCCAGTGCCGCCATCGTGCCGGTATGCACCGTACGGCCGTCGTCCATCACCGCCACCGTATCGCCCACCGACTTCGCCATATGGAAGTTCTGCTCCACCAGCAGGATCGACACCTCGGTCTGCTTCAGCTCGCGGAACACATGGATCATGTTCTGGATGATCGCCGGCGCCAGGCCCTTGGTCGGCTCGTCGACGATCAGCAGCTGGCGCGGCTCGATGATGGCGCGCGCCACCGACAGCATCTGCTTTTGCCCGCCCGACAGCACGCCGGCGCGCTGGTGCCAGAAGGTCTTCAGCGCCGGGAACATGCGGAACACCCAGTCCAGCCGGCGTTCGTCGATGGCGCCGGTGCGGGCGGCCAGGCGCATGTTCTCGGCCACGGTCAGGTCGGAGAACACGCTCATGTTCTCGGGCACGTAGGCAATGCCGGCCTGCGCGATCGCCGGCGTGCTGTGGCGCGTGATGTCGGCGCCGTTGAAGCGGACCGTGCCGGCGCTGGCCTGCCACAGGCCCATGATGGTGCGCAGCGTGGTGGTCTTGCCGGCACCGTTGCGCCCCAGCAGCATGGTCACGCCGCCGCGCGGCACCGCGAAGCTGACGCCATGCAGGATGTGATACGGGCCGATATGGGTCTGCACGCCCTGCAGTTGCAGGATCGGCTCCGCCGCGGTCACGTCAGCCATGGCGGCCCTCCTCTTCGGGCAGGCCCAGGTAAGCCTGCTGCACCACCGGCGACGCGATCACCTCGGCCGGGTCGCCGTCGGCCACCAGCGTGCCGTTGTGCAGCACGATGATGCGGTCGGCGAGCGAGCGCACCACGTCCATCTTGTGCTCGACCAGCAGCACGGTCTTGCTGCGGTCCTGGCGGATCTCGCGGATCAGGTCCAGGATCACCGGCACTTCGTCGACGCTCATGCCCGCGGTGGGCTCGTCGAACATGAACACGCGCGGCTGCAGCGCGAGCAGGATGCCGACCTCCAGCTTGCGCTGGTCGCCGTGCGGCAGCGACGCCACCGCCAGCTGCCGCTTGCCGGCCAGCGCCACGCGCTCCAGGATGGCTATGGCCTGCGCCTGCAGGTCGCGGTGGCCCGACCACATCGAGAACAAATCGATGCCGCGCTGCTGCCGCGCCTGCACCGCCAGCCGCACGTTCTCCAGCACCGACAGCTGCGGGAACAGGCTGGTCAGCTGGAACGCGCGGCCGATGCCGCGCCGGGTCTTCTGCGACACCGGCAGGCGCGTCACGTCCTCGCCATCGAGCAGGATCTGCCCGGCGGTGGGCGGCAACTGCCCCGAGATCAGGTTGAAATACGTGGTCTTGCCGGCGCCGTTGGGCCCGACGATGCAGGTCAGCTCGCCGGGCCGGAACGCGCACGACACCGCATTGACGGCAACGTGGCCGCCAAAGCGAATGGTCAGCCCCTGCGTTTCCAGCAGCGGCCGCGCCGCGGACGCCGCCGCGCCCGCGGGCTGGCCCGCCGGCTGCGACGGCGCCGGGGCGGGCCTGGCGAAGGTGGCTGGCGCGTCCATCAGCGGTGGTTGCGCACGGGCACGTTCATTTCCTCGGGCCTGATCTCGCGCACCAGCTCCGGCACGCCCCAGGCAAAGGCCGGGTCCACCTTGATCTTGAAGTGGTACATCGACTGCATCGCCTGGTGGTCTTCCTTGCGGAAGGTCATCCTGCCCTTGGGGGTGTCGAACGACATGCCTTCCATCGCCGCGATCAGCTTGTCGGTGCCGGTGTCGCCATGCGTTTTCTTCAGGGCCTCGACCAGGGCGATGCCCGCGCTCATGCCGCCGGCGGTAAAGAAGTCGGGCGGCGTCTTGAACTTGCTGTAGTGGTTGGACACCAGCCATTCGTTGGCCTTGTTCTTGGGGATGCCGAAGTAGTAGTACGTGGCCCCTTCCATGCCCGGGAAGTTCTTGTAGCTGGCCATCGCGGGCAGGATGTTGCCGCCGGTGGCGATCTCGATGCCGTAGCGCTTGGGGTCCAGGTCGGCGATCTTGAACGGGTTGCCGGCGCCGGCCCAGATGATGAAGATCACCTTGCGGCCGGGCTTGTCCTTGAGCGAATCGAACAGCCGCTGCGCCCCCGCGGTGAAGTCGGTGGTATTGGTCGGCAGGTACTCCTCATGCACGATCCTGGCGTGCTTGAGCGCGCCCTTGAAGGCCTTGACGCCGTCGCGGCCGAAGGCATAGTCCTGCGCCAGCGTGGCGATCTGCACGCCCGGCTTGTCCAGCGCCACCGCATTCGAAATCGCGTCCTGCGACGAATTGCGGCCGGTGCGGAAGATATAGCGGTTCCACTTGTCGCCGGTGATGGAGTCGGCCACGGCGGGCTCGACCAGCAGCACCTTCTTGTATTCCTCGGCCACCGGCAGCATCGCCAGCGCCGTGCCGGATGAAGTCGGGCCCACCGCGATGTCGGCGCGGTCGTCGCTGTAGGCCGCGGCCAGCTGGGCCTTGGCCACGTCCGGCTTGCCCTGGGTGTCTTTCTCGATCACCACCAGCTTGTTGCCGTTGACGGTCATGGTGCCGTTGGTGGCGTATTCCAGGCCCATCATCAGGCCGGTCTGGGTCTGCTTGGCATAGGCCTCGAGCGCGCCGGTCTTGTCATAGACGTGCGCGATGCGGATGTCCTTGGCCAGCGCGGCGCCGGCGCCGAGCAGCGCGGCGGCCATGGCGAGGACGCGCAGAGCGTGGGGGTTGCGATGCATGGCGGTCTCCTGGGTTCGGTCTCGTTTGTGTTGGTAGGGCTGAAACCTGCTGCAACTGCGTGGCATGCCGGCTTGCGGCGCATTGCGCGCCGCCCGCGCCTATCGCGTCTGGCGCGGCTGCAGGCCGTGCGCGATCAGGTCGAAAGCGGTGTCGACCACCTTCTCCATCGAAGGCGGCCGCTTCCAGCGCGCATAGCGCATGCCGAGGAAATTGCTGATCCCGATCAGGCACCAGGCGCGCACCTCGGCATCGCCGGGCACGATCTCGCCCTGCTCTTCGGCGCGGGTCAGGCGCCGGCTGTAGAGCTCGGCGAACACCTGGAAATAGCTGCTGTAGATGGTCTCGTCGACCGAGTAAGAATCCAGTACGATCCGGTACAGGTTCTTGTGGCGCGAAACGAAGGACAGGAACGCCTTCAGGCCCAGGCGCTCGGCCTCCATCTGGGTTTCGGCGGCGGCAACGTGCTTGCGCAGGTGCGCGCGCACCAGTTCCAGCATGTGCGCGACCAGCGCGCGGAAGATATCTTCCTTGTCCTTGAAGTACAGGTAGAAGGTGCCCATCGCCACCTTGGCTTCCTGCGTGATCTCGGAGATCGACGCGGCGTAGTAGCCCTTCTCGCCGAACACCTTCTCGGCGGCGCGCAGCAGCGCTTCGCGTGTCTTCTGCCCGCGCGCGGTCTTGGGCGGGCCCATGCCGCCGGCAGGGCCGGTGGCGTCGGCGTCGGCTATGCCGGTGTCGCCAGTCTGGGTGGTGGACATCTTGTCTCCGGTGGCGCTGGGCGCCTTGTCTTGGAAATGCCGACCGCTGCCTGTGTTGCCGGCGCCGACAGGCGACCACAGGCGCCTCCTCGCCCCCGCCGTCGTCCCTGCCGCCACCTGGAACCGCCACTCAGGCAAAACCTGATATCTGATTCATGTTTCATCGTATAAATTGCGCAGCGTGGATGTCAATAGAGGGGCACCCTCACCCCGGGCGATATGCCGGGCGCCTTCCTCCCCTCCCGCCAGCCGAGACACGCCGTTGGACGCTTCCGAACCGCTCCCTGCCAGTCCCGCCGCGCCGCCCTATGTCGTCCATCCGGCACGCGGGGCCCTGCCCGGCTGGCGCGAAGCCGGACAGGGCCGGCCCTTGCTGCTGCTGCATGGCTGGTCGGTCGACGGCACGGCCTTCGACGGACAGCGCGCACTGGCGCTGGCCGGCTTCCGCGTGATCGCCCCCGACCATGCCGGCCACGGCCTGTCGCGGCAGCGCGCGGGCGCTGGCGTCGCAGCGCTTGCGCGCGACGTGGCCGCGCTGGTCGCGCATCTGGGACTGGCTGACGTGGTGGTGGCGGGCTGGTCGATGGGCGCGATGGTGGCCTGGGCACTGTTGCGCGACCAGCCGCAGCTGCCGCTGGCGGCGGTGGGCAGCATCGACATGACGCCCCGCATGATTACCGGCCCGGGCTGGCCGCATGGGCTGCACGGCCATTACGACATGGCCCACGCCAGCCAGATGGCGGACCGTGTGCGCGCCGACTGGCTCCGGCTGGCGCCGTCGGTGGCATCAGGCTTGTGGGCGGCGGGCCGGCGTCCGGAGCCGGCGGCGACGCAGCGCATCGCGCACATGGCGCGGCAGTGCGACGCCACGGTGCTGGCCGGCTTGTGGGAAGACATGGCGCGGCAGGATTTCCGCGACACGCTGCGCGCGGCGCGGCTGCCGCTGTTCCATCTGTATGGAGCAGCCAGCCGGCTGTACGCGCCGTCGGTGGGCCTCGCCACGCGGGCCTTGCACCCCGCGGCGGGGTTCAGCGTGGTGCCCGAGGCCGGCCACAGCCCGCATATGGAGCAGGCGCCAGCCTTCAATGCCGCGCTGATCGCGCTGATCCGGGACGCGGATCAGGCCAGCACGCGGTAGCTCCAGAGCCCCAGCGCGGTCAGCAGCAACGAGCCGCCCAGATGCAGCAGCAAGTGCATCGCCGCCCAGCCGTAGTCACCGGCCATCAGGTTGGCCACGACCTCGCTCGAGAACGTCGAAAACGTGGTCAGCCCGCCGAGGAAGCCGGTGATGGCCAGCAGGCGCCATTCCGGCGGCAGTCCGGCATGCGTATCGAAGAAGCCGACCGCCAGCCCGATCAGGTAGCCGCCCAGCAGGTTGGCCGCCAGCGTGCCATAAGGCATCGCCGGGTTGATGGCATTCCACAGTACCGAGAATGCCCAGCGCAGCCATGCCCCTGCCGCGGCGCCGACACCGACGGCGACAAACCCCAACGGGCCCATCAGGGCTGCTCCTCGCCGCTGGCGTTGATCGACTCGATGCCCCAGCGCTTCAACGCGTCTTCATCGGTGACCCGTGCATCGACCCAGCGCGCGCCCTCCGGCGTTTCTTCCTTTTTCCAGAACGGCGCTTCGGACTTGAGGTAGTCCATGATGAATTCGCACGCGGCGAAGGCATTGCCACGATGCTTCGATGCCACCGCGACCAGCACGATCTGATCCAGCGGCAGCAGCGGGCCGACGCGATGGATGACGGTGACGCCCAGCAGTTCCCAGCGCGCGCACGCCGCGGCTTCGATCTGCGCCAGCGCCTTCTCGGTCATGCCCGGGTAGTGCTCCAGCTCCATCGCGCTGACGGCGCTGCCCTCGCTGACATCGCGCACGGTGCCGATAAAGCTGGCTACGGCGCCGACCTGCGGATTGCCGGCGCGCAGTGCCGCGACTTCCGCGCCGAGATCGAAATCCTCACGCTGCACCCTGACGCTCATCTCAGCCTCCGGTCACAGGCGGGAAAAACGCGACTTCGCAGCCGTCGGCAAGCGCGGTATCGGCGCGGGCCACGGCGTGGTCGACGGCCATGCGCAGCGCGCGGCCCTCGGCCAGGGTCTCGGCCCAGGCGCCGCCGCGCTGGCGCAGCCACTGGCGCAGCGCGCCGACGGTGCGCACCTCGGGCGGCACCTCGGCACGCTCGGCGGACACGCCGAGCTGCTCGCGCACGCTGGCAAAGAATCGGAGTTCGATGATCATCGCTGCCTTCTATATCCTGGGCATCCTGGTCATGCCGGCCGCTACGCGAGCAGGCCGTCAAACGGAATGAACTGCACGGTGTCGCCGCGCGCGATCGCCTGGTTGGGCGGATTGTCGATCAGGCCGTCGCCCCAGACGGTCGAGGTCAGCACGCCCGAGCTCTGGTTGGGGAACAGGTCGAGCCCGCCCTCGGCATTGAGTCGCGCGCGCAGGAACTCGTTGCGGCGGTCGCCCTTGTTCAGCTCGAAATCGGCGCGCAGCGGCAGGCGCCGCGGCGCCACGTCGGCCACGCCCTGCAGGCGCAGCAGGAACGGGCGCACGAACAGCAGGAAGGTCACGAAGCTGGACACGGGGTTGCCCGGCAGCCCGAGGAAAAACGCCGGCTCGCTGCCGCTGCCGACCTGCCCGAACGCGAGCGGCTTGCCCGGCTTGATCGCGATCTGCCACAGGTCGAGCCGCCCTTCGGCCTCGACCGCGGGCTTGATATGGTCTTCCTCGCCGACCGAGACGCCGCCCGAGGTAATGATCACGTCATGTCCGTGCGCCGCGCGGCGCAGGGTTTCGCGCGTGGCGGCCAGCGTATCGGGGACGATGCCGAAGTCGCTGACCTCGCAGCCCAGGTTTTCCAGCAGGCCGCGCAGCGTGAAGCGGTTGGAGTTGTAGATCGCGCCGGGCTTGAGCGGTTCGCCCGGCATCGCCAGTTCGTCGCCGGTGAAGAACACCGCGACGCGCACGCGGCGCACCACGTCCAGCCTGGCCTGGCCGACCGACGCGGCCAGCCCCAGCGCCTGCGGCGTCAGCCGCGTGCCGGCCGGCAGGATCACGCTGCCGGCTTCGATATCCTCGCCGGCGCGCCGCACCCATTCGCCGGACTGCGGCACGTGGTTGACGATCACGTCGTCGCCGTCGGCCGCGCATTGCTCCTGCATCACCACGGCATCGGCGCCGGGCGGGATCAAGCCCCCCGTGAAGATGCGCGCCGCGGTGCCGGGTTCCAGCGCGGTGCCGACATGGCCGGCGGGAATCCGTTGCGACACGCGCAGCCGCGTGCCCGCGGCCGGCACGTCGGCGGCGCGCAGCGCGTAGCCGTCCATCGAGGTGTTGTCGGCCGGCGGCACGCGCAGCGTGCTCGTCACCGGGGCGGCCAGCACGCGGCCGTTGGCGGCGAGCGTGTCGATGGACTCGGCCTGCGCCAGCGGACGGGCGGCGCCAAGCAGCGCGTCGAGCGCTTGGGCCAGGGTCAGCATCGGGGGACGGGAAGGTGCTGCGGCTTGGGTCATGGTGCGATGTGGGAAAGGGTTGGCCCATGAAAAACGGCCCGCGCATGGCCGGCACCCGCGCGCGGGGCTGGCCATGCGGGGGCCGGAGATCGGGCCCGCAGCCTGATTGTAGCGAGTTGGCCCGGACCCGGCACGCGGCGGCGCCGCAGCCACGTCCGCGCCCCGCGCGCTTACAGGCCGGTGTGGCGGGCGATATAGGCCTTCACTTGCGCGGCGTCGGCCGGCATCACCTCGAAGCGCTGCGGCAGGCTCTCGATGCCCTCGAACTTCGCCGGGCGCTCCGGCTCGCGGCCGAGCGCTTCGCGGATGGTGTCGGCAAACTTGGCGGGCAGCGCGGTTTCCAGCACCACCATCGGCACGCCGGCGCTGAGATGCTCGCGCGCCACCTTGATGCCGTCGGCGGTGTGGGTATCGATGGTGACGCCATAACGCGACGACAGGTCGCGGATGGTCGCCAGCCGGTCCTGGTGCGTGCTGCGTCCCGAGACGAAGCCGAACTGGCGGATGCGGTCGAATTCCGGCGTGCCCGACAGGTCGAAGCCGCCCTTCTCTTCGACGTCGCGGAACAGCGCCGCCAGCTTGCCGGCGTCCTGGCCCAGCAGGTCGAACACGAAGCGCTCGAAGTTCGAGGCCTTGGAGATGTCCATGCTGGGGCTGGAGGTGTGGTAGGTCTCGGCCGACTTGCGCACGCGATAGGCGCCGGTGCGGAAGAACTCGTCGAGCACGTCGTTCTCGTTGGTGGCGACCACCAGCTTGTCGATCGGCAGGCCCATCATGCGCGCGATATGGCCGGCGCAGACATTGCCGAAGTTGCCCGACGGCACGCAGAACGACACCTTCTGGCCCGGGCCATCGGTCGCCAGCAGCCAGCCCTTGAAGTAGTACACCACCTGGGCCACCACTCGCGCCCAGTTGATCGAATTGACCGTGCCGATCTTCTGGCGCGCCTTGAAATCGTGGTCGTTGGAGACCGCCTTGACGATATCCTGGGCGTCGTCGAACACGCCGTCGATGGCGATGTTGAAGATGTTCGGGTCCTGCAGGCTGAACATCTGCGCGGTCTGGAACGCACTCATCTTGCGGTGCGGGCTCAGCATGAAGACGCGGATGCCGCGCTTGCCGCGCATCGCGTATTCGGCGGCGCTGCCGGTGTCGCCCGAGGTGGCGCCCAGGATGTTCAGCTCCTGCCCGGCCCGGGCCAGCGCGTACTCGAACAGGTTGCCGAGCAGCTGCATCGCCATGTCCTTGAACGCCAGCGTCGGGCCGTTGGACAGGCCCAGCAGCTGCAGCCTGGTGCCGCTCTCTTCGCCCAGCGTGCGCAGCGGCGTGATGTCGGCGGTGTTGTCGCCCTCGCGCGCGTTGCAGTACACCTCGGCGGTGTAGGTCTTGCGCGTCAGCGCGCGCAGGTCCTCGGCGGGAATGTCGTCGCAGAACTTGCGCAGGACTTCATAAGCCAGGTCGGCATACGGCAGCTTGCGCCAGGCCTCGAGTTCGTCGGCCGTGACTTGCGGATACTGCTTCGGCAAATACAGGCCGCCATCCGGGGCCAGGCCGCCGAGCAGGATCTCGGAGAACGATTGCGGCATGTCATGGCCGCGGGTCGACTGGTATTTCATGGGTGCGGTACGGTGGCGGCGCTCAGTTCAGTTCTTCCATGCGCAGGCGCGTCACGGCGGACAGCACCGTCTGCAGCGCCTCGATCCTGGCGATGGCAGCGTTGACGTGCTTCTCGCGCGTGATGTGCGTCAGGATGATGATGTCGGTCTGCGGCTCGCCTTCTCGCGATTCCTTCTGCAGCATGGCGTCGATCGAGATGCCGCCCTCGGCCAGGATGCGCGTGATCTCGGCCAGCACGCCGGTCTCGTCGGACACGCGCATGCGCAGGTAGTACGAGCTGTTGATCTCTTCGATCGGCAGCACCGGCACGCTCGACAGCTCATCCGGCTGGAATGCCAGGTGCGGCACGCGGTGCTCGGGGTCGGCGGTGTGCAGGCGGGTCACGTCGACCAGGTCGGCGATCACCGCCGAGGCGGTCGGCTCGGCGCCGGCGCCCTTGCCGTAGTAGAGCGTCGCGCCCACGGCATCGCCCTGCACCAGCACCGCGTTCATCGCGCCTTCGACATTGGCGATCAGGCGCGTGGCCGGCACCAGGGTCGGATGCACGCGCAGCTCGACGCCGTCGTCGCGGCGGCGGGTGATGCCCAGCAGCTTGATGCGGTAGCCCAGTTCCTCGGCATACTTGATGTCGGTGGCCGACAGCCTGGTGATGCCTTCGACGTGGGCGCGGTCGAACTGCACCGGCATGCCGAAGGCGATCGCGCTCATCAGCGTGACCTTGTGCGCGGCATCGACGCCCTCGATGTCGAAGGTCGGGTCGGCCTCGGCGTAGCCCAGCTGCTGCGCTTCCTTCAGCACCGCGTCGAAATCCAGGCCCTTGTCGCGCATCTCGGACAGGATGAAGTTGGTGGTGCCGTTGATGATGCCGGCGATCCACTGGATGCGGTTGGCGGTCAGGCCTTCGCGCAACGCCTTGATGATGGGGATGCCGCCGGCCACCGCGGCCTCGAACGCGACGATCACGCCCTTCTTGCGCGCGGCCTCGAAGATCTCGTTGCCGTGCACGGCCAGCAGCGCCTTGTTGGCGGTGACCACGTGCTTGCCGTTCTCGATCGCCTTGAGCACCAGCTCGCGCGCGATGCCGTAGCCGCCGATCAGTTCGATGACGATATCGATGTCCGGCCGGTTGACCACCGCGTTGGCGTCGCTGACGATCTCCACTTCCCCGTTGGTCAGCTCGCGCGCGCGTTCGGTGTTGAGATCGGCCACCACGGCGATCTCGATGCCGCGGCCGGCGCGGCGGCGAATTTCTTCCTGGTTGCGCTTGAGCACGTTGAACGTGCCGCTACCGACGGTACCGATGCCGAGCAGGCCAACTTTGATGGGGTTCATGGACAATCTTCTGAGTTGCTAAGGATGGGTTGCGGCGCGGCCGGCCGGATCAGGCCGCTGCCTTGCCGTGGCGTTTTCGGTAGGCCTCGAGGAAGCGCGCGATGCGGCCGATGGCCTCGCGCAGGTCTTCCTCGTGCGGCAGGAACACGATGCGGAAATGGTCGGGCCTGGCCCAGTTGAAGCCCGAGCCCTGCACCAGCAGCACCTTGGACTCCTGCAGCAGTTCATAGATGAACTCCTGGTCGTCCTGCACCGGGTACATCGACAGGTCCAGCTTCGGGAACAGGTACAGCGCGGCCTTGGGCTTGACGCAGGTCACGCCTGGAATCGCGGTGATCAGTTCGTAGGCCAGGTCGCGCTGGCGGCGCAGGCGCCCGCCTTCGTTGACCAGGTCGTTGATGCTCTGGTAACCGCCCAGCGCGGTCTGGATCGCCCACTGGCCCGGCACGTTGGCGCACAGCCGCATCGACGACAGCATGTTCAGGCCCTCGATGTAGTCGATGGCCGGGCGCTTGTCGCCCGACACCACCATCCAGCCGGCGCGGTAGCCGCACGAGCGGTAGTTCTTCGACAGGCCGTTGAAGGTCACCGTCAGCACGTCGGTCGACAGCGAGGCGATCGAGGTGTGGGTATTGCCGTCGTACAGGACCTTGTCGTAGATCTCGTCGGCGAAGATGATCAGGCCATGCTCGCGTGCGATCGCGACGATCTCCAGCAGCAGTTCATCCGAGTACAGCGCCCCGGTGGGGTTGTTCGGGTTGATGATGACGATGGCCTTGCTATGCGGCGTGATGCGCGCGCGGATGTCGGCCGGATCGGGCATCCAGTCATTGGACTCGTCGCAGATGTAATGCACCGGGGTGCCGCCCGACAGGCTCACCGCGGCGGTCCACAACGGGTAGTCCGGCGCCGGCACCAGCACTTCGTCGCCGGTATTGAGCAGCGCGTTGACGGCCATCACGATCAGCTCGGAGGCGCCGTTGCCGACATAGATATCATCCAGGCCGACGCCTTCGATATTTTTTTGCTGGGTATAGTGCATGATCGCCTTGCGCGCGGCGAAAATGCCCTTGGAATCGGAATAACCTGCCGAATTCGGCAGGTTTCGCATCATGTCCTGCTGAATTTCCTCCGGCGCATCGAAGCCGAACACGGCCAGGTTGCCGATATTCAGCTTGATGATCTTGTGCCCTTCTTCCTCCATCTGCTTGGCCTTTTCCAGCACCGGCCCGCGGATGTCGTAGCAAACGTTATTGAGTTTGTTGGATTTCTGGATGGGTTTCACGGCGATGTCGGGCAAGCGTGGCGTGCCGCGTCGGCGGCACCGGACTGGGAATCGGGGCGAATCTCGGGGCGAATCGAACGAAGGCGGAGGCGCCGTCCGCTGCGATGCAACGCAAACGTGGCAGACAGGGAGGCAAAAGCTATAATTTATCGGATTATGACAGACTTCGGCAGGGATTCTTGCATTGCAGCGTGCGCTGTCCGCGCGCACCGCGGCCGCCTGCACGCTGTCACCCGTCCATTGCCCGCCCGGCCCGCCGGCCATCCGCCCCGCGGACCGGCCCGCCAGCCCGCGGCGGCCACCGCCGAGACCCCCAAGTGAAACTCCACGCCGACCAGCCCCAGTCGCTCAACACCGTCACGGCCTACGGGCCCGGGTATATCGAAATCAACCTCGTCCGGCACACCAACTCGGTGCTGGTCATGCCGGAGGGCGAAGTCCGGCCCTGGCCGGTCGACCGTTTCGAAGACCTGGAGCCCGCGCATTTCGAGCAGCTGTCCGAGCTGGGGCCCGAAGTGGTGCTGCTCGGCACCGGCGCGCGGCTGCGCTTTCCGCACCCGCGCCTGACGGCGTCGCTGGCGCGCCGCCATGTCGGGGTCGACGCCATGGACATGCAGGCGGCGTGCCGCACCTACAACATCCTGATGGCCGAGGGCCGCAAGGTGGCGGCGGTGCTGCTGCTCGAGCCCGAGGCCGCCTGACGCGGGCCCCGGCGAAAGTTGAGCAGTCGCCACGCTTGAAGTCTGCGCGAGGCGCCCCAATCTGCTCGCGCTGAGGCGGCAGCCCCTCTCCCGATTCCTACGATCTCACCGATCCCTGCCCCTCCCCCAAGGAGCCACAAGCATGACCGTCAGTCTCAACAAGGCCATCCCCGACTTCAGCGCGCCGATGACCGGCGACGCCACCTTCCGCCTGGCCGACTACCGCGGCAAGACGGTGGTGCTGTACTTCTATCCGAAGGACAACACGCCGGGCTGCACCACGGAGGCGATGAACTTCCGCGACCAGTATGAAGATTTCGAGAAGGCGGGCGTGCAGGTATTCGGCATCTCGCGCGACAGCCTGCGCTCGCATGAAAACTTCAAGGCCAAGCTCGAACTGCCGTTCGAACTGATCTCCGATGCCGACGACAATGTGTGCACATTGTTCGATGTCATCAAGATGAAAAAGCTCTATGGCAAGGAGCACCGCGGCATCGAGCGCAGCACCTTTGTCATCGACGGCAAGGGCATCCTGCGACACGAGCTGCGCGGCATCAAGGTGCCCAACCATGTCGACGAAGTGCTGGAGATCGTGCGCGCCATCTGAAGCTTCGTCGGCGCGCCGTTGCCCGTAACGGACTCGATCCGGACGCGCCGTGGCATACCGTGGCAAAGGTTGGGAAACCCAATTGCCAAACCCAAAGCCTTCGGATACATTGGCCCGTAATGAGTTCAGATTCCGGATGCCACGCTGTTTCGACTCCCCGGCCCAGGCGCTTCGTGCCACAGGCCGGTAGCGGACCTGCCATGTCGGCAGTCCGCCCAAGAGCCGCCAACCCTGTTCCGCAGGCATGGCGGCTTTTTTGTTTGCAGCCACGCCTGTCCTCATGTTTGTCCGCGCCGGGTGCCTCGCGCATGCATGTCCCGGCCAGGCTCCGCCTCGCCGTGTCCAGCACGTCGGACTCAGCCGAGCTCGCGCCGCGCCGCGGACCGGACATTCCCGCCCCCTTCTTGTCCCCCTGAAAGGAAAGCCAAGCATGCCGCTGCCTACCATGCCCGCCAAGCCTGCCCAATTGCTGGACCCGAGCGAGTTTGCTCCGGTTTCCGCGGTGCCTAAGGCCAAAGCCGCCACACAGGGCAAGAAACCTGTGCCGGCGCTCGAGCGCGTGGCATTGCTGGAGACCGGCGACACCCAGGCGCCTGAAGTCCAGGCCCGGGCCGCCGGTGGCACCCGCGCCCGCAGCACCGAGACGCCTGCCGTATCGACGCCGGCCGTCGCCGCCGCGCCGGTGAGCCTGGTCAAGCCGTCGACCGGCACCACGCGCCGCACGCGCAAGGCCGAAGGCCCGAGCAAGCTGTTCGTGCTCGACACCAACGTGCTGATGCACGACCCGGCCTCGCTGTTCCGCTTCGAAGAGCACGACATCTATCTGCCGATGATGACGCTCGAAGAGCTGGACAACCACAAGAAGGGCATGAGCGAAGTCGCGCGCAACGCGCGCATGGTCAGCCGCACGCTCGACTCGCTGGTGGGCGGCACCGACGGCGTGCTCGATGAAGGCCTGCCGCTGGCCCGGCTCGGCAACCGCGACGCGCAGGGCAAGCTGTTCTTCCAGACCCGTCTGAACGACATCAAGGCGCCTGAAGGCCTGCCGCAGGGCAAGGCCGACAACCAGATCCTGGGCGTGGTCAGCGCGCTGCAGCAGCAATATCCCGAGCGCCAGGTCGTGCTGGTGTCGAAAGACATCAACATGCGCATCAAGGCGCGCGCGCTGGGCCTGCCGGCCGAAGACTACTTCAACGACCAGGTCCTCGAAGACAAGGACCTGCTCTACGCGGGCGTGATGCAGCTGCCGGGCGATTTCTGGGCCAAGCACGGCAAGGGCGTCGAAAGCTGGCAGGATCCCAAGTCCGGCGCCATGTTCTACCGGCTCACCGGTCCGCTGGTGCCGTCGTTCCTGGTCAACCAGTTCGTCTACCTCGAGCCTGTCGACGGCAGCCTGCCGCTCTATGCGCAGGTCAAGGAGATCAACGGCAAGACCGCGCTGCTGCAGACGCTGAAGGACTACACGCACCACAAGAACAACGTGTGGAGCGTGACCGCGCGCAACCGCGAGCAGAACTTCGCGCTCAACCTGCTGATGAATCCGGACATCGACTTCGTCACGCTGCTGGGCCAGGCCGGCACCGGCAAGACGCTGCTGGCGCTGGCGGCCGGGCTGGAGCAGGTGCTGGACCAGAAGCTCTACAACGAGATCATCGTCACCCGCGCGACCGTGCCGGTGGGCGAGGACATCGGCTTCCTGCCCGGCACCGAGGAAGAGAAGATGCAGCCATGGATGGGCGCATTCGACGACAACCTCGAAGTGCTGCAGAAGAGCGACGACAGCGCCGGCGACTGGGGCCGCGCCGCGACGCAGGAACTGATCCGCTCGCGCATCAAGGTCAAGAGCATGAACTTCATGCGCGGCCGCACCTTCGTCAACAAGTTCGTCATCATCGACGAGGCGCAGAACCTGACGCCCAAGCAGATGAAGACGCTGGTGACGCGCGCCGGCCCCGGCACCAAGATCATCTGCCTGGGCAATATCGCGCAGATCGACACGCCCTACCTGACCGAGGGCTCGTCGGGCCTGACCTACGTGGTCGACCGCTTCAAGGGCTGGAGCCACAGCGGCCATATCACGCTGGCGCGCGGCGAGCGCTCGCGCCTGGCCGACCACGCCGGCGACGTGCTCTGACGCGGGCTGCGGGCCCGGGCACCGTTCCACGCGGACGGGCGCCCGGGCCCGCTGTCGTGATCGGCAAGCGCAATGCGGCTATGATGTCCGCACGTCCGCTTGTTGTCCCGCACCACAAAACTGGAGGCGTCGATGAACCCACAGCATCTCCGCCTGGCCGCGCTGATCGGCGCCGCCATGTTGCTGGCCAGCCCGCTTCAGGCCAGCGCCGCGGCTGACGACCTGGTGATCCGCACCATGGGTCCGGTCAGCTATGTCTGCGGCGGTGTCGCCGAAGACGAGCGCCAGGCACTGGCGGCGCGCGAGAAAGATTTCAATATCGGCATCCTGTTCACGCAGGGCGCCGCGGGCGAGTTCCTGTCCGACGTTGCGGTCAGGCTGGTACGCGACGAACAGGAGGTCGCAACCTTCCGCGCCGCCGGGCCCCGCTGCCTGATACGTGCGCCCGAAGGCAGCTACAATATCGAGGCCAGCTACAAGGGCCAGCCCAAGTCGATCAAGCTCAGCACCGGTACGCGCAACGCCCAGCTACGCTGGTAGCGGCATGGCTTCCGGAGCGCGGGCAGGCCCGCGACCGGAATCCAGGGATGCCATTGCGCCGTACCAGCAGCTGTTCCAATCCTCCCTCAGCGCCGGGTCCGCTTGTCCGGGCCGGCCTGCCGCTGCTCTGCGCCGCCGCACTGCTGCTGGCGGCGTGCGCGAGCGCGCCACCGTCCCGCCATGGCGGCCCGCCGCGTGCGCCCGGCAAGTCCATGGTCGATCCCAGCGCGGGACTGGAGGAAATCTCGATCCAGGCGATGTCGCTGGTCGGCACGCCATACCGCTACGGCGGCAACACGCCGGATGCCGGCTTCGACTGCAGCGGGCTGGTGCGCTATGTGGTCGCGCGCGCGGCAAACGTCAACCTGCCGCGCACCACCGAGGCCATGGGCACGCGCGGCAGCTCGCTCGACCGTAGCGAAGTCGCTTCCGGCGACCTGGTGTTCTTCAACACCACCGGCCGCGCCAACTCGCACGTCGGCATCTACGTCGGCCAGAACCGCTTTGTCCATGCGCCCTCGTCCGGCGGCACCGTGCGGCTGGAGGACATGGGCAAGCCTTACTGGGCCTCGCGCTACAACGGCGCGCGGCGCGTGGTGTCCGGTGCGGTCAACCTGCCGCCGGCACCGGCGACACCTGCCCCCTCACCCGCCCCGGCGCCCCTGGTGCCGGAACCGGTGCCGCTGCCCGACGACGACGATCCCATCGCCGCCTTCGCCAACCGCTGAAGCGTAGCCGCAGGAGTTTGAATCACCATTTGGGTGCTCCCTCTCCCGCTTGCGGGAGAGATGGAATGAACACCGCCCATCTACCGCCAAGCCAGGCCGCGGCCTAGAAAACAAAGGGGCTCTCGCTTGACCGACGGCATCGATGTGCCAGAGTGAAAGTTCGATCCAACACTCAAGGTCGAGGAGAGCCCAAATGAATGCTATGACATATGGGCTGGACATTGCAAAGACAGTGTTCCAGATGTACTGGATAGACCCCATTACGGGGAAGCCCCAGAACCGGCGATTCAGCCGCACCGCGCTCATCGAATTCCTGTCCAATTGCCAGCCTGGGCAGATCGCACTGGAGGCCTGTGGCGGTGCCCACTGGTGGGCGCGCAAGATCCAGAGCCTTGGCCACGAAGTGGTGTTGCTCAACCCGGGTTACGTACGCGCCTTCGTGCGTACGAACAAGAACGACGCGGCGGACGCCCGAGCCATCTGGACTGCAGCCCGGCAACCCGACATGCCGGTCGTGTCGGTCAAGACCGAAGCGCAGCAGGCTGTGCTCTCGTTGCATCGTATACGGGACGGGCTGGTCAAGACGCGCACCCGGCAGAGCAACCAGATGCGCGGGCTGCTGGGCGAATATGGCCTGCACTTCCGCACGGGGCGGCTGGCCTTCCGGGCCGAGCTGCGCCAGCGCTGGGCTGAGGTCGCTCAGGTCGTACCGCCCTTGTTGATGCGCGCGCTGGAGCGGCAGGTCTGTGCGCTGCGCGAACTCGACGAACAGATCCAACTGGTTGAGCGTGACCTCCAGGAATGGCTGAGGTCTGATCCGGCCGCGCAGATCGTGGAGAAGATTCCCGGCGTCGGCCCCATTACCGCCACCGCCTTGGTCGCGACCATGGGCTGTGCCCAGGCCTTCCGCTCAGGCAGAGCCTTCGCTGCAAGCCTGGGACTGGTTCCCGCGCAGACCGGCACGGGCGGCAACGTACGGCTCGGTCACATCAGCAAGCGCGGCGACGCTTACGTGCGACGACAGTTGGTCAACGCCGGACGCACGATGCTCACGCGCACCAAACATCCGCCGGCCTGGGCACTGTCCATGCTGCAGCGGCGCCCCAAGAACGTGGTGGTCGTGGCGCTGGCCAACAAGATCGCCCGGACAGCCTGGGCATTAATGGCCCATGGGCGCCAATACGATCCCGGACATGTGAGCTTGCGCCCGGCCTGAGCCGGGGGGCATCACCTTCCCTTAACCAGCGCTTGATTAACCTTCACGGCTGCACAGGCAAGAAACAGCAATGACGAAACAGGTAGGACCGTGGGAACCCAAACCTGCCCCAACCCAAGCGGCTTACAAGCCCGTGGCGAGAGATTGAGGACGGTTCTCAGCAGCTTCCATTGTGGCCCGCGAGAACAAGTACTCGCTCCAGGCCGGATATAAGGCAGCAGCCCCATCCTGCGACGTCAAGCTGGTTCCAAAACCTTGCAACCGGGGCGGTGTTCATATAAGGGTTGGGGTGAGGGCCGGGCTCGCCAACGAAGTATAGGCTGGTGGTATGCCAGTGCCTGCCCTCACCCCCTGCCCCTCTCCCGCAAGCGGGAGAGGGGAGCAAACTGGCTGCAAGCGAAATTCAGCAGCAAAAAAGCCAGGCAGATGCCTGGCTTTTTTCTATACGGGCTCGACCCGCGTTACAGGATATGGCGCCCGATCCACCATGCGATCGCCGCCATGAAGGCCGAGGCCGGAATCGTCAGCACCCAGGCCCAGACGATATTGCCGGCCACGCCCCAGCGCACCGCCGACATCTTCTGCGACGAGCCGACCCCGACGATGGCGCCGGTGATCGTGTGCGTGGTCGACACCGGCACGCCCAGCGCCGAGGCGAAGAACAGCGTCAGCGCACCGCCGGTCTCCGCGCAGAAGCCGCCCACGGGCTTGAGCTTGGTGATCTTCTGACCCATGGTGCGCACGATGCGCCAGCCGCCGAACAGCGTGCCCATGCCGATCGCCACGTAGCAGCTGACGATCACCCAGGTCGGCGGCGGGTCGCCGGCCAGCACATGGCCGCTGGCGATCAGCAGCATCCAGATGATGCCGATGGTCTTCTGCGCGTCATTGCCGCCATGACCGAGGCTGTACAACGAAGCCGATACCAGCTGCAGCCGCCGGAACCAGCGGTCGACGCGCGATGGCGGCGTGCGGAAGAAGGTCCAGCCGACGATCACCATCATCAGCGATCCCAGCAGGAAGCCGAGGAACGGCGACACCAGGATGAACGCCACCGTCTTCAGCAGCCCGCTGGCCACCAGCGCGCCGGTGCCGGCCTTGGCCACCGCGGCGCCCACTAGCCCGCCGATCAGCGCATGCGACGACGACGACGGAATGCCGTAGTACCAGGTGATGACGTTCCACGCGATCGCCCCGACCAGCGCACCGAAGATGACATAGTGGTCCACGACCCCGCCCTGGATGGTCCCGGTGCCGACCGTGGCCGCCACCTTCAGGTGGAACACGAAGATCGCGACGACGTTGCACATCGCTGCCATCGCCACCGCGTGGTGCGGCTTGAGCACGCCCGTGGACACCACCGTCGCGATCGAGTTGGCCGCGTCGTGGAAGCCGTTCATGAAGTCGAACAGCAGTGCCAGCGCCACCAGCAAGGCGATCACCCACAGGCTCATTTGTATGGTCTGCATGCCGATTGCCGCCTCAGGCGTTTTCCAGGACGATGCCTTCGATGATGTTGGCGACGTCCTCGCACTTGTCGGTGATCGTCTCGAGCTGCTCGTAGATCGCCTTCAGCTTGATCAGGCGCTTGACGTCGGTCTCGTCCCGGAACAGCTTGGACATCGCCGAGCGCATCACGCGGTCGGCCTCGGATTCCAGCTGGTCGATCTGCTGCGCGGTCTTCAGGATGGTGCTGGCGTTGCCCATGTCCTCGAGCAGGCCGACGGCGATCTTGACCTGGTCGCAGCACTGCACGCAGATCGCGGCCAGGCGCAGTGCCTCGTCGGTCAGGTTGGTCACGTCATACAGCGAGATGGTCTCGGCCACGTCTTCCATCAGGTCCAGGATGTCGTCCATGGTCGTGATGAGCTTGTGGATCTCGTCGCGGTCCAGCGGCGTGATGAAGGTCTTGTGCAGCAGGTCGATGGTGTCGTGCGTAATGCGGTCGGCCTTCTTTTCAGTGGCCTGGACGCGCCGGGCATGCGCCTCGGCGTTGGGCAGGTCGTTGACCAGGGCCTGCAGTTCATGCGCGGCGGTCACCGCGCAGTCGGCGTGCTGGTTGAAATATTCGAAGAACTTGCCCTCGGTGGGCATGAATCGGCCGAACATGGAATGTTCCTTGTGGCAGCGTGGTGTCGCTGCGGATGGTGTTGCGGGATTAAGCGGACGCACTGGATGACGGCCGCGGATGGCGGCTGTCATCAAAGCGCAATATTTTACAGGGTTACCGGGACATTGCCCGCGCATTTGGCACAAACGAGACGGGAAGGCACAGCGGATGGCCAACCCGCTTGACTTCGTCAGGTGTCGTTGTCGAAGAAGGCCGGGCCACCGCTGAAGTTGTCGAACTTCGTGAACTGGCCGAGGAAGGTCAGGCGCACCGTGCCGATCGGGCCGTTACGCTGCTTGCCGATGATGATCTCGGCGGTGCCCTTGTCCTGCGAGTCGGCGTTATAGACTTCGTCGCGGTAGATGAACAGGATCACGTCGGCATCCTGTTCGATGGCGCCGGATTCGCGCAGGTCGGACATCACCGGGCGCTTGTTGGGGCGCTGCTCCAGGCTTCGGTTCAGCTGCGACAGCGCGATCACCGGGCAATTCAGTTCCTTCGCCAGGCCCTTCAGGGAACGGGAGATTTCTGAAATCTCCGTGGCGCGGTTCTCGCCGCCGCCGGAGCCCGACATCAGCTGCAGGTAGTCGATGATGATCAGGCCCAGCTGGCCGCACTGGCGCGCCAGGCGCCGCGAGCGCGCGCGCAGTTCCATCGGGTTCAGCGCCGGGGTTTCATCGATAAACAGCTGGGTGTCGTTCATGCGCTGGATCGCATGCGTCAGCCGCGGCCAGTCCTCATCGAGCAGGCGCCCGGTACGCAGCCGGTGCTGGTCGAGGCGGCCGACCGAGCCCAGCATACGCATGGCCAGCTGCGTGCCCGCCATTTCCATCGAGAACACGGCGACCGGCAGGCCCTGCTCCACCGCCACGTGTTCGCCGATGTTCAGCGAAAACGCGGTCTTGCCCATCGACGGGCGGCCGGCAACAATGATCAGGTCGCCCGGCTGCATGCCGCTGGTCATCTTGTCCAGGTCGATGAAACCGGTCGGCACGCCGGTGACGTCGGTGGTCGAATCGCGGTGATACAGCTCGTCGATGCGCTCCACCACCTGGGTCAGCAGCGGCTGGATTTCCTGGAAGCCCTTCTGCCCGCGCGAGCCCTCTTCGGCAATCGCAAAGACCTTGGACTCGGCCTCGTCGAGCAGCTCGCGCACCTCGCGGCCCTTGGGCGCGAAGGCGGCCGAGGCGATATCGTCGGCCACCGTCACCAGCTTGCGCAGCACCGAGCGCTCGCGCACGATTTCCGCGTAGCGGCGGATATTGGCCGCGCTGGGGGTGTTCTGCGCCAGCGAGTTCAGGTACGCCAGCCCGCCCACCTCTTCGGCCTTGCCGGCCACCTGCAGCATCTCGTAGACCGTGATCACGTCGGCCGGCTTGGTGGCCGAGATCAACCGGGCGATGCTCTGGAAGATCATCCGGTGGTCGAAACGGTAGAAATCCGCCTCGGACAGGAAGTCCGCGATGCGGTCCCAGGCGGCATTGTCCAGCAGCAGGCCACCGAGCACCGATTGCTCGGCTTCGATGGAGTGCGGCGGGACCTTGAGGTTATCGAGTTGGGGGTCGGCGACGGGCGCGTTCATGGGGAGGGATTATAACGGCGGGCGGACACACTTCGCCGGACATTTGGCGACAGCGCCGTGACAGCACCGTCAAAGGCAGGCGGGCAACAAAAAAGGCAGGAGCCGGGGCTCCTGCCTTTTTTGCAATGCTTTGCGGCGGCTTCGGCTGGCGCGGAGCGCCGGCCGGGCGGCGCGTCCTTAGACGCTCTCGCCCACCACCGACACGGTCACGTCGACCACGACGTCCGTGTGCAGCGCAACGCTGACCGGGTGGTCGCCAACCGTCTTCAGCGGACCGTTCGGCAGGCGAACCTGCGCCTTTTCCAGCTTGTAGCCTTGGGCAGCCAGGGCTTCAGCGATGTCGGCGTTGGTCACCGAACCGAACAGGCGGCCGTCCACACCCGACTTCTGGGTGATCTGGACGGTCAGGCCGTTCAGCTTCTCGCCTTCGGCCTGGGCGGCAGCCAGCTTCTCGGCAGCGGCCTTTTCCAGCTCGGCGCGCTTGACTTCGAATTCGGCGATCGCGGATTGCGTGGCGCGGCGGGCCTTCTTGCCCGGGATCAGGAAGTTACGGGCGTAACCGTCCTTCACCTTGACGATGTCACCCAGGTTGCCCAGGTTGACGACTTTTTCCAGCAGAATGATTTGCATCGTGTTCTCTCCTTACGGACCTAGGGCCTGATCAGTTCTTGTGCAGGTCGGTGTACGGCATCAGCGCGAGGAAACGCGCGCGCTTGATGGCCGTATCGAGCTGACGCTGATAGTGAGCCTTGGTACCGGTCAGGCGGGCGGGCGTGATCTTGCCGTTGTCGCCGATGAAGTCCTTCAGGGTGTCCAGATCCTTGTAGTCGATCTGTTCGACGCCAGCCACGGTGAAGCGGCAGAAGCGCTTGCGCTTGAACAGCGGGTTCTGTTGCTGGAAGCGCTTCTTGTTCTTGTTGTCACGTTTGACGAATGCCATGATTCAATCCTTTTCGAATGCTTTACATCCAGTGATGTGAAAGACGAGAGCCTTGCTGTTGCGGTGCTTGCGGGCCAGGAATCCTTCGCAGTCGAGCAGCGTGCCGAGCGGCAGCCGCTCCAGACGCTGGCCAACCTGGCCGATCCCCATCGCAGCGATTGCAAACTCGACCTGCCGCGGCGTCTGCGCCTCGACGGCCTCGCCGCTGTACTGCAGGATGCAGTTCACGACGGGGACCCCGGCCGGGGTATAGCGCAGGGCATCGCGTTCCGCCAGGGTGGCGGCAAGCCGAAGCTGGTTCAACGCGGGGCCTCTTGCTGGTTGCAATCCTTGCTGTTTCTGCCCGTGCCCCGGCCGACGCTGTCAGCCGCGGCACACACCGCAGTCCGCACTCAGGCGGCCTGGCCTTCGGTGGTCGTTTGCGCGGCCTTGCGGGCTTCTTCGCGCTGCACTTCCTTCATCATCGGCGAAGGTGCGGTCTCGGCCTTCTTGGTCTGCACGATCAGGTGGCGCAGGACGGCGTCGTTGAACTTGAACGCGTGTTCCAGTTCAGCCAGGGTTTCCTTGCCGCATTCGATGTTGAGGCAAACGTAGTGAGCCTTGGCCAGCTTCTGGATCATGTAAGCCATCTGGCGACGGCCCCAGTCTTCCACGCGGTGAACGTTGCCGTTCTGCGAGGTCACGAGCTGCTTGTAGCGCTCGATCATGGCCGGCACTTGTTCGCTCTGGTCCGGGTGGACGATGAAGACGATTTCGTAATGACGCATTGACGCTCCTTTTGGGATTAGCCACCCGGGCGTCACGAGTCCGGTGTGGCAAGGTTGAATAGCCTTAAATTATAGCCCGCCGCGCGGCAACAACGCAAGCCACTGATTACACGGGCAAATCAGGCGCTGGCAAATACTGCTTGCAGCCGCGCCGGGTCGCGCGCCAGCCCCGCGTCTTGCGCCAGCGCCAGCGCCAGCAACACGCGCGCCTTATAGGGGTTGAGATCCGCGGCCGACACGAACACACCATCGGCCGGACTCAGTTGCGGCGGGATCGCCACATGGCCCGCACCGGTACGCGAGCTGCGCACCACCGCCACCCCGGCCGCCGCGGCGTCTGCAAGCGCCGCTGCCAGCACCTCATGGACCGACCCATTGCCGGCCGCGGCCACCACCAACCCGGCGACGCCAGCCTGCACCAGCGCATCCACCGCCACCCGACCCGGCTGGGCATAACTCGCCACGATTTCCACCACCGGCCAGGCCGCCGGCATCGGGCCGATGGCGCCGGTCGCGCGCGGTGCGCGGGCAAGGCGCACGTAGTCGTCCTGGACGAAACCCAGCGGCCCGCCGGGCGAGACAAAGGCGTCGACCGCCGACGTATGCGCCTTGGCCACGTCCCGTGCCGCGTGGATCTGCTGGTTCAGCACGGCCAGCACGCCCTTGCCGCGCGCTTCCGGATGGGCAGCGACGCGCACCGCATCCAGCAGGTTCAGCGGCCCGTCCGCCGACAGCGATGTCGACGGACGCATCGCCGCGGTCAGCACCACGGGCACCGGGCACGCTTGGGTCAGGTGCAGCGCCATCGCGGTTTCTTCCAGCGTATCGGTGCCGTGCGTGATCACGATCCCGGCAACGTCTGGCTGCGCCGACCAGTGCCCGACCCGCGCCGCGAGCGTTTGCCAGAGCGCGAAGGTCATGTCCTTGCTGTCGACCTGCGCCACCTGCTCGGCCTCGATGCGGGCCACCGACTGCAACGGCGGCACGGCAGCCAGCAATGACGACACCGGCACGGTCGCCGCCTGGTAGCGAGCACTGCTGGCGGCGCTGCCGGCCGCGCCGGCGATGGTGCCACCGGTGGCCAATACGACGATGCGAGGCAATTGGGTCATGGGAGCGCGCAAGGATTCGTTCTGTAGAGGGAATCGCGATTGTAGCGGGCGCTCGCGCCCTTGCCGCAGCCTGGTTCGGACGCTTGGGCGGGCGTCCATGCGACACGCCTCAAAATTCTGCTTGCGCTCACGCCGATACTGTATAAAATCACAGCATACTGTTTAAACATACAGTGCCCGGCCCGCCGGATACTGGATGACGGCCCGGAGCGCCGTCACCCGAACCAGCGGCCCTGCACGGAACGGCGATCCCATGGCGACCCTGACACCCCGGCAGCAGCAGATTTTCGATCTGATCCGCAACACGATCCGCCGCACCGGCTTTCCGCCCACCCGCGCCGAGATCGCAGCGGAGTTCGGGTTCTCCTCGCCCAATGCCGCGGAAGAACATCTGCGGGCGCTGGCGCGCAAAGGCGTGATCGAACTGACGCCAGGCGCGTCGCGCGGCATCCGCCTGAAGGTATCGCGCAGCGATTCGGAGCTGCCGGACCAGTTCTCGTTGCCGATGGCCGGGGTAATGCAGCTGACGCTGCCGCTGGTAGGCCGCGTCGCGGCCGGCAGCCCGATCCTGGCCGCCGAGCATATCGACCGCCAGTACCAGGTCGATGCCTCGGTCTTCGATGAGCGTCCGGATTATCTGCTGCGCGTGCGCGGCCTGAGCATGCGCGACGCCGGCATCCTCGACGGCGACCTGCTCGCCGTGCGCCGCGCCAGCGAGGCCGCCAACGGCAAAATCGTGGTGGCGCGGCTGGGCGACGACGTCACCGTCAAGCGCCTGCAGCGGCGCGGCGGACATATCGAACTGATCGCCGAGAACCCGGACTTCACCAACATCATCGTCGAGCCCGGTGAAGAGTTCTCGCTGGAAGGCATCGCCGTCGGGCTGATCCGCTCTTCCGGCTTCTAGCCGGGCACCACCGCAGGCACTCGTCCTGCGCGGGCCCACCCGCTTCCATTGCTTTGCTGATGTCGCCCGGCTTGCCGGGTGTTGACCCCGCTTTGCCTAAAAAGAGGTGCCACCATGCCGCAAATCCACCACGTCGCCGCCCGCCGTCCGGTCAAGCCCGTGCCGTTTCGCCAGAGCAAGGGCGTACGCGTCTACCAGGGTACGCAGCGCCGTACCATGGTCGGCAGCATGGCCGCGATCTGCCGCATGCTGGAACTCGAAACCACCGACAAGCTGGCCGCCTGACCGATCTTCGCAGACGTTCGCGTCGCCGGGCCCTCTGCCCCGCTCAGCTACGCGCGCACGCCTTGGCTTCGGCTTCCAGTTCCGTCGGCGTCAGCTGGGGAAACCAGGTATCGGTCTTGCGCAATTCCAGCGCCGTGCCGTCGGGCTGTGCCGTCAGCGAGATCAGGTAGGCGTACTGATATTCACCGCTTGCCGCGCTCTGGCCGATGCGGATCTCGGCCTGGTTTTTCGCCGGCAGCTGGACCAGCGTAGCCTCGTCGCCAAGATTGTTGCGCAGGCATTTCGCGACATCGGCCATCTTGGCCGGCGTAAACAGGCGCATCGGCGGGCGAGCGCGGACATCCTTCTCGGAAGTGCCCGTGGCACACCCTGCCACCATGGTGGCCATCGCTGCGCCAATCAGTGCCGTTCGAACAAACATACCACCCCCGGGGAATGCAAAACGGCGCCCTTGAGAGGCACCGTTCTGAAGAATGCTTGGGTTGGCTGGATGGGACTCGAGCCCACGACGACCGGAATTGCCATCCCGGCGCCCATTGCCATTGACCCCATTGAAATCAACGCTTCCGGCTTCGCATCTTGTCGCACCGGCGCTGGAATTTTCACAGCGTTCGTGCGGGATTTGCCGTCGCCGGTTGCGGATTTTACCTTGTGCGCCGGCCAGGCGCCATCTCGATTTTCGCGCCATTAGCCTGCAGCGGCTCCTGGCACTGCGAAGGGCTCACCGGCGCTTGCACTCGATCTTCTCTTCGAATTCCCCGTCGCGCTTCCACTCGCGCTCGATCAGGCAAGGGCCTTCGCGGTATTTCTGCTTCTGCTCGTAGCCGCGCGGTCCACCCTTGCACTTGCGCTCTTCCTTGTATTCGCCATCGCGCTTTTGCTCGCGCTCCACCTCGCAGCCGCCGCTACGGAACTTCTCCTTGTACTCGCCGCCGCCATGGCGATAGCCACCGGGATAATCGCGATCATCGGCCTGCGCCAACGATGGCGCCATCAAACACAGCAGCAGGGAGACAGCGGCAGCGAGCGTCCGGAGCATAGGGGGAAAATGGGAAAGAAAATGCGGCCAGCATAGCAACCGGGGGCCCCGGCCGCTGTATCAAAGCGTTACGCCGCAGCGATGCGCGGAACTGCCTCGACAACGACCCGCACCGAAGGATCAGGCTCGATGAGCTGTCAGCAGAGCCCGGAAAGCAAAACGGCGCCTAAGTCAGGCGCCGTTTGCAGGAAAATCTGGGGTGGCTGATGGGACTCGAACCCACGACGACAGGAATCACAATCCTGGACTCTACCAACTGAGCTACAGCCACCGTAGAGGTCATCAGCGAAGCGCTGATCGACGAAGAACAAGATTATACAAACAGATTTTCGAGATGGCTAGTATCCCGCACAAAAAATTTTGGGGCGCATCGTTCAGGACCGGGACGGACTCCACTTGGCCTCGAGCAGCACCGCTTGCTTGATCGCCGCGATGGTCTCGGCTTCGGTGTCGAACTGGCCCAGCAACCGGCGCGACTTGCCGTTCAGCACGGCTTCCTGCAAGGCCTTGCCGGCGGCTTCCGAGGTGCCGGGGTGCCAGCAGTAGCGCGCGGTCCATTTGCCACCCTGGAGTTGCTCCGCCACCCAGATCACCCTGAAGTCTTCATAGACGACGCCGAACGGCGCTTCTTTTTCCACGTTGTCTTTGTCCATGCTGCCTCCCCTGCCGGCACGGTCCGCATGCCGTGCCTGAACTCGCCTGGGGAGCGTGCGGAAATCGTATCACGGGCACTGGATGACTTCCGATCACGCCGCCAGTCAAATATGCTGCGCACAGCCCCTACCTCTGCAGGGTTCATGCGGCACATGCCCGAAGCGATACTCGAGTCCGAGGGACATTGACCCCCCTCGACCTTCCCGTCAGGCGGCCCGCCCCATGGGCCGCCTGCCTCTTTTTCTTCCCCTAGGCAGACGATGTTTCCACGCCGCACCATCCGGCGATGGAACCTCCTGGCCACGCGCGAGCCCAATCGACGGGGATCGAACACAGGGAACAGGCCATGCAGAACAAGTGTAGATGGAGGACGAGGATTCTCGCCGCGGGGGTACTTGCGGCCTTGCTCGGCGGATGCGCTGCGGGCGGTGCTGACGGCAGGGAATCGAGCATCACGACTTACGGCACGCTGGACATCGGCATCAGCCATACGCGTTAGCCGCCGCGATGCGGATCCAGCAGAACCCTTTTGCGTGACTGATGGAACGCCTGACCGGAAGGATGGTCAAACCACGATCGTCGAGGTGGTGCCAGGCGAGCGCGCAAAAAAAGAGTCCGCAGCGCGGACTCTTAACTTTAGCGATCTCAAATGCCCTGAAGGCCGTTGCACTGTAACTGCCATCCGGGCAATGCACCATTCGGGTAAACGAAGAGCGATGCCGCAAGCGCGAGATCGCCGACGAAAAAAAAGCCCGCCGGAGCGGGCTAATAATCAGTTGAAGAAAGCCCTGTATTCGAGGGCAGGCACAGTGTAAGAAAGTGCCCTGCCTCAGCGAATTAGGGGAATCCCTTTCCGGACGCCGGTTTCCGGGCGATCCGGGATGTCAAGTGCGGCGCGCGGAACCCGCGCGCCGCCATGCATATTTTCACGATTCGAAGTTAGAGCGCAGCCTCGGCATGGCCCGAGGCCGTGCGCGCTCAAGCTGCCAGCGGCTCTTGTGCGTGCGGACGCAGATGTGTGCGCGCCTCTTCGAACAACGCATCCACGCCAGCACGCGTGCGCACCGCATGCATGCGCTTTGCATCGGACAGCACGCGGCGCCAGCCACGTCCGCCGGCGATGCCACGATGCAGGCCGAGCATGTGCCGTGTCACGGCGCCCATGTATCCGCCCTGCTCAACGAAGTCGCCGATATAACGCTGCATCGCCAGCTCGACATCGAGCCGCGACGGCACCGGCGCGCTGGTATCGCCATAGAAGCGCGCGTCCATTTCCGCAAGGATGTACGGCTGGTGATACGCCTCGCGTCCGATCATGACGCCATCGACGTGCTCCAGGTGGGCCGCGATTTCATCATGGCTGACGATGCCGCCATTGATCAGGATTTCCAGCTCCGGAAATTCGCGCTTGAGCTGGTATGCGACCTCATAGCGCAGCGGCGGAATCTCGCGGTTTTCCTTCGGGCTCAGTCCCTTCAGGATCGCATTGCGCGCGTGCACGATAAACGTGCCGCAACCCGCCTGCGCTACCTTGCCGACAAAATCCCGGACGAAATCGTAGTGCTCGATCTTGTCGATGCCGATGCGATGCTTCACGGTCACCGGAATCTCCACCGCATCGCGCATCGCCTTTACGCAGTCCGCCACCAGCTGCGGCTCCGCCATCAGGCAGGCGCCGAAGGCGCCGCGCTGCACCCGCTCGGACGGGCAGCCGCAGTTCAGGTTGATCTCCGCGTAGCCCCATTGCTGGCCCAGCTTCGCCGCCATGGCGAGGTCCGCCGGCTCGCTGCCGCCCAGCTGCAGCGCGACCGGATGCTCGGCTGCATCGAAGTCGAGGTGGCGCGGCACGTCGCCATGCAGCAGCGCGCCGGTGGTCACCATCTCGGTATACAGCCAGGTGTGGCGGCTGAGCTGGCGATGGAACATGCGGCAATGACGGTCAGTCCAGTCCATCATCGGCGCAACCGAAATGCGGCGGGGATTTACGTTCATGGAAATACAGCGATTGGAGGCGGTCCGGCGCGGCAGCGTCGCAAGGTCGGGTGCAGGGCCGTGACATATGCAGGCCACGGCACCCGACGGCGGCAGCGGCCACGCGCACAGCGAGTGGCCGGCCCGCGCGAAGACGTGAGTATAGGCTACCCCGCCAAGGTCTGCTGCGCCCGGCAGCGCCCCGCTCAGCGCGGCGCGTTCCGCTCGATCCAGGCGCCGAACGTGGTCAAGAACTTGCCAAGGAAGCCCTTGGTCGACTCGTTGGCAATGCCGCCCTGCTCGTCAAACAGCTTGTCGACCCCGCTGATATACGCCTCGGGCTGCTGCAGGATGGGAATATTCAGGAACACCAGCGACTGGCGCAGGTGATGGTTGGCACCGAAGCCGCCGATGGCGCCCGGCGATGCACTGATGATGGCGCCGGGCTTGCCGTCCCAGACGCTGCTGCCATACGGACGCGAGCCCACGTCGATGGCGTTCTTCAGCGGCGCCGGCACCGAGCGGTTGTATTCCGGGGTCACGAACAGCACGGCGTCGGCGCGGCGGATGCGGTCGCGGAACGCAGTCCAGGCCTGGGTCGGCTTGTCGTCGAGGTCCTGGTTGTACAGCTCCAGATTGCCGATCTCGACGATTTCCAGCTTGAGCTGCGGTGGCGCCAGCGCGATCAGCGCCTTGGCCAGCTTGCGGTTGTATGACTCCTTGCGCAGGCTTCCCACCAGAACAACGACATCACGAGGATCACTCATTGCGGCTCCTTTGACGGTGTGGACGGAATGGCACGGGTGGCGCCCGCGCACGGCATCGCCGCGCGGCGAGCGCCGGACCCTGCCATCACTCTACCCGAGTCGGCGCCGGCGTGTTCCGTGCGGCGAAGTCAGGCGAGCTTGCCGAGTGCCGCCAGCGGGTGTTCCTGCTGGCGCCACGGGCTGTCGAAGAACGACAGCGCCCTCTCGCGGCTGACTTCGTCGAGCCGCGCGTACTGCCAGCGCGGCTTGTGGTCCTTGTCGATCGCCAGCGCGCGGATGCCTTCGACGCCGTCGCCCTTGCGGAACACGTAGTACATCATGTCCAGCTCCATGCGCAGTTCGTCTTCCAGCGACATGCTGCGCGCGCGGCGGATCTGCTCCAGCGTCACGCACAGCATCAGCGGCGAACGGCTGCGCAGCATGGCGGCCGTCTGCGCGGCCCAGTCGCCGGGCGCATCGCTGACGGCGGCAAGGATATCCGGCGCGGTGTTGCTGGCGAAGAGCTGGTCGATCTGCTCCGACAGCGCGGCCAGCGTGCTGTGCGCGGGCACGCAATCAGCGCGATGCGCGGCGGTGAAGGTCTCGATATGCGCCAGCACCGCATCGCCGCTGGCAAACTGCTGCGCGCGCAGGGAATCGACCAGTTCCGCGAGGCGGTTGCCGGGCAGGTAAGCGTCGGCCAGGCCGGCGTACAAGGCATCGGCGGCGTGGATCACGGTGCCGGTCAGGCCCAGGTATTCGCCGATGCGCCCGGGCGTGCGCGCGAGGAACCAGCCGCCGCCGACATCCGGAAACAGTCCGATATTGGTTTCGGGCATGGCCATCTTCGTGCGATCGGTGACCAGCCGCAGGCGTGCGCCCTGCGAGATGCCCATGCCGCCACCCATCACTACGCCGTCCATCAGCGCGATATAAGGCTTGGCGTAGCGGTGGATCAGGAAATTGAGCGCGTATTCCTCGACGAAGAACTGGTCGAGCAGCGGATCGCCGGCATGCGCGGCCTGGTGGAAATAGCGGATATCGCCGCCGGCGCAGAACGCCTTGCCGCCGGCGCCGGCCACCACCACGGCTGCCACTTCAGGGGCCGCGGCCCAGTCCTGCAGCGCCTGCGTGATGGCGCGGATCATGTCGAGCGACAGGGCGTTGAGCGCCTGCGGGCGGTTCAGCGTCAGGTATCCGATGCCGCCGCGGACTTCGGTCGTGACGAATTCAGTCATGTCGTACTCCTCCAATGCAACTGGCAATTTTACGCCAGTCACCCTGGCCAGCGCACGCGCATGGGCAGCGTGCGGCGCATGCGACCATGCATGCGCCCTGCCCGTTCAGGCCAGCCGGAACGTCGCCACCAGTGAAGTGAGCCGCTGCGCCTGCTCTTCCAGCGATGCCGCGGCGGCGGCGGCCTGCTCCACCAGCGCCGCGTTCTGCTGCGTCATGCTGTCCATCTGCGACACCGCCACGTTGACCTGCTCGATGCCGTGAGACTGCTCGTCGGACGCAGCGCTGATGTCGCCGATGATGGCGCTGACGCGCTGCACCGCATCGACGATGTCCTGCATCGCGCGCCCCGCCTCGTCGACCAGTCCCGAGCCTTCGCGCACGTTGGCCACCGAGGCGCCGATCAGCGCGCGGATTTCCTTGGAGGCGCCGGCGCAGCGCTGCGCCAGGTCGCGCACGTCGCCCGCCACCACGGCAAAGCCGCGGCCATGCTCGCCGGCGCGCGCGGCTTCCACCGCGGCATTCAGCGCCAGGATATTGGTCTGGAACGCGATCTTCTCGATCACGTCGATGATGTCGACGATCTTGCCCGAGCTGGCGTCGATCGACTGCATGGTATTGACCACGCGCAGCACGGCATCGCTGCCGCGCCCGGCCAGGGTCGCGGCATCCGTGGCCAGCGCGCGGGCCTCGCGGGCGCTGTCGGCATTCTGGCGTACGGTGCTGGTCAGTTCCTCCATGCTCGATGCCGTCTCCTCCAGCGAGGCCGCCTGCTGCTCGGTGCGCTGTGACAGGTCGGCATTGCCGCTGGCAATCTGCTTGCTGGCCGCGGCGATCGAGTCGGCGCCGCCGCGCACGTCACCCACCATCGCCACCAGGCTGGCCTGCATCCGGCCCAGCATGCCCAGCATGCGCGCGGTCTCGCTGCGCGCCGCTTCGTCGGCCATCGTTTCCCCACTGGACGCGGCAACGCTGAGGTCGCCGCCGGCAATCTTTTCGAAGCGCGCGATCGCCGTATCCAGCGGCTGCACGATCGAACGGCGCAGGCGCCATGCCACCACCGTGCTGAACACCAGCCCCACTGCCAGCACGCACACGGACAGCGTGAACAGCTTGCGGTAGCGCTGCTGCGACGCCTCGTAGACCTGCTTCGCGCTGGCCACCTGCAGCTTGTTCAGCTCGGTGTTGACGCTGGTGAAAGCGATATCGAGCTGCGGGATGGTTTCCAGCACGGCCTTCATCACGCCGTCGCGATCGCCGGCATGCAGCGCGGCGATCATGGGCGCTACCCCCTGCTTGAACAATGCATCGCGCTTGGCGGTGACGTCTTCGACCACCTTCGCTTCCTCGGCCGAACGCGGCAGCGCGAGATAGGCCTTCCAGGCCTTCTCCGAATCGCGCGCAAAGCCTTCGGCGGTCGCGGCGCGCGCCTTGGCGTCGGCCGGATCGGCGGCAAAGGTGGCCTGGTCCAGCAACACACGCACCAGCAACTGGTTCGAACGCGCCTCGGCCAGGTTGACCGCTGCCGACAGCTGCTGCTCATAGATCTGGTGCGTCGCCTCATTGCTGCGCGACATGCCAAGCCAGCCGACGGCACCGACAATCAGCAACAGCAAGTTTGTGACGATCGTGAGAAACCACAATCTGGCGCCGATAGTCGTGTTCTTGAACATGGGTGAGGCTCCGCGAGGAAAGAGAGAACTGGAATAAAGGCGGCGCGCCGCGCCGCTGCCCTGTCCAACTACGGCGCGCGCGCCGCATCCTTTACCGGTATTGATCGCCTTCACACGCGTGACAGAATTGCATGGCAGTACGGCATCGCCAGCAAGTGATGGATCCGGCGCGCACGCCGCCGTTTGGAGGAAACCCTCGTGGCAATTTGGCGGCACACGGGCACACTGGCGGGATGGATACCGCATCGTTCGATCCCGGACTCGTGCTGCTGGCCTTCGCGCCGGTCTTCGTGCTGACCATCGGCGCCGAAGCGTGGTACTGGGCGCGGCGCGACCCTGCCGTCTACAGCCTGCGCGACACGCTTTCCAATGCCGCGCTGGCGCTGATGCACCAGGCCTCGGACGCGTTCTTCCTCTGGCTGATGGTCCGCACCGTCTATACGTGGTGCTACCAGCACGGCCTGCAGGCGATGCCGCAGACGCTGTGGTCATTCGCACTGCTGCTGTTGCTGCAGGACTTCCTCTACTACTGGTTCCATCGCGCCAGCCATCGCGTGCGCTGGCTGTGGGCCTCGCACGTGACGCATCATTCGTCGGAAGGCATGAATTTCTCGACCGCGTTCCGGCAGAGCCTGACGTACCCGCTGTCGGGCATGTGGCTGTTCTGGATTCCGCTGGCGTATATCGGTTTCACGCCAGACTGGGTCATCCTTGCCGTGGGTCTCAACCTGGCGTTCCAGTTCTTCGTCCATACGCGGCTGGGGCAGCGCTGGCCGCGGGTCGAGCGGCTGCTGAACACGCCTTCGGTCCATCGCGTCCACCATGCGAAGAACCCGCAATACATCGACCGCAACTATGCCGGCGTGCTGACGGTCTGGGACCGCCTGTTCGGCACCTTCGTCCCCGAGCGCGAGGCGCCGGTGTACGGCATTACGCGCCAGGTGCGCTCCCATGACCCGCTGACGCTGACCTTCCACGAATGGCGCGACATGTTCGCCGATGCCTGGCGCGACCGCGACCTGCGCTATCTGTGGAAGCCGCCGGAATGGCGCAGCCCGCGTGCCGCCGTGCCGGCGACGCTGCCGGGCACGCAATAAAAAACCGCGCCTGGCAGGCGCGGTTTTTTGTGGGCAGCGTCAGCGCCGGGGCTTATGCGCCTTCGCGGGCGGCACGCTTGCGCTCGTGCTCCTTCAGGTGGCGCTTGCGCAGGCGGATGCTCTTGGGCGTGAGCTCGACCAGCTCGTCGTCGGCAATGAATTCCACCGCGTATTCCAGCGACATCTGGATCGGCGGCACCAGGCGCACCGCTTCGTCGGTACCCGAGGCGCGCACGTTGGTCAGCTGCTTGCCCTTGATCGGGTTCACGACCAGGTCGTTGTCGCGGCTGTGGATGCCGATGATCATGCCTTCATACAGCGCATCGCCCGGCTTGACGAACATGCGGCCGCGGTCCTGCAGCTTCCACAGTGCGTAGGCCACGGCGTCGCCGTCGTCCTGCGAGATCAGCACGCCGTTGTGGCGCTCGCCCAGGCCGCCTTCGCGCACCGGCGCGTAGTCGTCGAAGATATGGCTGATCAGGCCGGTGCCGCGCGTCAGCGTCAGGAACTCGCCCTGGAAGCCGATCAGGCCGCGGGCCGGGATGCGGTACTCGAGGCGGGTGCGGCCCTTGCCGTCCGACGCCATGTCGAGCAGTTCGCCCTTGCGGCGGCCCAGCTCTTCCATCACGCCGCCCTGGTGGCTGTCTTCGACATCCACGGTCAGCAGCTCATACGGCTCGCACTTGACGCCGTCGATCTCCTTGAACACCACGCGCGGGCGCGACACGGCCAGCTCGTAGCCTTCGCGGCGCATGTTTTCCAGCAGGATGGTCAGGTGCAGTTCGCCGCGGCCCGACACTTCGAAGATGGTGTCGTCGCCGGTATCGGCCACGCGCAGCGCCACGTTCGACTTCAGCTCGCGGTCCAGGCGCTCGCGCAGCTGGCGGCTGGTGACGAACTTGCCTTCGCGGCCGGCCAGCGGCGAGGTGTTGACGCAGAAGTTCATGGTCAGCGTCGGCTCGTCCACCTTCAGCATCGGCAGCGCGTCCTGGGCCTCGGGCGCGCACACGGTGCAGCCGATGCCCAGTTCTTCGATGCCGTTGATCAGCACGATGTCGCCGGCTTCGGCTTCCTGCACGATCTCGCGCTCCAGGCCCTGGAACTTCAGCACCTGGTTGATGCGGCCCTTGATCGGGTTGCCTTCGGGGCCGAACTTGACCACCACGTCCTGCAGCGGCCGGGCGCGGCCGCGCGAGATGCGGCCCACGCCGATCTTGCCGACGTAGCTGGAGTAGTCCAGCGAGATGATCTGCAGCTGCAGCGGGCCGTCGCGGTCGTCGTCACGCACCGGCACCTTGTCGAGCACGGTCTCGAACAGCGGCTTCATGTCGCCGTCGCGCACGTCTTCGGTCAGGCCGGCGTAGCCGTTCAGGCCCGAGGCGTAGATCACCGGGAAGTCGAGCTGCTCGTCGGTGGCGCCCAGCTTGTCGAACAGGTCGAAGGTCTGGTTGATGACCCAGTCCGGGCGCGCGCCCGGGCGGTCGATCTTGTTGATCACCACGATCGGCTTCAGGCCCAGCGCCAGCGCCTTGCGCGTGACGAAGCGGGTCTGCGGCATCGGACCTTCGACCGCGTCGACCAGCAGCAGCACGCCGTCGACCATCGACAGCACGCGCTCCACTTCACCGCCGAAGTCGGCGTGGCCCGGGGTGTCGACGATGTTGATATGGGTGCCGTTGTATTCGACGGCACAGTTCTTCGCGAGAATCGTGATCCCGCGTTCCTTTTCCAGGTCGTTCGAGTCCATCACCCGTTCGGCGACTTGCTGGTTGTCGCGGAAGGTGCCTGCCTGGCGCAGGAGCTGGTCGACCAGGGTGGTCTTGCCATGATCGACGTGGGCGATGATGGCGATATTTCGGATGGCGCGGGTCATTGCTGCGTCTCGCTTGGAGAATCTGAGGTAACCCGACATTCTAGCATGTTGCGGCGCAAGACGCGTTGACCGGGACCGCCGCAGACATCGGGAAAATATTTGCGAATTACGCAATAACCAATTTCCGTTCTTGCGGATCGTTAAACGTGAACATATATTTGCCTCAGCAAACATTGCAACGGCAAAGATGTCACAACCACCCGCCTCCACCCCGCCCGCCACGGCCGGTTCGTTCGATCCCGCCGAGTACCAGATGTGCGACAGCGTCGGCTACCTGATGCAACGGGCCAAGAACATGCTGGCGCATGGCGTCGAGCAGGAAGTCAGCAGCCTGGACATCACCCAGGCGCAGGCCAGCTGCCTGATGATGCTGGCGACCGGCCGCGCCTCCACCGTCACCGATCTCGGCCGCGAGCTGAACACCGACATGGGCTCGGTCACGCGGCTGCTCAGCCGCATGGAGAAACGCGGCCTGATCGAGCGCCGCCGCCGCGATGCCGACCGCCGCGTGGTCGATCTGTCGGTGACGCCGCAGGGCCAGGAACTGGTGCAACAACTGCCCGCCATCTTCTGCAAGGTCCTCGCCCACCACTTCCGCGGCTTTTCCGAGGACGAGATCCAGTTGCTGCGCGGCATGCTGCGGCGAGTCATCGACAACAGCGGGTAGCCGCTGCGCGCCGGACTTCCGGCACGCCCGAACGTCCGCGCTGGCCAGCCCGGCCGGACGCCGTCAGCACCCGTAGAAACCGTATGGCTCCAGCACGGAGCAACACCATGAAACCAGCTCTTTCCTTCCGCTTTACCCGGCCTGCCGGTTCCCGCCAACTGGCGCGCCGTGCCGGCACGCTGGCGCTGACCGCAATCTCGGCCGCGGTGCTGGCCGGCTGCGCCGCGCTCGGCAACTCGCACAGCACCCAGACCATGGCCGATCCGGCCAAGATGGCGACTGCGCAAACCCTGCCCGGCGAACACGGCCAGTGGCCGTCGCAGGACTGGGTCAGCCAGTTCCAGGACCCGCAGCTGAACGCGCTGGTCGACGAGGCGATCCACGACAGCCCCAACCTGCAGGCCGCCTTTGCCCGCGTCGAGGCCTCGCGCGCCATGGCCGAGGCCACCCGCAGCGCGCTGTATCCGCACCTGGAGTTCGAAGGCAGCCTGCTGCGCCAGCGCTTTTCCAACAACGACCTGTTCGAGGGCACGCCGCTGGCGGGCTCGTGGCAGAACCAGTCGCGCCTGCAGGTGGGCCTGTCCTATGACTTCGACTTCTGGGGCAAGAACCGCGACGCGCTCGAAGCGGCGCTGTCCGACGACCGTGCCGCCGAAGCCGAAAGCCAGGCCGCGCGCCTGATCCTGGCGACGTCGATCTCGCGCAACTACGCACGTCTGGCCGCGCTGTACGCGCAGCGCGACGTCGCCGAGCGCGCCATCGCCCAGCGCCGCGACCTGACCGAACTGTCGCGCCAGCGCCTGGCCGCCGGCCTGGACACGCAGGTGGAAACCACCCAGGCGCGCGGCACGGTGGCGGCCTCGCAGACCGACTTGCAGCGCGTCGACGAAGAAATCGCGCTGGCGCGCAACCAGCTGGCGGCGCTGCTCGGCAAGGGCCCGGACCGCGGCCTGCAGATCCAGCGCCCGGTGCTGCTGGCGCAGGCCACGCCGACGCTGCCCGACAACCTGACCATCGGCCTGCTGGGCCGCCGGCCGGACCTGGTGGCGGCGCGCTGGCGCGTCGAGGCGGCGTCGAAGGACATCAACGTCGCCAAGAAGGAATTCCTGCCCGACGTCAGCCTGAGCGCGTTCGCCGGCCTGGCCGCGCTGGACCCGTCCAAGCTGCTGATGGGCATCAGCCGCACCTTCGGCATCGGCCCGACCGTCCGGCTGCCGATCTTCGAAGGCGGCAAGCTGCGCGCCAACCTGAAGGGCAAGTACGCCGGCTACGACATTGCCGTGGCCAACTACAACCAGGCGCTGGTCGATGCGCTGCGCGAGACCGCCGACACCATGACCAGCATCCGCAGCGTCGACAAGCAGATCCAGACCCAGCGCGAAGCGCTGGAGCTGGCCGAGCACGCCTACGCGCTGGCCACCACGCGCTACAAGGCCGGGCTGGGCACGCAGCTGACCGTACTCAATGCCGAAAGCAACGTGCTGCAGCAGCGCCGCCTGGCGACCGACCTGCAGGCGCGCCGGCTGGATCTGCAGATGGGCCTGATGAAGGCGCTCGGCGGCGGCTACCAGGAGCCTGCCGAAGGCCACGACAGCATCGCCCACGGCCCGGCGCAGCAAGCGGACCACACCCAGGACCACCCCCAGGCGGGCGCCCGCGGCTGAGCCGCGCACCCAGTGATCGCAGACAAGATTATCCAGAAGACATCATGAGCAACAACCAGCAAGCGGCCGGCACCAACCCATCCCAGCAAGCCACGGCCACCCCTCCCAACGGCAAGCGCAAGCGCATGCTGCTGTCGCTGACCGCGGCGATCGTCGTCGCCGGCATCGGCTACGGCGTGTACTGGGGCATGTATGCCCGCCATTTCGAAAGCACCGACGACGCCTACGTTGCCGGCAACGTGGTCCAGGTCACGCCGCTGGTGGCCGGCACGGTGGTGTCGATCGCCGCCGACGACACGCAGCTGGTCACCGCCGGCCAGCCGCTGATCCAGCTCGACCGCGCCGACACGCAGGTGGCGCTGGAACAGGCCGAGGCCCAGCTGGCGCAGGCCGTGCGCGAAGTGCGCACGCTGTATGTCAACAACGGCTCGCTCGCCGCCAACGTGGCGCTGCGCGAAGCCGACGTGGCCAAGGCCCGCGACGACCTGCGCCGGCGCCAGGCCATCGCCGGCTCGGGCGCGGTGTCGAACGAAGAGATCTCGCACGCGCAAGCCGCGCTCAAGGGCGCCGAGTCGGCGCTGCTGGCCGCGCGCGAGCAGCTGGCATCGAACAAGGTGCTGACCGACCACACCACGGTCGAGAACCACCCCAACGTGCAGCGCGCCGCCGCCAACCTGCGCTCGGCCTACCTGTCGTTCGCGCGCTCGGCGCTGCCCGCGCCGGTGACCGGCTACGTCGCCAAGCGCTCGGTGCAGGTCGGCCAGCGCGTCGCCGCCGGCGCGCCGCTGATGGCGGTGGTGCCGCTGGACCAGGTCTGGGTCGACGCCAACTTCAAGGAAGTGCAGATTACGCATATGCGCATCGGCCAGCCCGTCACGCTGGAAGCCGACGTCTATGGCTCCAAGGTCGAATACCGTGGCAAGGTCGCGGGCTTCTCGGCCGGCACCGGCTCGGCGTTTTCGCTGCTGCCGGCGCAGAACGCCACCGGCAACTGGATCAAGGTGGTGCAGCGCCTGCCGGTGCGGATCGCGCTGGACCCGCAGCAGCTCAAGGACCACCCGCTGCGCGTGGGCCTGTCGATGACGGTCAAGGTCGACGTGCGCCGCGAGGAAGGCGCCGCCATGGCCGCCGCCGCGCCGGCCAGGCCGATGCAGACCGACGTCTATGACAAGGTGGCCAAGGACGCCGACCAGCTGATCGCTCGCATCATCGCCGCCAACAACGGCGGCCGCGGCACCGGGCTGTCCCCGGCCAGCGCCGCCAACGCCAACGCCAACGCCAAGCCGGCCCATACCTGATCATGGCAACCTCCCCCTCTGCCGCACCGGCCACGCCCGGCGCGCAGCCGCGCGGCCAGGCGCCGGCGCGAGCCCTGCCGCAGCAGCCGCAGCCGCTGACCGGCGGCAAGCTGGTGCTGGGCACCATCGCACTGTCGCTGGCCACGTTCATGAACGTGCTGGACTCGTCGATCGCCAACGTGTCGATCCCGGCGATTTCGGGCGACCTCGGCGTGGCGCCGAACCAGGGCACCTGGGTCATCACCTCGTTCGCGGTGGCCAACGCGATCTCGGTGCCACTGACCGGCTGGCTGACCACGCGCTTCGGCGCGGTGCGGCTGTTCATCACCTCGATCCTGCTGTTCGTGCTGGCGTCGTGGCTGTGCGGCGTCGCGCCCAACCTGGAAACGCTGCTGGCCGCGCGCGTGCTGCAGGGTGCGGTGGCCGGGCCGATGATCCCGCTGTCGCAGTCGCTGCTGCTGTCGAGCTATCCGCCCGCCAAGAGCACCATGGCGCTGGCGCTATGGGGCATGACCACGCTGGTGGCGCCGATCATGGGGCCGCTGCTGGGCGGCTGGATCTCCGACAACATGACCTGGCCGTGGATCTTCTACATCAACGTGCCGGTGGGCATCGTGACCGCCTACGCCACCTGGGCCATCTACAAGGACCGCGAGACCCCCACCAAGGTGCTGCCGATCGACCGCATCGGCCTGGCGCTGCTGGTGATCTGGGTCGGCTCGATGCAGCTGATGCTGGACAAGGGCAAGGAGCTGGACTGGTTCCACTCGACCGAGATCGTGGTGCTGACGCTGGTGGCGATCGTCGGTTTCCTGTTCTTCCTGGCCTGGGAAACCTATGAGAAGCATCCCATTGTCGACATCAGCCTGTTCAAGGGCCGCAACTTCAGTTCCGGCGTGGTGGCGATCTCGGTGGCCTACGGGCTGTTCTTCGGCAACCTGGTAATCCTGCCGCTGTGGCTGCAGACCATCGTCGGCTATACCGCGACCGACGCGGGCATCGTGATGGCGCCGGTCGGCATCTTCGCGATCCTGCTGTCGCCGGTGATCGGGCGCAACCTGCCGAAGATGGATGCGCGCTGGGTGGCCACTGCGGCCTTCATCACCTTCGGCATCGTCAGCCTGATGCGCGCGGGCTTCACCACGCAGGTCGATACCTGGACGCTGATGGTGCCCACGCTGATCCAGGGCGCGGCCATGGCGATGTTCTTCATTCCGCTGACCTCGATCATCCTGTCGGGCCAGCCGGCAGAGAGAATCCCAGCCGCGTCGGGCCTGTCGAATTTCGTGCGGATTACCTTCGGCGGCATCGGCGCGTCGGTCTCGACCACGGTCTGGGAGAACCGCTCGGCGCTGCACCACGCGCAACTGGTCGAGCAGGTCAACCCGTACAACCCGGCCTACCACGACCAGCTCAACCACCTGATGCAGATGGGCATGAGCCAGGCCCAGGCGGTCGGCGTGATCGAGCGCAATATCACCCAGCAGGCGGCCATGCTCGGCGCCAACGACATCTTCTGGATTTCGGGGGTGCTGTTCTTCGTGCTGATCGGCTTTGTCTGGCTGACGCGGCCCGCCAGGGGCGGGGGCGGCTCAGCCGACGCGATGGCGGCGCATTGAGCGCACTGCCCTGCTATGGATGACTTGGCCCCGGATCGGGGCCATTTTTTTTGCCGCCTGCAGCAAGGGAAATTTCCCCTTGTGTTCCGGCCTTCCTCGCCCTATGATTTGCGAACCGAATTATGGAACCTTGGTTCCGAAAAATGGAACCCAGGCATTGCGCGAGGTTGGAGAGGCGGAGTGAGCATTCTTGAAGGCGTGGAAAGCGTGCTGGAACTGTTCGGGCACGGGCGGCACGAGATCACGTTCAACGATGTGCTGGATGAGGTGGGCCTGGCCAAAAGCTCGGCATCGCGACTGCTCGCGCAGATGGTGCGCTACCGGCTGCTCGAGCTTCAGCCAGCCACGCGGCGCTATCGCCCCGGCGCACTGGTGATCCGCGCGGCGCAGGCGTCGGCGCAGGCGCATCCCTTTGACGACCAATGCCGCGAGATCCTCGCCGCGCTGTCGGATTCCACCGGCTTCACGGCTTACCTGTCGATGCTGGACGGCACCGACACCGTGGTGCTGCAGCGCCTGAACGGCAGCAATCCGGTGCAGGTACTGTCGCCGCCCGGCGCGCGCCGGCCCGCATTCACCACCGCGATGGGCCGGGTGCTGCTGTCGCGCCTGCCGGCCGCCGAATTCAGCGCACGCTATGGCACTTCCGGCGCGCGCAAATTGCCCGAGGCGCCGGCCGGCTGTCCCGCCACCGTGGCCGAACTGGCCGAGCGCGTCGCCAGCGCCAGCCGCGAGCGCAGCGCGATCGCGGTGAATGAAGGCATGCCGGGCATCGGCGCGGTGGCCACCACGCTGGCCGATCCGCAGTCCGGCGATGTGCGCGGCCTGTGCCTGTCGTTTACCGCGATGCAGGTGAGCCAGGCCCAGGCCCAGGCGCTGCGCGAAACGCTGGTGCAGGCGGTGGCGCCGGTCGGCCAGCGCATCGGCGATCCACTTTGGCTCCAGCCCGGCGACAGCGCCAGGCCATAGTCATCCCGCCCGTTCAAACCCATGGAACTCCTGTTACTCAGCAACTCCGCCAGCAACGCGGGCTACCTCGTCCATGCCCACGAAGCGATCCGCGAACTGGCCGGCGGGCGCACCCGCGCCTGCTTCCTGCCGTTCGCCGGCGTCACGCGCGACTGGGACAGTTACGAAGCGCTGGTGCGCGACGCACTGGCCCCGGCCGGCATCGCCGTGCACTCGCCGCACCGGCTGTCCGATGCCGCCTGCGTGCGGGCGGTCGAAGCCGCCGAACTGATCGTCATCGGCGGCGGCAACACCTTCCGCCTGCTGCAATGCCTGCGCGAGCGCGGCCTGCTGCCCGTGATTGCGCGCCAGGTGGCCGCGGGGGCAGCGCGCTATATCGGCTGGAGTGCCGGTACCAATGTGGCCTGCCCGACCATCCGCACCACCAACGACATGCCGGTCGCCGACCCTGGCGGGCTCGATGCGCTGGCGCTGGTGCCGTTCCAGATCAACCCGCACTACTTCAACCTGGTGGTGCCGGGCTTCCGCGGCGAAACGCGCGACCAGCGGCTGGCCGAATTCACGGTGCTGCAGCCGCGGACGCCGGTGCTTGGGCTGCCAGAAGGCAACTGGGTGCGTGTCTCGGGCGATCGCATGGAGATGGGCGGCGCGCATCGCGCACGCTGGTTCCTGGGCCAGCAGATCGCCGACGTCGCCCCCGGCGCACTGTCCGTGCCGGCCTGTGCCGCTGCCATCTGACCCATCGCCATCCCGTAACGCAAGCAAGGAACCCCAAGCAAGATGTCCATCAAGCAGGTGATTGAATCGATCGAGCTGCTGTCCGCAGCCAACGTCGACGGCGCAGCCGTTGCCACTTTGCTGCGCGCGCGCGGCATCGGCGACGTCACGGTGACGCGCGTGGAAGAGAACGGCCTCTACACCGACTTCCTCGCCTGCACCCTGCCCGGCCGCAACCCCGACGCGCCCGCGCTGGGCGTGGTCGGCCGCCTCGGCGGCGTGGGCGCGCGTCCTGCCGTGACCGGGCTGGTGTCCGATGCCGACGGCGCCATCGTCGCGGTTGCCACCGCGCTCAAGCTGGCCGACATGGCCGCCGGCGGCGACGTGCTGGCCGGCCCGGTGCGCATTCACACGCATATCTGCCCGCACGCCGCCACGCGGCCGCACCAGCCGGTGCCGATGATGAAATCGCCGTTCGCCATGCGCACGATGATGTCGCATGAGGTCCATCCCCAAATGGCGGCGATCCTGTCGGTCGACACCACGCGCGGCAACCGCTTCGTCAACCGGCGCGGCGTCGCGCTGACGCCGGTGGCCAAGGAAGGCTGGCTGCTGCGGTTGCCGGAGCGGATGCTGGACCTGATGGGCTGGGTCAGCGGCGAACTTCCGATGGTGCTGCCGTTGACTACCCAGGACATCACGCCGTATGAGAATGGCCTGTGGCATGTCAATTCGATCATGCAGCCGGCCATCGTCACCGCGGCCCCGGTGGTGGGCGTGGCACTGACCGCGCAGACCACGGTGCCGGGATGCGCCACCGGCGTCACCAACGCCTTCGACATCGATGTGGCGACGCGCTTCTGCATCGAGGTCGCGAAGCAGTTCGGCGAGGGCCAGTGCGCCTTCTACGATGCCGAGGAATGGGTCGAGCTGCAGCGGCGCTACGGCTCGCTCGCCCACCTGCAGACCGTCGGGACCGAAGCATGACCGCAGCCGCCCCACGCCTGCCGCGCGTGGCCTTCGTCACCATCGGGCAGTCGCCGCGGACCGACGTGGTACCGCAGATGATGGCCGACCTGGGCCTGCCGGCCGAAATCGAAGAGTTTGGCATCCTCGACGCGCTGGGCCCCGACGAGATCGCCGCGCTGGCGCCCGCCGCCGGCGAGTACCGCTTCGCCAGCCGCCTGCGCGACGGCTCGCAGGCGGTGATGGGCAAGCCGGTGGCCGAAGCCATGCTCGCGCGGCTGATGGCCTCGCTCGACGACGGCAGCTTCGACGCGCTGGTGCCGCTGTGCACCGGCACCGCGCTGCCGCCGATGCGCACGCTGGTGATCGAACCGCAGCAGGTGGTCGATCACCTGACGGTCGCGCTGGCCCAGGGCTGCAAGCGGCTCGGCATCGTGCTGCCCCTCGCAGGGCAGGTCGACAGCTTTCACCTGCTCGAGCCGGTGTCCTGCGAACTGCGCGTGACGCATGCCTCGCCCTACACCGATACCGGCACCGGAGGCTTCGCTCGCGCCGGCCAGGCACTGCGCGGCTGCGACCTGGTGGTGATGCACTGCATGGGCTACACCGAGGCGATGCGCGACGAAGTCGCGCACCATGCGCGCGCCCCGGTGCTGCTTTCGAACCGGATGGTGGCCACGTTGCTGGGCCAGGTGCTGGATGGCCGCGGCGCAAACGGCCGGTGACATTGCTTACGGGTAAAGGCAAGCCCGCTGACAGATTGCCTGTGACACAGCTGGAGTGGAAGTAGCATGGAAAAGGTGGCGAAGTGGATGGGACCGCTGCTGCGCGGCATGGCTTGCATGAGCCTGGTTGCGGTGGCGGCGCCGGGCGCGCATGCGCAGGATTGGAAGCCCGCGAAGCCGGTGCGGCTGCTGGTCGGCTTTGCGCCGGGCGGCTCCGCCGACTTGCTGGCGCGGCTGGTGCAAGGCCCGTTGTCGGAAAGCCTCGGCGTACCGGTGGTGGTCGAAAACGTGCCGGGCGCGGGCGGCAATATCGCCGCCGACAAGCTGGCCAAGGCCCCGCCGGACGGCTATACCATCGGCATGGGCGCGGCTGGCGCGATGGCGGTGACCCATGTGCTCAATCCCAAGGGCACGCCGTACAAGGCAGATGACTTTACGCCGATCGCCATGCTGGCGACGCAGCCCAACGTGGTGATCATCAACCCTGCGCTACCGGTCAAGACGATGGCGGACTTCACCGCGTACGTGAAAAAGACGCCGCAGGTCACCTATGGCACCGCCGGCGTCGGCACGTCCAACCACCTGATCGCCGAGACCATGCTGCATCGCCTCGGCATCGACATGGTCCACGCGCCGTACAAGGGCGCCACGCCGGTGATCACCGACCTGATGGGCGGCCATATCGCCATGACGGTCGATAACATCACCACTGCCGCGGCGCTCGCCAAGAGCGGCAAGGTCAAGGCGCTGGCGGTCACGGGCAGCAAGCGCTCGCCGCTGTTGCCCGACGTGCCGACGCTGGCGGAAAGCGGCCTGAAGGATTTCAACATGCCGACCTGGCAAGGGATTTTCGGCCCGAAGGACCTGCCCAAGCCGATCGTGGCCCGCTACAACCAGGCCCTGGTGAAGGCGCTGGCGAATCCGGAGGTGAAGAAGAAGATGGCGGAGTTCGGCTCCGAGCCGGTGGGCGATACGCCGGAGCACTTTGCCGGCTTCCTCGCACAGGATCGCAAGATGTGGGCCGACGTGATCAGGACGGCCAAGGTCACATTGGAGTAAGGACTGTCGGTCGGTGGGCGGCGGCTACGTTGCCGCCCGCCGCCTCACAGCTTGACCAGCCGCTCCGGCCGCAACGCGCCTTCGCGCATCCGTGCCACGCCCAGCAGCCGCGCCGGCTCGCCGGCATAGACCCGCGCCAGGCTGTCCTCGGCCAGCACGGTGCCGGGCGGCAGGTCGCGCTGGGCGATGCGCTGGCCCTGCAGAAAGCGCCCCGCCGCTGCCGCATCCAGTTGCACCGGCACGCATTTCTGCAGCAGGGCATCGACCGGCGCCAGCAACTCCGGGCGCTGGGCATCGTCCCGTGCTTCGATCTGCTCCAGCGTTACCGCGCCGTCGAGCGTCAGGTCGCCCACGGCAATCCGGCGCAGCCCGGTCAGGTGCGCGCCGCAGCCGAGCGCTTCGCCGATATCCTCGGCCAGCGTGCGGATATAGGTGCCCTTGCTGCAGGTCACCCGCATCGTGAACGACGGGGCCTCGGGCAAGGCGCAGTCCAGCAATGCAATCGAACGGATCGTGACGCGGCGCGCCGCGCGCTCGACGGTCTGGCCGGCGCGCGCGTATTCGTACAGCGGACGGCCGTCTTTCTTCAGCGCCGAATGCATCGGCGGCACCTGCTCGATCTCGCCGACAAAACCTGCCAGCGCCCGCTCCACCGCGGCGCGGTCGCAGGTGACCGCGCGCACGTCGAGCAGCTCGCCTTCGGCGTCGCCGGTGCTGGAGCGCGCGCCCAGGCGCACTTCGGCGTCATAGGTCTTGTCCGCTTCCAGCAGGTCCTGCGAAAACTTGGTGGCTTCGCCGAAGCACAGCGGCAGCAACCCCGTCGCCAGCGGATCCAGCGTGCCGGTATGGCCGGCCTTGGCCGCGCGCAGCAGGCGCTTGGCGCGCACCAGGGCGTCGTTGGACGACAGCCCCAGCGGCTTGTCGAGCAGCAGCACACCATGCACCTCGCGGCGCGGCAGGCGCGGCGGACGGTTGGCGTTGGAATCGGTCATCGGGAAAAAAGCGGGAGGCGGCGAAGCGCAACGCGCGGCGGCCGTGCCAGGAAGGCCCATGCCGGCCGGCATGGGCGCCGGCATCAGTCTTCGTCTTTCGAACGCGTGGCGTTCGCTTCGTTGATCAGCCTGGACATCTCGATCGCGTGTTCGACCGAAGTGTCGTGATGGAAATGCAGCGTCGGCACGGTATGGATGTGCAGGCGCTTGAACAGCAGCGAGTGCAGGTAGCCGGCCTTCTCGTTCAGGATGGCTTCGGCTTCGGCCGCTTCGGCGCCCAGCACGGTGAAGTACACCTTGGCGTGCGCGTAGTCGGGGGTCAGCGTGACGGACTGCAGCGTGACCAGGCCGAGGCGCGGGTCGCGCAGTTCGCGCTGGATCATCTCGGCCAGGTCCTTCTGGATCTGGTCGGAGATACGGAGATTGCGGGAGGAGATATTGCCTTTCTTGGCCATGCAATACAGTCTGGTCGAGATGACAACGGCAGGCCGAAGCCTGCCGTTGCTTGCGACGCCTTACAGCGTGCGCGCCACCTCTGTGATTTCGTACACCTCGAGCTGGTCGCCTTCCTGAACATCGTTGAAGTTCTTGATCGACAGGCCGCACTCGAAGCCTTGCTTGACTTCCTTGACGTCGTCCTTGAAGCGCTTGAGCGAATCCAGCTCGCCGTCGTGGACGACCACGTTGTTGCGCAGCACGCGCACCAGCGAATTGCGCTTGACCACGCCGTCGGTGACCATACAGCCAGCCACCGCGCCAACCTTCGGCACGCGGAACACCTGGCGCACCTCGACCGTGCCGGTGGTGGTTTCGCGCTTCTCCGGCGCCAGCATGCCCGACATCGCCGCCTTGATCTCGTCTACCGCATCGTAAATGATGTTGTAGTAGCGGATATCGATGCCGTTGTGCTCGGCCAGCTTGCGCGCACCCGCATCGGCACGCACGTTGAAGCCGATGATGACCGCCTTCGAAGCCGTCGCCAGGTTGACGTCGGACTCGGAGATGCCACCCACGCCGCCGTGCACGATCTGCACCCGCACCTCGGCGGTCGACAGCTTCTGCAGCGACTGCACCAGCGCTTCCTGCGAACCCTGCACGTCGGCCTTGACGATCAGCGGCAGCGTCTGGACTTCGCCTTCGGCCATCTGCTCCAGCATGTTCTCGAGCTTGGCGGCCTGTTGCTTGGCCAGCTTCACGTCGCGGAACTTGCCCTGGCGGAACAGCGCGATTTCGCGCGCCTTGCGCTCGTCCGGCAGCACCAGCACTTCCTCGCCGGCGGCGGGCACTTCCGACAGACCCTGGATTTCCACCGGGATCGACGGGCCGGCTTCCTTGGTCGCCTTGCCGTTTTCGTCGAGCATGGCGCGCACGCGGCCGTAGGCGCTGCCAGCCAGCACCACATCGCCACGCTTGAGCGTGCCGCTGCTGACCAGGATGGTTGCGATCGGGCCCTTGCCCTTGTCCAGCTGCGCTTCCACCACCAGGCCCTTGGCCGGGGCATCGACCGGTGCCTTCAGTTCCAGCACTTCGGCCTGTAGCGACACCTGCTCCAGCAGGTCTTCGATGCCGGCGCCAGTCTTGGCGGACACCGGCACGAACGGCGAATCGCCGCCGTACTCTTCCGGCACCACCTGCTCGGCCACCAGTTCCTGCTTGACGCGGTCCGGGTTGGCTTCGGGCTTGTCGACCTTGTTGATCGCCACCACGATCGGCACGCCGGCAGCCTTGGCGTGCGCGATCGCTTCCTTGGTCTGCGGCATCACGCCGTCGTCGGCCGCGACCACCAGGATCACGATGTCGGTGGCCTTGGCACCGCGGGCACGCATGGCTGTGAAGGCCTCGTGACCCGGGGTATCCAGGAAGGTGATCACGCCGCGGTCGGTTTCCACATGGTAGGCACCGATATGCTGCGTAATGCCGCCGGCTTCGCCCGCGGCGACCTTGGTGCGGCGGATGTAGTCCAGCAGCGAGGTCTTGCCGTGGTCGACGTGACCCATCACGGTCACCACCGGCGGACGCGGCAGCAGCTCGGCGTCTTCGTGCTCTTCGCCGTCGACCACCAGCAGCGCTTCCGGATCGTCCAGCTTGGCGGCGTACGCCTTGTGGCCCATTTCTTCCACCACGATCATGGCGGTTTCCTGGTCCAGCACCTGGTTGATCGTCACCATCTGGCCGAGCTTCATCATCTGCTTGATGACCTCGGACGCCTTCACCGCCATCTTGTGGGCCAGGTCGGCCACCGAGATGGTTTCGGGCACGTGCACTTCACGCACCACCGGCTCGGTCGGCGCCTGGAAGTTGCTGCGGCTGTCGTCATGCTGCTGCTGACGGCCGCCACGGCCGCGCGGGCCGCCGCGCCAGCCGCCCACGCCGCCCGACGAATCGCCGCGCGTCTTCAGGCCGCTGCCCTTCTTGCGGCTGCCTTCGTCCTGCCACGTCGACGACGTGCCGGCCTTGACGACCTTGCCCTTCTTGTCGGTGGTGGTGGTCGCGGTGGCGGTCACCGGCTTTTTCTCGCCCGGCTTGGCTTCGGCGCCGGCCGGCTTGACCGGCTTGTGCAGCGTGCCGGTCTGCTCGGCCTTCTTTTCCTCGGCCTTGCGCTCGGACGGCGCCTTCAGCACGCGTGCCGGCGCGTTCAGCATCTGCTGGATCGCACGGGCTTCGGCTTCGGCAGCCTCGCGGCGCTTGCGCGCGGCGACTTCCTGCTCGGCGCGGGCCTTGTCGGCGGCGGCCTTGGCTTCGTCGGCGGCCTTCTGCGCTTCGGCGCGTTCGGCGGCGACGCGGGCCTTCTCGTCCTCGGCCTTCTTGCGCGAGGTATCCTCGTTGGCTTCGGTCACGGCGCGCGACGCGGCGGCCTCTTCCTCGGCCTTGCGGGCAGCGAGTTCGGCCTGGCGGCGCTGTTCGGCCTCGAGCGCTTCCTGGCGGGCGCGACGCTCGGCTTCCTCGCGCTCGGCGGCCTCGCGGGCAGCCTTGGCTTCGGCTTCCTGGCGCGCCAGCAGTTCGGCCTGGCGGCGCTCTTCCGCTTCGCGGCGCGCCTCCTCGGCGGCGTCGACGACCTGGGCCTGGGCCTCGGCACCATCGGCCTGCGGTTCCGGCGCAGCGTCGTCGCGCTTGATCAGCACGCGCTTCTTGCGCACTTCCACCTGGACCGTGCGGGTCTTGCCGGTGGCGTCCGACTGGCGGATCTCGGAGGTTTCGCGCTTGGTCAGTGTGATCTTCTTGCGGGCGCTGTCGTCGGACTGGCCGTGCGAGCGCTTCAGATAGTCCAGCAGCCTGGTCTTATCCGATTCCGTGATGATGTCTTCTGGCGTCGCTTTGCCCACCCCAGCCGCCTGCAATTGTTCCAGCAGGGCAGCTGCGCTGCGACTCAGTTCTGCGGCCAGTTGGGCAACTGTTGTGCTTGCCATTCAAACCCTTTCAATGCTTGGTTTCTACGTCGGGACAGATTGATGCGGAAAGCGCGCCCGGGCTGGTGTTGGCCGGCCCGGCCGTGTCCCTCAGTTGAACCAATGTTCCCGTGCTTTCATGATCAGCGACTTGGCTTCTTCCTCGCTGACACCGGTCATCTCGACCAGCTCGTCCACGGCCAGTTCGGCCAGGTCGTCACGCGTATGGATATCGCCTTCGGCCAGCTTGCCGATCAGTTCCGGGTTGAGGCCGTCGAGCGAGCGCAGGTCCTGCGACACCTCTTCCACCTTTTCTTCCCGGGCCAGTTCCATCGTCAGGAGCGCATCACGCGCGCGATTGCGCAGCTCGTTGACGGTGTCTTCGTCAAAGGCCTCGATCTCCATCATTTCGCTGATGGGGACGTAAGCCACTTCTTCCAGCGTGGAGAAGCCTTCCTCGATCAGGATGTCGGCGACTTCCTCGTCCACATCCAGCTTGGACATGAACAGCTTGCGCACGACATCGCTTTCCTCGGCCTGCTTCTGCGCCGATTCTTCCTGCGTCATGATGTTGATCTGCCAGCCGGTCAGCTCGGACGCCAGGCGTACGTTCTGGCCGCTGCGGCCGATGGCGACGGCGAGGTTCTCCTCGTCGACCACCACGTCCATGCTGTGCTTCTCTTCATCGACCACGATCGACTGCACCTGCGCGGGGGCCAGCGCGCCGATCACGAACTGCGCCGGGTCTTCCGACCACAGCACGATGTCCACCGCCTCGCCGCCGATCTCGTTGCGCACCGCGGTGACGCGCGTGCCGCGCACGCCCACGCAGGTGCCGATCGGGTCGATGCGCTTGTCATGCGCCACCACCGCGATCTTGGCGCGGACGCCCGGATCACGGGCAGCCGCCTTGATCTCCAGCAGGCCTTGTTCCATCTCCGGCACTTCGTTTTCGAAGAGCTTGATCAGGAAGTCGGGCGCGGTGCGCGACAGCTCGATCTGCGGGCCGCGCGCGGCGCGGTCCACATTCAGGATATAGGCGCGCACACGGTCGCCGGTGCGCAGGTTTTCCTTGGGGATGATCTGGTCGCGGGCCAGCAGCGCCTCGACGCGGCCGGATTCGACGATCAGGCCCTTCTTGTCGGCGCGCTTGACCGTGCCGGTCATGATCTTTTCGCCACGATCGAGGTAGTCGTTCAGGATCTGCTCGCGCTCGGCATCGCGGATGCGCTGCAGGATCACCTGCTTGGCGGCCTGCGCACCAATGCGGCCGAACTCGACCGACTCGATCTGCTGCTCGATATAGTCGCCCAGCTCGATGCCGGGGTTTTCCTCGCGGGCCTCGAACAGCAGGATCTGCTTGTCCGGCTCTTGCAGGCCCAGCTCGTCGGGAACGACCAGCCAGCGGCGGAAGGTTTCATGCTCGCCCGACTCGCGATCGATCGCGACACGGATATCCACGTCTTCCTCGAAACGCTTCTTGGTGGCCGAGGCGAGCGCCGCCTCCAGGGCACCGAATACCACATCCTTGTCGACGTTCTTCTCACGCGCAAGCGCATCGACGAGCAACAGAACTTCGCGGCTCATTGCTTGTTCCCTTTTCTTTGATTTCCTTTGAAGTCGATCACCGGCACCAGGCGTGCCTTGTCGACATCGGATACGGCAAATTCCAGCAGCGCCGGGCCATCCTTGCCCTCGAACTCCAGGCCGATCTTCTCCTCGCCCGCGGCGCCGGTAGGCTCGCGCAGGATGCCTGTGAAGTTCTTCTGTCCATTGACGGGCAGGCGCAGCGTCACGCGCGCCTCCGCGCCGGCAAAGCGGATGAAGTCGGCCAGCTTTTTCAGCGGCCGGTCCAGTCCGGGCGACGAGACCTCGAGGCGTTCATAGTCGACGTTCTCGACCGTAAACACGTGGGTGAGCTGCCGGCTCACCTTTTCACAATCCTCGATGGCAATGCCGGTTTCAGGCTGATCGATATAGACACGCAGCAATCCGGCCGGGGCACGCTCGAGCTCGACCAGCTCATATCCCATGCCGCTTAGGGTGGTTTCGATCAAATCTGCCAGATGCACTGTTATCCCGAGTAATGGCCATCAACACCGTGGCAGGCAAACCCGCCGGTGCCGTCCGGGACGACCCTGCTGCAGCGCTGCCTGTCCGCCACCCCTTCCGCCAGGCGGAAGCACCGAAAAACGGGCGAACCAAAAAAAAATGGGCGCAATGCCCATCATTCGCCCATCCTCGGACGAGGATGGCTTTTTGAATAGACTTGAATTATACGCGGATTATGTCGAAAAGGCAAAAGCCAGACATTTCCGCGGACCGCACGCGGCGCCGGCAGGCGTTCCGCCCGCCGTGCGCCGCATACAGCGCTTAACGATTGCCGCCGCGGTTGCCACCGCGATTGCCGCCACCGCCACGCGGCGAACGGTTGCCGCCCGACTTGGCCGCCTTCGGCATCACGTTGCCATTGGCCTCGCCACCGCGGCGGGCCTTGCCCTGCCCCTGGCCGGCCTGCCCCCTGGCGCCGCCCATGCCGCCCATGCCGGCGCCGCCACGCCCCTGGCGCGCACCGGTGCCGCGCCCGCCGCCCAGGTTGGCGGCGTGCGAGGTCAGCAGCGTCGGTCCGTGGCTGATATAGCCCATCGACGTCTTCATCGGATCCGGCTGGCTGCTGCGGCTGCCGCCGCCGCGGGCGCCGCCCTGCTCGAAGCGCGGCAGGCCGTCCATGCCGGTATGCATCGGCATGCCGGCAATCGCCGCCTCGGTGCGCTGCTTGCGTCCGCCCACCTTGGTCGCGCCCTTGGGCGCCTGCTCGCCCTTGCCGGGCACCTTCAGACCGACGCTGGTCATCAGCGCCTTGACATCATTCGGCTCCACTTCCTGCCAGCGGCCGCGCTTGAGGCCCCGCGGCAGCAGGAACTGGCCGTAGCGGGTGCGGATCAGGCGCGACACGGTCAGGCCGACGGCCTCGAACATGCGGCGCACTTCGCGGTTGCGGCCTTCGGTCAGCGCCACGTGGTACCAATGGTTGGCGCCTTCGCCGCCACCGTCGGCAATCCGCAGGAAGTTGGCCTCGCCGTCATCCAGCTTGATGCCGTGCAGCAGGCGCTGGCGGTCGGCTTCGGCCAGCTCGCCCAGCGTGCGCACCGCGTACTCGCGCTCGACGCCGTAGCGCGGATGCATGAAGCGGTTGGCAATATCGCCCGAGGTGGTGAAGATCAGCAGGCCTTCGGTGTTGAAGTCGAGGCGGCCCACCGCGACCCACTTGCCGGTCTTGATGCGCGGCAGGTTGTCGAAGACGGTCGGACGGCCTTCCGGATCGGACTGGCTGACGATCTCGCCGGCAGGCTTGTGATACAGCAGCACGCGCGGCGGCTTGGTCGACACCTTGCGGTGGATCAGCTTGCCGTTCACGCGGACCTGGTCGGCCGGCAGGATGCGCTGGCCGATATGGGCGGGCAGCCCGTTGACCGAGACCCGGCCCTGCAGGATCAGCTCTTCCATCTCGCGGCGCGAGCCCAGGCCGCCGTCGGCCAGCACCTTGTGCAGCTTGGGTGCGTCGTCGTCGGCAGTCAGCTCGCGCACCGGCTTGGCCTTGGTGCGCGGGATGACGGTGTCTTCACTGTCGTACTGCTCGGAGATGACAAAGCGGAACAGGTCTTCGCTGCTGGCGGCGGCCTTGTCGGCGCCGGGCTGGCCCTTGCGCGCGGCCTGCGGCTTGCCGCCATCCTTGCGGCGGCCCGGCTGGCGCGCACCGGCGCCCTGGCTGTCGCCGGACGTGGCAGGCTTGCCGCCGCGCTGGCCCGGCTTGCGCTTGCGGGCCGGCTGCTCCGGCTTGTCGGCGCCTTCGGCGCGGGCCGCACGGTCGATCTTGTCTGCCTTGCTGCTGCCGCCCTGGCTGCCCTGCCCGCCTTCGCCCTGGCCCGTCTTGCGCTTGCCGCGGCCGCGCTGGCCGCCGCGCCCGGCACCCGCGGCGCCCGCGCTGGCGGCGGCACCCGCCTCGCCGGCATCGCCCTGGCCGGCCGCGCCGGCGCCCTCGGCGCCCTCGGCGCGGTCCTGTGCCGCCTGGCGGCGCGATGCCACCAGGTTCCTCAGACCGCGGCGCAGCCCCTTGCGGCGGGGCGCGGCGTCGCTGCCCGTTCCGGGTTCTGCGGCGCCGGTGTCGGCGGATGCGCCCGCATGGCGGGCGTCTTGCTCAACGGAATCAGACAAGATATTCACTATCGGATGTTGCATGTTGTTCAGTTCGGCACGCGCTCGTCGTGCTCGCTCGGGTGCGGCGGGTTGCCGTCGTCCGGCAGTTGGTCCCGCGCCCCGTCCGGAGAAGGTGCAGCCGGTTCGGTGGCATCGTCCGAACCCGCCTCGGCAGCCGCCGGCGGCAGCTGCGCGTCAAAGCCATTGGCGCCGTCTGGCAGCGCGGCGGTTTCGCCTTCGCGCGCCGGCGCCGACTCGTCCGTTACCGATGCGTCGGCCGGGGTGGCCGGCTCGGCAAACGCTTCCTCGTCGGCGCTGGCCGGCTTGTGCGCCGCCAGGTCCTCGAAATTGATCGCCTGCTGCTCCAGCAAGGCGGCCTGCGCCTGCGCCTGGGCGTCTTCCAGCGGGGGCAGCTCATCCAGCGTGCGCAGCCCGAGGTCGTCCAGGAATGCCTTGGTGGTGGCATACAACGCCGGGCGGCCCGGCACGTCGCGATGGCCGATCACCTCGATCCAGCTGCGGTCCTCGAGCTTCTTGATCACTTCCGTGCTGACCGTCACGCCGCGGATTTCCTCGATATCGCCGCGGGTCACCGGCTGGCGGTAGGCGATGATCGCCAGGGTCTCCATCACCGCGCGAGAGTATTTTGGCGGTTTTTCCGGATTCAGGCGGTCGAGGTATTCCCGCATTTCGGGCCGGCTCTGGAACCGCCAGCCGCTGGCCAGCGCCACCAGTTCCACGCCGCGCGGGCGCCAGTCCTGGCGCAGTTCGTCCAGCAGCACGCGGATGGTGTCTGCGCCGACGTCATCGTCAAACAGGCGGCGCAGATCGTTGACGCGCAACGGTTCCTGCGCGCAGATCAGCGCCGTCTCGAGGACGATCTTCGCCTCTTGGGTATTCATGTTGATGGTGTGCAGCCTGTCTTTGCACCTGCTCCCGGACGGATCCGGGGCACCGGAGATTTTGGATACAGCGGTGCCAAAGCCACCGCCATCTCATTGCGCAGCGAGCCGGATACCTGACGTACCCAAGCCGTGCACTTCCCTTTCTTTGCATCGAGTTGCCGGGTCGTTCCGGCAGGAGATCGTCCGCATGCCGTCATGGACCGGCCAGCGGACCTCTTGCGTCGCCCGTCCGCACAAACGGACATCGCAGTCGGCGAACTGAACGCCTCGGACGCAAGAAAATACGGGTATCGGGAGCAAGGCCGGCATCTACCACGCCGCAGCGCCAACCGGACTTTTGAACCAGATCTTTTGAACCGGATGGACCGCGGGGACTGGCGCTCATCGAAAGCCTTCCGCTTCCCGCGTCCCGAGCGTACCTTCGGATACGAAGGCCACCAGGCGCTGTTCGCCGCTGCTTACCGCAGCCTGTCTGACTCCGCGCGATACCGCAATGCTGGCGATTGTATGGCATTCCCGCCTCCGCCTGCAACCATCATCCTGCTTGCGCGGGGTGCCAACGCCACAGCAAGCCCCGTGCGGCATCAAAACACCAGGCAAAAGCCCTGTTGCGCCAGCGAATGTGGCAGCAGCACCGCTCGCGCAACGCCAAGCCCGCCGAATACCATCACGGCAAGGCCAGCGCCCAGGCGCACGCCCGGTCGTCGCGACCACAGCCTGAGATAGCCCGACAGGCCCGACAGCACCAGCAGGTTGGGCAGCGTGCCAAGCCCGAACACGCCCATCACCAGCGCGCCCGAGCCCGCATTGCCCGCCAGCAGCGCCAGCGTCAGTGCGCCGTAGACCATGCCGCACGGCACCAGCCCCCAGGCCACGCCGACGCCATAACGCCGGGCCAACCCGCCGCGCGCCCGCACGAAAGCCGGCATCGCGCGGGCCAGGCCGCCGAGTCGGCCGGCCACCGCAGTGCTGGCACGCGCCGCCAGCCGCTCCAGCCAGTTCACGGTAAAGGTACTGCCGCGCAGCAAGCGCCAGCCCGACCACAACAGCATCAGGCTGCCTGCCCCGAAGAGCCAGCGCTGCACCGGCAGGTAATCCTGTTTCCAGGCCGTGGCGCCGGCGGCGCCCAGCGCGGCACCGAGCAGCATATAGGTGGTGATCCTGCCAAAGTGCATCACCAACAGCTCGGCAAGCCAGGCGGTGCGGCTGCGCACCAGGCTGATCGACGCTACCGTGCCGCGCCGCTGCTCCACCGCCAGCGCCACCCCGCCGCACATGGCGGCGCAGTGCACCCCGCCCAGCAGAGCGAGCAGGAAAACGCTGATCAATACTCCAAATGTCAATTCTGTCTCCCTGCCGGATCACATCGCACGGTAAAATGTCCTTATCGTGCCCCGCTGCCATTTCTAGCAGGTTCCAATTGCTCACTTCCATCCCCGTTACCGAGATGTCGCCCCGCTGCTCCACCTGTGCGATGGGACAGCTGTGCCTTCCGGTTGGCATGTCGCAGCAAGACCTCGCCAAGATCGACACGCTGGTGCAGGAACGCATCCGCGTGCACAAGGGGGAAACCCTCTACCGCATGGGCGACCCGCTCACTGCGGTCTACGCCATCCGCTTCGGTACCCTGAAGACGCATGTCACCACCGAAGACGGACGCTCGCAGATTACCGGGTTCCACCTGCCCGGTGAAATCGTCGGCCTCGACGGCCTGGGCGAGATGCAGCATGCGTCCGATGCGACCGCGCTCGAAGATACCGAGGTATGCGTGGTCCGCATGAACGAGCTGCAATCGCTGTCGGCCGACCTGCCTTCGCTGCAGCAGCAGTTCCTGCGCTTGATGGGCAAGGAAATCACGCACGACCAGCTGATGCTGGTCACGCTCGGCTCGATGCGCGCCGAGGAACGCCTGGCCGCCTTCCTGATCAACCTGTCGGAACGGCTGTCCGCGCGCGGTTATTCGGCCTCCGAGTTCGTGATGCGCATGAGCCGCGAAGAGATCGGCAGCTACCTCGGGCTCAAGCTCGAGACCGTCAGCCGGCTGTTCTCGCGCTTTGCCGAGGCCGGGCTGATCCAGATCCGCCAAAGGCATGTCAAGCTGATAGACATCGACGGCATCAAGCAACTCTACAGCCGCACCTGCTGACCCACCGCGGCGTTGCCGCGCCGCCAGCGGCGCCGGCAACGCGGTGGGCCCTTTCCCGTTTCTTGCCTATTCCAGCTCGTCGGTATCGGCCAGCCGCGTCGGCATGGTGTATAGCGTCAGCCCGCTGGACAACGCACAGAACGCCCACGCCAGCAGGAAGCCGACGGTATAGACCGACTCGCGCGACGATTCGATCGGATGGCCGAAGAATTTCAGGTCGCCCGGATCGACGACGGAAAAAACCGTCGCGGTTGCCAGGCCCGCCATCAGGAAGCCCGGCCACAGCACCCACATCAGCCAGCGCAACCTCATGGCTGCCTCGCTGCCGCGGCCTTGGGCGGCACCGCCTCCACCTTCTCCACCACCAGGCCATGCCGCGTCGCGCCCTGCACCGGCATGTCGGGGTGCGTCGACGCCAGCCAGATCGTCACGCCGCACGCCACCATGGCCACCAGCGGACCGGCCATCAGCAGCCACGGCCACGGTTCTTTCCACCACGGATTGCCTTGCTGATTCATCTTGCCCCCTTGTTCCTGGCGACTACGCCAGTGTCGCCTAGCTTCACAAATCGCGCGGCACGATAAAGCTGGTGGATTGCCGGATTTCGGCATGCCCCTGCTCCGTGCCTTCGCTCGTTACCGTTACGTTGATCTTGTGCGTGCCTTGCCTGGCGGCCTCGATGGGAACGCGGATGCGGATCGGCAGCAGCCGGTTGGACGTCGGCGCCAGCGCTTCGGCCTGCTTGTCGTATTCGACCGTCAGGTCCTTCAGTTCATCGCTGTCGGCGCGCACGCGGATCTGCATCGGCGCTTCCGTGGTGTTGATCAGTTGCAGCCGATAGACGTTCTCGATCCAGCGCCCTTCCACCTCGCGGCCCAGCGCACCGCGATCGCGGATGATGTCTACCTTCAGCGGCGTGCGCAGCATGATCGACGCCATGAAGCCAGCCAGCAGCGCCACCCAGATCACCGAGTAGATGATGACGCGCGGACGCAGCAGGCGCTTGCGCGATGCCGCGGCGGACAGGCCCTTGCGCATTGCGTTTTCCGAGGTGTACCGGATCAGCCCGCGCGGGTAGTCCATCTTGTCCATGACCTGGTTGCAGGCGTCGATGCAGGCGCCGCAGCCGATGCACTCATACTGCAGGCCATCGCGGATGTCGATGCCGGTCGGGCACACCTGCACGCAGATGCTGCAGTTGACGCAATCGCCCAGCCCGGCCTGGTGATGATCGGTCTTGCGCGAGCGGCTGCCGCGCGGCTCGCCGCGGCCGACGTCATAGGTCACGACATAGGTGTCGCGGTCCACCATCACGCTCTGGAAACGCGCGTAGGGGCACATGTACTTGCACACCTGCTCGCGCATGAAGCCGGCGTTGCCCCACGTGGCAAACGCATAGAACAGCATCCAGAACGCCTGCCACGGGCCCAGCGACAGCGCCAGCACCTCGCCACCCAGTTCGCGGATCGGCGCAAAGTAGCCGATGAACGTAAAGCCGGTCCAGAGTGCGATCAGCACCCACAGAAGGTGCTTGGTGGCCTTGATGCGGAATTTGCGCAGGCTCCACGGATCCCCGTCGAGGCGGATGCGGGCGATGCGGTCGCCTTCGACCCGCCGCTCGATCCACATGAAGATCTCGGTGTAGACCGTTTGCGGGCAGGCGTAGCCGCAGAACAGCCGCCCCGCGATCGCCGTGAACAGGAACAGCGCCAGTGCGGAGATCACTAGCAGCACGGCCAGGTAGATGACATCCTGCGGCCACAGCACCAGCCCGAAGATATAGAACTTGCGCTCGCCAAGGTCAAACAGCACGGCCTGGCGTCCATTCCACTGGAGCCAGGGCGTGCCGTAGTAGATCAGCTGGGTCAGGATCACCAACCACACCCGCCAGCTGGAGAACGCGCCCTTCACTGAGCGGGGATAGATTTTGCGGCGGACCTCGTAAAGGGTTTCCTCCGAGGTCTCGCCCGGCGCAGCGGCCGACCGTTGCAGGTCGGCCGCCCGGGCCACTTCTTCGGTCCCGGGCGCGTTCATGGGCGCGTTCTCCCGCGAGCCACGAGCGCTCGCTCAGATGAGTCGTCGATCATTGCCCGGCTCCGCCTCCCGTATTGGACAGCCCCCACACATAGGCCGTCAGCATGCGGATGCGTTCGGGCGTCAGGATTTCCTCGTGTGCCGGCATATGGTTGTTGTGGCCTTTCAGGATGGCGTCGACGATGCTGGCTTCCGAGCTGCCATAGAGCCAGACGTTGTCCGACAGGTTCGGTGCACCGAGGGCCTGGTTGCCCTTGCCGCCGGCGCCGTGGCAAGCGACGCAGGTGGTCTTGAACGGGCCTTCGCCCCGCGATACGCGGATCGGATCCGACGACAGCCCGGACAGCGAACGCACATACTGCGCCACGTCGCCCGCCTGCTTGGCATCGATGACCGCGCCAAACGGCGGCATCACGCCGTTGCGGCCCTTGGTGATGGTCTGGCTGATGGTCTCGGGCTCGCCGCCGTACAACCAGTCGTGATCGGTCAGGTTGGGGAAGCCCCGGCTGCCGCGCGCGTCCGAGCCATGGCACTGCGCACAGTAGTTCAGGAACAGGCGCTGGCCGATCTCGCGCGCCTGCGGGTCCGCCGCGACCTGCTTGACGTCCATCTTCAGGTACCTGGCATAGATCTCGTTCTGCATGCGCTCCTGCGCCGCGCGGTGCGCGGCGAGTTCGCCCTGCGTGGAGAACTTCAGCACGCCGGCGTACGAGCCCAGGCCCGGATACAGCACGAGATAGGCCAGTCCGAAAATGCAGGCCAGCAGGAACATCCACATCCACCAGCGCGGCAGCGGGTTGTTCAGTTCGCGCAGGTCGCCGTCCCAGACATGGCCGGTATCTTCAGTGCCGCCAGGGGTCTTGGTGATCTTGCGTTGGGAGAACAGCAGCCACACGCACCAGACGATGCCGATGAGCGCGATGGCGGCAATGTAGTAACTCCAGAAATCGGAAATGAAATCGCTCATGGCTAGGTGTTCCGGCTCGTTGTCGTAGTTTCGTCAGGCAGCGCGAACGGCAGCATGGCGGATTCGCGGTTGGCGGCCTGGCGGCCGGCGGACCAGGCCCACCAGCAGATGCCGAGGAAGACGACCATGGACACGACGGTCGCAATCGCGGTGATCATGGCCATGGCTTACTCCTTCGGTGCCGCGGCGGCGGCATCGACCCGCACGTTGCGGCGGTTGGTGCCGAGGCCCTGCAGGTAGGCGACCAGCGCGTCTTCTTCGGTCTTGCCCTTCAGCTCTTCCGGCGCCTTCGCGATCTCGGCGTCGGAGTACGGCACGCCCAGCCTGACCAGCGCCCGCATGCGCGCCTGGATATCGTTGGTGGGCAACTCGGCCTGCTCCAGCCACGGGTACGACGGCATCACCGATTCCGGCACCACGTCGCGCGGGTTGCGCAGGTGAATGCGCTGCCAGTCGTCGGAGTAGCGTCCGCCCACGCGCGCCAGATCGGGGCCGGTGCGCTTGGAGCCCCACAGGAACGGATGGTCGTAGACCGATTCGCCAGCGGTGGAGTAATGGCCGTAGCGCTCGGTCTCGGCCTGCAGCGTACGCACCTGCTGCGAGTGGCAGCCGACGCAGCCTTCGCGGATATAGATATCGCGTCCCATCAGCCGCAGCGGCGAATACGGCGTGATGCCAGGATCCGGCTCGGTGGTGGAGTGCTGGAAGAACAGCGGCACGATCTGGACCAGACCTGCGATGCTGACCACGAGGATCGTGCAGATGATCAGCCAGCCGATGTTCTTCTCCAGCGTTTCGTGCGAAAAGAAGCGTTGTTTGTCGGACATCTTTCTATCCTGGATTGATCAGTGGGCAGAGGCGGCGATGCTGGCCGGAATCGGCGCATCCACGGCGGGCTTGCCGGCAATGGTCTTGGCGATGTTGTAGGCCATCAGCAGCATGCCGGACAGGAAGCACATGCCACCCAGCAGGCGAATCAGATAGAACGGGTACTTGGCCTTGACCGCTTCGACGAAGGCGTAGGTCAGCGTGCCGTCAGGCTGCGTGGCGCGCCACATCAGGCCCTCCATCACACCCGCGATCCACATCGAGGCGATATACAGCACCACGCCGATGGTCGCGATCCAGAAGTGCCACTCGATCAGGCGCATGCTGTACATCTGCTTTTCGCCGAACAGCCGCGGGATCAGGTAGTACAGCGAACCGATGGAGATCATGGCGACCCAGCCCAGCGCGCCCGAGTGCACGTGGCCGATGGTCCAGTCGGTGTAGTGCGACAGCGCGTTGACGGTCTTGATCGACATCATCGAGCCCTCGAACGTCGACATGCCGTAGAACGACAGCGCCACCACCAGGAATTTCAGGATCGGGTCGGTGCGCAGCTTGTGCCAGGCGCCCGACAGCGTCATGATGCCGTTGATCATGCCGCCCCAGGAGGGTGCCAGCAGGATCAGCGAGAACACCATGCCGAGCGACTGCGCCCAGTCCGGCAGCGCGGTGTACTGCAGGTGGTGGGGGCCGGCCCACATGTAGGTGAAGTTCAGCGCCCAGAAGTGGACGATGGACAGGCGGTAGGAGAAGATCGGGCGCTCGGCCTGTTTGGGAATGAAGTAGTACATCATCCCCAGGAAGCTGGTGGTCAGGAAGAAGCCGACGGCGTTATGGCCGTACCACCACTGGATCATCGCGTCCTGCACGCCGGCATAGGCCGAGTAGGACTTCCACAGCGACACCGGCATCTCGATGTTGTTGACGATGTGCAGCAGCGCGATGGTGAGGATGTAAGCGCCGAAGAACCAGTTGGCGACGTAGATATGCCGGGTCTTGCGCTTGACGATGGTGCCGAAGAAGACGATGGCGTAGGCCACCCAGACCGCGGTGATCAGCAGGTCGATGGGCCATTCGAGTTCGGCGTATTCCTTGGAGCTGGTGATGCCCAGCGGCAGCGTGATGGCGGCCGCGACGATGACCAGTTGCCAGCCCCAGAACGTGAACGCGGCCAGCGGGCCGCAGAACAGGCGCGCCTGGCAGGTGCGCTGGACCACGTAGTAGGAGGTGGCAAACAGCGCGCTGCCGCCGAAGGCGAAGATCACCGCGTTGGTATGCAGCGGACGCAGCCGGCCGAACGACAGCCACGGTGTATTGAAATTGAGTTCGGGCCAGATCAACTGTGCTGCCAGCAGCACGCCGACGGCCATGCCGACGATCCCCCAGACTACCGTCATGACAGCGAACTGTCTTACGACGCCGTAATTGAAGGTGTCGACGCGTGAAGACGCGGCAGTGACATCCATTCAGACCCCCAAAGCTTAGAGAAAATAAAAAACCTACTGACAGTGTGACTTTAGAAAAACCATGCCACGGGTGCGTTGATCTTCATCAAGCCGCTCCGGGCGCGCCTTGAACCTGCGCGCGCGGCTCCGGTCCGAGGCCCGCGCTGCGGGCTCACGGCTTGTCGTTGTCCAGCAGGATCGATTCGGCAGGCCGGTCCAGGTCGTCGTACTGCCCGGCATGAAGCGCCCACCACAGCGCGCCCGCGATGACGACCACGAGCACCAGGCTCATCGGCACCAGCAGGTAAAGCGTTTCCATCGTCAGGCTCCGTTATGCCGCGAGGTGCGCCGCGTCGTGCGCCGCGGCTTGCCGGCGCGCAGCAGGCGCCAGGCATTGGCGACCACCAGCAGCGACGACAGCGACATGCCGATGCCGGCCATCCAGGCCGTCACCAGCCCCGTCGCCGCCAGCGGAATGGCGACCACGTTGTAGAAAAAGGCCCAGCCCAGGTTCTGGCGCACCACCCGGCGCGTCTGGCGCGACACCGCCAGCGCCGTTGCGATCTCGGCCACGCCGCCGTGCGTCAGCACCGCGTCCGCGCCGGCCTGCGCCAGCGGCGCGCCGCTGCCGATGGCAATCGACACCTGCGCCTGCGCCAGCACCGGCGCGTCATTGATGCCGTCGCCGACCGCCAGCACCACGGCCCCGCCCTGCTGCAACCGCGCCACGTAGTCGCGCTTGCCTTCTGGCGTGACTTCGCCGGCCATGCACCCGATGCCGAAGTGCGCGGCCCACCAGTGCACCGCCGCCTCGTTGTCGCCGGATACCAGATGGCAGCGCACGCCCAGTTCGCGCAGGCGCGCCAGCAGCGCCGGGGTTTCCTGGCGCTCGACATCGGCCAGGACAAAGCGCGCCAGCGGGCCGGTCTCGGCGCCGAGCCAGACCACCGTGGCGCCGGGATGCATCGGGTTGTCGGCAGCGGCCGGCGCAGGTTGGCCGGAGCCGCCCAGCGCAAGGACAAAATCGGCACGGCCGAGGCGCAGGCGGCGGCCCGCGACCACCGCCTCGAGGCCGTGGCCGGGCACGTTGCGCATGTCGCTGACCTGCAGCGGCAGGCCGGCTGGATCCGGCGCCGCCGCCACCAGCGCGCGTGCGATCGGATGCTCGCCGCCGCGCTCCATCGCCGCGGCCAGGGAAAGGCATCTGGCGGAATCGGCTTCACCGAGCGGCTCGACCGCCGCCACCGCGAAGCGGCCCTCGGTCAGCGTGCCGGTCTTGTCGAGCACCACGTCGGTGACGCGCGCGAGGGTTTCCAGCGCGTGGCCGCGCGCCAGTAGCACGCCACGCCGCGACAGCGCGGCGCCGGCCGCGGCCAGCGCCGCGGGCGTGGCCAGCGACAACGCGCACGGGCAACTGACCACCAGCACCGCGATCGTCACCAGCAAGGCCCGCGACGGATCGATCCAGAGGCCCCAGACCACGCCGGTCAGTGCCGCCAGCGCCAGCAGCGTCGCCACGAACCAGCCGGCCACGCGGTCGGCCAGCGTCGCCAGGCGCGGCTTTTCGGCCAGCGCGCGGTCCAGCACCGCGACGATCTCGGCCAGGCGCGTGCCGGCGCCGACGCGGGTCACGCGCAGTTCCAGCGGGCTGGCGGTATTGAAGCTGCCGGCCAGCACGGTGTCGCCGGCGCAGCGGCGCACCGGGCGGCTTTCGCCGGTCAGCATGGACTCATCGAGTTCGCTGGTGCCCGAAGTCACTGCGCCGTCCGCGGGGACGATCTCGCCCGCCTTGACGCGGATCAGGTCGCCCGCGCGCAGGCGCGCGACCGGGATACGCTCGCCCGCCGCGCCGGCCGCGGAGAGCCGCTCGCATGTGGCAGGCAACTGGCGCGCCAGCATTTCGGCGCCGCTGCGCGAGGCCTGGCGCACGCGCAGTTCCAGGTAGCGGGCCAGCAGCAGGAAGGCGACGAACATCGTCACCGAATCGAAATAGACCTCGCCCACGCCGCGCACCGTGGCCAGCGCACTGGCGGCAAAACCGGCGGCAACGCCGATCGCCACCGGCACGTCCATGCCCATATGGCGCTGGCGCAGGCTGCGCCAGGCCCCGGCGAAGATCGGCGAGGCGGCATAGCACACCACCGGCAAGGTCAGCGCGAAGCTGGCCCAGCGCATCAGCTGCAGCTGGCCGGGATCGATGGTGGCCTCGTGGGTGTAGATCGGCCACGCGTACATCATCACCTGCATCATGCCGAGCATGGCCACCGCCATGCGCATCAGCAAGCCGCGGCGCGCGCGGCGGTCCTGCTGGTCGGTGCGCGAGACTTCGAAGGGCCAGGCCATGTAGCCGATGCCGGCCAGCGCGGCCAGCAGCCCCGACACGGTCTGGGCACCGTCGCGCCAGCGCACCACCACCCGCCGCGTGGCGACGTTGGCGACCGCGGACTCCACCCCCGGCTGGCGGGACAGATGCTGTTCGATCAGCCAGGCGCAGGCGGCGCAGCGGATGTTCTCGGGAGCCAGCGTGATCTCGGCGCGCCCGCCGTCGAGCGGGCGGACAAACTGCGCGCGCAGTTCCGGGGCATCGTAGGCGGCCCAGATCGGCTCGGCTTCGCGCCGGGCGTCGTCGTCGATGGGGCGGGCGAAGCGGGCTTCATCGCCGTACAGGTGGGCAAAGCCGGCGGCATGGAGGGTCTGCGCCAGGGCCTGGCAGCCGCCGCAGCAGAACACGCGGCGGCTGCCGTCCAGGTCCGCGGCGAGCGGCTCGGCATCGGTTACCGGCAAACCGCAATGAAAGCAGGCCAGCGCTGCGGTGGCGTCGCGCGCAGCCGTCTCGGCGCCATTGCGCCCGATGGTTGGCGGAAATGGCGCCAGCATACTGGCGGAGGGACTGGTGGCTGGGGGCGGCGACATGGGATGCTTTTTTTACCCAGTCGAGGATATAGGCCGCCCCCCGATTCCAGCTTGATATAGATCAAGGCGGCCCGGCTATCGTCGCGCCGGGCCTGAAACACCGCTCAGGTAAGCGTCGTATCCATGGTGCGGCGCTCGGATTCCAGGTACTCGCGCGACTGCATCTCGATGATGCGGGATACGGTGCGATGGAATTCGTTGGCCATCTGGCCTTCGGTATAGAGTTCGTCGGCGGGCACTTCCGCCGACATCAGCAGCTTGACCTTGTGGTCGTAGAAGACGTCGATCAGCCAGGTGAAGCGGCGTGCCTCGGACGACATGCGCGGTGTCATGCGCGGCACGTCGGACAGGATCACCGTATGGAACTGCGAGGCCAGTTCCAGGTAGTCGTTCTGCGAGCGCGGACCGCCGCACAGCGTGGCAAAGTCGAACCACACCACCCCGTTGGCCTTGCGCAGCGCGCGCAGCTCGCGGTGCTCGATATGCAGCAGCGGCGACTCGTCGGCGACGCCGGCAATGGAAGTGAACGCATCCCGCAGCGCCGAGTTGGCCTTGGCGCCGAGCGGGGTGTGGTAGGCCTGCACCTGCTCCAGCGCGCGCTTGCGGTAATCGATGCCGGCATCGACATTGAGCACGTCCAGCTTCTGCTGCAGCAGCGCGATGGCGGGCAGCACGCGGTCGCGGTGCAGGCCGTCCGGGTACAGCAGGTCCGGGCGGTAGTTGGAGGTCATCACGAACTGCACGCCGTTGTCGAACAGCTGCTGCAGCAGGCGATGCAGGATCATCGCGTCGGCGACGTCGCTGACATGGAATTCATCGAAGCAGATCAGGCGGAAACGGCGCGCGATGCGCTTCGCCAACTCGTCCAGCGGGTCGGGACGGCCGCGCAGTTCTTCCAGCTGGCGGTGCACCTCGCGCATGAATTCATGGAAATGCAGCCGCGTTTTGCGCACCACCGGCACGCAGGTATAGAAGCTGTCCATCAGGAACGACTTGCCGCGCCCCACCCCGCCCCACATGTAGACGCCCTGCGGCACGTCGGGGCGCACCAGCAGCTTTTTCAGCGCGTTGTTGCGGCGCCCCTTGTAGGCGACCCATTCGTCGTAGCACTGCTGCAGCCGGGCCACGGCGCGCAGCTGGGCCTCGTCGGACTGGTAGCCGCGCTCCTTCAGTTCCTTCTCGTAGTACTCGGTGACGTTCATGCTAGGGGCTCACACGGCACGCGCCGCAAGTGAAAACGGCGCGCCGCAGAACGGCGCGCCGGTACTCAGGCAACGGCGGACACGCGCCTTACATATTGAGTTGGCGCTTGTCGACGGCCAGCGCGGCTTCGCGCATGACTTCCGACATCGACGGGTGCGGATGGCAGACGCGGCCGATATCTTCGCTGGCGGCCTTGAACTCCATCGCCACCACGGCTTCGGCGATCAGGTCCGAGGCGTTGGCGGCAACGATATGCACGCCCAGGATCTCGTCGGTCTTGGCATCCGCCAGCATCTTGACGAAGCCGTCGGCATGGCCCATGCCCAGCGCACGGCCGTTGGCCATGAACGGGAACTGGCCGGCCTTGTACTCGCGGCCTTCGGCCTTGAGCTGGGCTTCGGTCTTGCCGACCCATGCGATTTCCGGGAAGGTGTAGATCACCCACGGAATGCAGTTGTAGTCGATATGCGGCTTCTGGCCGGCGATGCGCTCGGCCACGGCCACGCCCTCGTCCTCGGCCTTGTGCGCCAGCATCGGGCCGCGCACCACGTCGCCGATGGCCCACAGGCCCGGCACCTTGGTGGCGCAATGGTCGTCCACCTCGATAAAGCCGCGCGGGTCGACCGCCAGGCCGACTGCGTCCAGGCCCAGGTTGTCGGTATTCGGCACGCGGCCGACCGACACGATCAGGCGGTCAACTTCCAGGGTCTGGGCGGCGCCATCCTTGTCGGTGTACTTGACGGTCACGCCCTTCTTGCCGGTCGTGACTTCATCCACCTTCACGCCGAGGCTGAACTTCAGGCCTTGCTTGGTCAGCTGTTTCTGCGCTTCCTTGGCCACGCCTTCGTCGGCGGCGCCCAGGAAGGCGGGCAGCGCTTCCAGCACGGTCACGTCGGCGCCCAGGCGGCGCCACACCGAGCCCAGCTCGAGGCCGATCACGCCGGCGCCGATCACGCCCAGCTTCTTCGGCACCGACGGGAACTTGAGCGCGCCTTCGTTATCGCTGACCAGGTCGTTGTCGACGGTGATGCCCGGCAGGTGGCGGGCCTTCGAGCCGGTGGCGATGATGACCTGCTTGGCGGTCACCACTTCACCGGCGATTTCGACCTGGAAGCCCTCGGCGCTCTTGCCGACGAACTTGCCGTAGCCCTTGAGCAGCGTCACCTTGTTCTTGCGGAACAGGAACTCGATGCCCTTGGTCATCTTGCCGACGATATCGTCCTTGCGCTTGAGCATCTTGGCCACGTCGACCTTGACGTCGCCGACGGTGATGCCGTGGTCGCCCAGGTGGTGCTGGACGTTCTCGAACTCTTCCGAGGACGCCAGCAGCGCCTTGGAGGGGATGCAGCCCACGTTCAGGCAGGTGCCGCCCAGGCGGGCTTCGCCCTTGGGATCGTCATACGCATTGCCTTCGCAGCAGGCCACGTTCAGGCCCAGCTGGCCGGCACGGATGGCGGCGATATAGCCGCCGGGGCCGGCGCCGATCACCAGCACGTCGAATTGTTTGCTCATGGAAATTCCTTGTTGGGCGCCGGCGGCAACTTGTGCCGGCGCGCCGTGATCACGGGAGCGCGCTCCCCGCGCACGCCTGTGCGTGCGCGGAGGGACCGGCGGTTACAGGTCCAGCAGCAGGCGCGCCGGATCTTCCAGGGCGTCCTTCATGGCGACCAGGCCCAGCACGGCTTCGCGGCCGTCGATGATGCGGTGGTCGTAGGACATTGCCAGGTAGTTCATCGGGCGGATCACGATCTGGCCGTCTTCCACCACCGGGCGGTCCTTGGTGGCGTGCACGCCCAGGATGGCCGACTGCGGCGGGTTGATGATCGGGGTCGACAGCATCGAGCCGAACACGCCGCCGTTGGAGATCGAGAACGTGCCGCCGCTCAGCTCTTCCAGCGACAGCTTGCCGTCACGGGCCTTGACGCCGAACTCGGCGATCTTCTTCTCGATGTCGGCCAGGCTCATCTGGTCGGCGTTGCGCAGGATCGGCACCACCAGGCCGCGCGGCGAACCGACCGCGATACCGATGTCGAAGTAGCCGTGGTAGACGATGTCGTTGCCGTCGATCGAGGCGTTGATCAGCGGGAACTTCTTCAGCGCGTGCACCGCGGCCTTGACGAAGAACGACATGAAGCCCAGCTTCACGCCGTGTTCCTTCTCGAAGCGGTCCTTGTACTTGTTGCGCAGGTCCATCACCGGCTTCATGTTGACTTCATTGAAGGTGGTGAGGATGGCGTTGGTGGCTTGCGACTGCAGCAGGCGCTCGGCGATGCGGGCACGCAGGCGGCTCATCGGCACGCGCTCTTCCGGGCGGTCGCCCAGCGCGGCAAAGTCGACCGGGGCCGAGACCTGCTGCAGGGCCGGCTTGGCGGCGGGGGCCGGAGCGGCCTTGGCGGCGGGGGCCGGCGCGGCGGCCGCGCCCAGCACGTCGCCCTTGGTGATGCGGCCGTCCTTGCCGGTGCCGGCAACCTGGCCAGCCGACAGGCCGGCTTCGGCCATCAGCTTGGCGGCCGACGGCATCGCCACGGCGCCGGCGCCGGCCGGAGCTGCAGCGGCGGCCGGGGCCGGAGCGGCGGCAGCCGGAGCGGGGGCGGCGGCTGCGGGGGCAGCGGCGCCAGCGGTGGCTTCGGTGTCGATCTTGGCGATGATTTCATCGGCGACGACGGTGTCGCCGTCGTTCTTGACGATCTGCGACAGCACACCGGCCGACGGGGCCGGCACTTCCAGCACGACCTTGTCGGTTTCGATTTCGATCAGGATCTCGTCCTGGGCGACGGCTTCGCCGGGCTTCTTCTTCCAGTTGAGCATGGTCGCTTCGGCGACCGATTCGGAGAGTTGCGGAACCTTGACGTCAACGATAGCCATGGTGGTGAATTCCTCGTGTTATGCGTGTTGTCTTGATGCTGGCGTTGCCACGGCGCGCCTGCGCGCGCCGCCGTGGCTGCCGACTGATTACTTGGTCAGAACAAAGCCCTTGAGCTTGGCGAAGGCCGCGTCGAGCAGCGCCTTCTGTTGCTCGTTGTGCTTTGCGTAGTAGCCCACCGCCGGCGAAGCCGAGGCGGGACGACCGGCATAACCGAGCTTCTGGCCATCCGTCATGTTTTCCATGATGTAGTGCTGCACGAAGAACCAGGCGCCCTGGTTCTGCGGCTCGTCCTGGCACCACAGGATTTCGTTGGCGTTCGGGTACTTCTTCAGCTCCGCGGCCAGCGCCTTGTGCGGGAACGGATACAGCTGCTCCAGGCGGATGATGGCGGTGTCGTTGGCCTCGCGTTCCTTGCGCGTGTTGACCAGGTCGTAGTAGACCTTGCCCGAGCACATGATGACGCGCTTGACCTTGCCGGCGTTCAGTTCTTCGTGGTCGCCGATGACGGTCTCGAAGTGGCCCTTGGCCAGGTCGGACAGCGGCGACACCGCATCCTTGTTACGCAGCAGCGACTTCGGCGTCATGATCACCAGCGGCTTGCGGAACAGGCGGATCATCTGGCGGCGCAGCAGGTGGAAGATCTGTGCCGGCGTGGTCGGCTGGCAGACCTGCATGTTGTGGTCCGCGCACAGCTGCAGGAAGCGCTCGATGCGCGCCGAGCTGTGTTCCGGACCCTGGCCTTCGTAGCCGTGCGGCAGCATCAGGGTCAGGCCCGAGGCACGGCCCCACTTCACTTCACCCGACGAGATGAACTGGTCGATCACCACCTGGGCGCCGTTGACGAAATCGCCGAACTGGGCTTCCCAGATCACCAGCGCGTTCGGTTCGGCGGTCGAGTAGCCGTATTCGAAGCCCAGCACGGCCTCTTCGGACAGCACCGAGTCGATCACCGTGAACGGTGCCTGGTTTTCCGACACGTTCTGCAGCGGCACGTAGCTGCCGGCATCCCAGCGCTCGCGGTTCTGGTCGTGCAGCACGGCGTGGCGGTGGGTGAAGGTGCCGCGGCCGGCGTCCTGGCCGGTAATGCGCACCGGGTAGCCCGAGGCCACCAGCGAGGCAAAGGCCAGGTGCTCGCCCATGCCCCAGTCCAGCGGCTGGTCGCCGCGGCCCATGTTGGCGCGGTCCTTGACCACCTTCTCGACCAGCGGGTGCAGCTTCAGGTGTTCGGGGATGGCGGTGATGCGTTCGGCCAGGCGCTTCAGTTCGGTCACCGGCACGGCGGTGTCGGCGGCGTCGGTCCACTTGCGGTTCAGGAACGGCATCCAGTCGACCGCGAACTTGTTCTTGAAGTTCGACAGCACCGGATCGGCGGTGTGCTTGCCGGCGTCCATCGCGGCGCGGTATTCCTTGACCTTCTCGTCGCCGAAGTCGGCCGGCACCAGGTTCTGCGCGGCCAGCTTGTCGGCGTACAGCTTGCGCGTGCCGGGATGCTGGGCAATCTTCTTGTACATCAGCGGCTGCGTGACCGCGGGCGTGTCCTGCTCGTTGTGGCCCAGCTTGCGGAAGCAGATGATGTCGACCACGACATCCTTCTTGAACTCCATGCGGAAGTCCACCGCCAGCTGCATGGCGTACACCACGGCTTCGGGATCGTCGCCGTTCACGTGCAGCACCGGGGCCTCGATCATCTTGACCACGTCCGTGCAGTACAGCGTCGAGCGGGCGTCGCGCGGGTCGGAGGTGGTGAAGCCGATCTGGTTGTTGATGACGATGTGCATGGTGCCGCCCGTGCCGTAGCCGCGGGTCTGCGCCAGGTTCAGCGTCTCCATCACCACGCCCTGGCCGGCAAAGGCGGCATCGCCATGCACTTGCACCGGCAGCACTTCCATGTTGCCGACCGCGCCGCGGCGTTCCTGGCGGGCCTTGGCCGAACCTTCGACCACCGGGTTGACGATTTCCAGGTGCGACGGGTTGAATGCCAGCGACAGGTGGATCGGGCCGCCCTCGGTCGAGACGTCGCTCGAGAAGCCCTTGTGGTACTTGACGTCGCCGGCCGGCAGGTCATCGACGTGCTTGCCTTCGAACTCGGCGAACAGGTCGGCGGGCATCTTGCCCAGGGTGTTGACCAGCACGTTCAGGCGGCCGCGGTGGGCCATGCCGATCACGATTTCCTGCACGCCCTTGCTGCCGGCGTGCTGGATCAGTTCGTCCATGGCGGCGATGAAGCTCTCGCCGCCTTCCAGCGAGAAGCGCTTCTGGCCGACGTACTTGGTATGCAGGAAGCGCTCGAGGCCTTCCGCCGCGGTCAGGCGGTCAAGGATGTGCTTCTTCTTTTCCAGCGTGAACACCGGCTTGGAACGCGTGGTTTCCAGGCGCTCCTGCCACCAGCGCTTCTGCGCCTGGTCGCTCACGTACATGAATTCGAAGCCGATGGTGCCGCAGTACGTTTCGCGCAGGTTGTTGAGCAGCTCGCGCAGGCTCATCGACTCCTTGCCGAAGTAGGTATTGCTGGCGTTGAAGACGATATCGAGATCGGCTTCGGAAAAACCGTAGAAGGCGGGGTCCAGATCCGGCAGGGGCGGACGCTCCTGGCGCTTGAGCGGGTCCAGGTCGGCCCAGTGCGAACCGATGTTGCGGTAGGCGGCGATCAGCTGCGTGGCAGCGACGCGCTTGCGGCCCATGTCGGAATCGGCCGAGGCAACGATGGTGCGGATGGGGCCTTGCTTGGCGCGCTCGGCGAACGAGGCAACGATGGGAGCGTGGGGGATATCCCGGCCGTTCGAGCCGTCGACGGCGGGAACGTTCTGCATGGCGTCGAAGTACGCGCGCCAATTGTCGGGAACCGAGGCGGGGTTCTGGAGGTAGGCTTCGTACAGTTCTTCGACATAGGGGGCGTTGCCGCCGAAGAGGTACGAATTGCTCTGATACTGCTGCATCATGGGACGCTCACTTTTCTCCGGGTCTGCCGGAGTTCAGCGGGTTATTCAACCTTCCGCGACACGGCTTGACCGGTTAGCGGATCGCAAACAACTCTTGGGAGCCAGCGGAGGGTGCTTACGCAAACGGCACCACCAGGGTGCCGCGTGTGATGGCCGCCTCACAAGGCCCGAAAGGGCAAGTTGTGCGGGGAAGGACCTTAAGTCTTCACGGCGGTAAGGATAGCACGGATTGCGTTTGATCAATGTGGACTTTTCGCGATACGAAACACAGTCACGCGACAATTCCAACCGCTTTCAGCGAATTCGCAACAGCCCCACAACAATCTGAATCAGGGCGCGAACTGGTCGACGGCGTCGGTAATCACCCCATCGAGCCCCCATTCCAGCAACTGCACGGCCCGCGCCGGATCGTTGACGGTGTAAGCCAGCACGCGCAGGCCGGCGGCATGTGCGGCGGCAATCACGCCGGCATCCAGTTCGCGATGGTTGGCATCGAGCGCGACGCAGCCGAGCCGGCGCACCCGCTCCAGCCAGTCAGGGGGCAGCTGGTCGAGCAGCAACGCGCGCGGCAGGTCCGGCGCGACGCGCGCCGCGGCGGCGAGTGCCTCTTCCGAAAACGACGACAGCAGCGGCGGCACCTCGGCGCCGACCCACAGCGACTGGGCATCGAGGGCCACCGCGGCGCCGGTGCGCGCTTCCGTGCCGGGCACCGGCTTGATCTCGATATTGACCAGGAAGCCATTGGCGCGGGTGTAGCGCGCGATCGCCGCCAGCGTCGGCACCGGCTCGCCGGCGAAGGCCGGGCCGTGCCAGCTGCCGGCGTCGAGCAGCGCAAGTTCGCCCAGCGTCAGCGCATCCACCCTGCCCTGGCCGCTGGTGGTGCGGTCCAGGGTGGCGTCGTGCATCAGCACCGGCTTGCCGTCGGCCGACAGCTTCACGTCGAACTCGAACATGCGGTAACCAAAGCCGGCGCCGTGACGGAATGCGGCCAGCGTGTTCTCCGGCGCCAGCTTGCCGGCGCCGCGGTGCGCGATATGGCTGGGGTAGCGCCAGGCCTTGTCGGTTGCGGTGGTCATGTCAGGCCTCGATGCGCTTGCCGGTGTCCGGCGCAAAGAAATGCAGATGCTCGGCCGACGAGGTCACCGGCAGGCGGTCGCCGGCGCGCACGCGCGCATGGCTGTCCAGCCGCACCACCACCGCCTGCCCGCCGAGCGAGCCATAGGCGAAGGAATCCGCGCCCAGCGCCTCGACCACGCGCACATCGACTTCGGCAATCGCCTCATGCGCGGCGCACGGCTCGATATGCTCGGGCCGCAGCCCCAGCAGCGCCTGTTCCGGCAGGTGCAGCCCCATCGGCAGGTGACCCAGCGTGGCGTTGGCGGCTTCGCCCTCCTTCGCCACCACGCGCATCTGCGCGCCGCCCGCCCCGCTCGCGCCGCCGCCGTTGCGCACCACCGGGATCAGGTTCATCGGCGGCGAGCCGATAAAGCCGGCCACGAAGGTGCTGGCCGGTCGTGCGTAGACTTCCAGCGGCGTACCGATCTGCTCGACCCGCCCGGCGTTGAGCACCATCATGCGGTCGGCCAGCGTCATGGCCTCGACCTGGTCGTGGGTCACATAGAGGCTGGTGGTGCCCAGGCGCCGGTGCAGCTCCTTCAGTTCCAGCCGCATCTGCACCCTCAGCTTGGCGTCGAGGTTGGACAGCGGCTCGTCGAACAGGAACACCGCCGGCTCGCGCACGATGGCGCGGCCCATGGCGACGCGCTGGCGCTGCCCGCCCGAAAGCTGGCGCGGCTTGCGCTCCAGCAGCGGCGCCAGCTCGAGAATGCCGGCGGCGTGGTTGACGCGCTGCGCGATCTCGGCCTTGCCCATGCCGCGGATCTTCAGGCCGTAGGCCATGTTGTCGTACACGCTCATGTGCGGATAGAGCGCGTAGTTCTGGAACACCATGGCGATGTCGCGCTCGGCCGGCTCGAGCTGGTTGACCACCTTGTCGCCGATATGGATCTCGCCGCCGCTGATGGTTTCCAGCCCGGCCACCATGCGCAGCAGCGTGGACTTGCCGCAGCCCGACGGCCCGACGATGACGATGAACTCGCCGTCGGCGATCTCCATGTCGATGCCATGCACGACCTGGGCGCCGCCGGCGTAGGTTTTCTGAACGTTGCGTAGTGACAGTTTTGCCATTGTGTTTCGCTTATTTCTCGGTTTCGACCAGGCCCTTGACGAACCACTTCTGCATCAGCACCACCACCACCGCGGGCGGGATCATCGCCAGCATCACCGTGGCCATCACCAGGTTCCAGTCGGTGGCGGCATCGCCCGAGCGCGAGATCATTTGCGTCACGCCCACCACCACCGGCGTCATCGACTTCTGCGTGGTGATCAGCAGCGGCCACAGGTACTGGTTCCAGCCGTAGATAAACTGGATCACGAACAGCGCGGCGATGCTGGTGCGCGACAGCGGCAGCACCACGTCCCAGAAAAAGCGCAGCGGCCCGGCGCCGTCGATGCGCGCCGCTTCCGCGAGTTCATCGGGAATCGTCAGGAAGAACTGGCGGAACAGGAAGGTCGCGGTCGCCGACGCGATGATTGGAATGGTCAGCCCGAAGTAGCTGTCGAGCAGCCCGAGGTCCGACACCACCTTGTAGGTCGGCAGGATCCGCACCTCGACTGGCAGCATCAGCGTGATGAAGATCAGCCAGAAGAAGGTCTTGCGCAGCGGGAACCTGAAATAGACGATGGCAAAGGCCGAGATGATCGAGATCGCGATCTTGCCCAGCGCGATGCCCAGCGCCATGATCAAGCTGTTCTTCATCATGGTCGAGACCGGCGAGGCGGCCTCGCCCACGCCCTGGAACAGCACGGTGCGATAGTTGTCGATCAGGTGGCTGCCGGGGATCAGCGTCATCGGCGCGTCGAGCACTTCTTCGGCGGTCAGCGTCGACGCGACGAAGGTCAGGTACACCGGGAACACCACGATGACGATGCCGAGGATCAGCACCGCGTGGGTCAGGAAATCGAGGAAAGGACGACGTTCTACCATGGTTGCCTCTGTCAGTACTGGACCTTGCGTTCCACATAACGGAACTGCACCACGGTGAGCGCGATCACGATCACCATCAGCACCACCGACTGCGCGGCCGAGCCGCCGATATCCATGCCGCGGAAGCCGTCATGGAAGACCTTGTAGACCAGCGTGTTGGTCGAGTTGAACGGCCCGCCGTGCGTGACCGCATCGATGATGGCGAAGGTGTCGAAGAACGCGTAGACCACGTTGATCACCATCAGGAAGAAGGTGGTCGGCGACAGCAGCGGGAACACGATCGACCAGAAGCGGCGCCACGGGCCCGCGCCATCGATGGCGGCGGCCTCGATCAGCGAGCGCGGGATGCTTTGCAGCCCGGCCAGGAAGAACAGGAAGTTGTAGCTGATCTGCTTCCAGGCCGCGGCCAGCACCACCAGCAGCAGGGCCTGGTTGCCGTTGAGCAGGAAGTTCCATTCGACGCCGAGCTTGCGCAGCGCAAACGAGACCACCCCCAGCGTCGGGTTGAACATGAACATCCACAGCACGCCGGCCACCGCCGGCGCCACCGCATACGGCCAGATCAGCAGCGTCTTGTAGCCCACCGCGGCGCGGATCACGCGGTCGGCAAAATAGGCCAGCGCCAGCGCGGTGGTCAGCCCCACCACCGTCACGCCCACGGCAAAGATAGCGGTGACCTGGAACGACTCGACATAGAGCGGGTCGTTCCACAGCATGCGGAAGTTGTCCAGGCCGACGAATTCCAGGTTGATGCCGAAGGCATCCTGCTGCAGCATCGACTGGTACAAGGCCTGCCCGGCGGGCAGGAAAAAGAAGATCAGCGTGATCGCGATCTGCGGCAACACCAGCAGATACGGCAGCCACGGCGAACGGAACACGACGCGTTTTTCCATGAACGGATTCCGGCGGATGCCGCGGATGGCGGCATCGGACAAGGTACGGATCAGGTACGAAGCGGTGGCCGGCCCCGATCGGTGCCGGCCACAAAGCAAGCGGGCGGAGGTTTCGCCGCCGCCCGCTTGTCACGTCAGCCTGCTGGCAAGGTCCGGCGCCTTATTCGCGCGCGGTCTTCTGGAAGCGCTCCAGCAGTTCGTTGCCACGCGCCACGGCCGAGTCCAGCGCCGCCTTGGGCTCCTTCTTGCCGGCCCAGACGGCTTCCAGCTCTTCATCGACCACGGTGCGGATCTGCACCATATTGCCCAGGCGCACGCCGCGCGACTTGTCGGTGGTCTTGACCACCATCTGCTGCACCGACACGTCGGCGCCGGGGTTCTTGTCGTAGAAGCCCGACTTCCTGGTCATCTCGTAGGCGGCCATCGTCACCGGCAGGTAGCCGGTGGCCTGGTGCCAGTCAGACTGGATCTCCGGGCGCGACAGGAAACTGAAGAACCTGGCGACGCCCTTGTACTCTTCGGCCTTCTTGCCGCCCATCACCCACAGCGACGCGCCGCCGATGATGGTGTTCTGCGGGGCGCCCTGCACGTCCGGGTAGTACGGCAGCTGCGCCACCGCGAACGCGAACTTGGCGTTCTTGCGGACATTGGCCAGCGTCGCCGACGAGCCGGTGAACATGGCGCACTCGCCGTTATAGAACTTGGCCTGCGATTCGGCCTTGCGCCCGCCATAGCTGAAATAGCCCTTCTTCACCATGTCCTGCAGGTTGGCGATGTGCTTGACGTGCAGCGGGCTGTTGAAGACCAGGCGCGTGTCGGTGCCGCCGAAGCCGTTGTTCTTGGTCGCGTACAGCGTGTTGTGCCAGGCCGAGAAGCTCTCCAGGTGGACCCAGCCCTGCCAGTCGGTGGTATAGGCGCAGTTGGTGCCCGAGGCCTTGAGCTTGGCCGAGTACTGCATCACCTCGGGCCAGGTCTTGGGCGGCTTTTCCGGATCCAGGCCGGCCTTCTTGAAGGCGTCCTTGTTGTAGTAGAACACCGTGGTCGAGCTGTTGAACGGGAACGACAGCATCTCGCCCTTGGACGAGGTGTAGTAGCCCGCCACGGCCGGGATGTAGGCCTTCTGGTCGAACTTCTCGCCGGCGTCCTTCATCACCGTCGACACCGGCTTGATCGCGCCCTTGGCACTCATCATGGTGGCGGTGCCGACCTCGAACACCTGCAGGATCGCGGGGGCGCCGCCGGCGCGGAAGGCGGCGATGCCCGCCGCCAGGGTTTCGTCGTAGTTGCCCTTGTTGACGGGGACCACCTTGTATTCGGACTGGCTGGCGTTGAACTTGTTGGCGATCTCGTTCACCTTGTCGTTCAGCGCGCCCTGCATGGCGTGCCACCACTGGATTTCAACGGCGGCGTGCGCGCTGCCGGCCCCGGTCAGGGCTGCCAGCGCGGCGAGTTTGAGCACGGTACGGGATACGGACATCGGGCCTCTCCTTGGTCTGTCTATAGCAGTCAGACGAAAATCCGACAGCATGTGATTGTTTTATGACAGCGGCATGTTACGCCCGTCGCACCTGCGCAAGCAAATCAGCAGATTCACCAGTATGGACGGGCCGCGGCATTTTGCAGTGCAATAAACGAATTTGGCTGCAGATCCACGGTTACAATGGCCCGCCATGCAATCCCTGAACAAGCTCTCTGATACGGCGCTGCGCCAGGTGCGCGGCGTGCTGACCGACATCGACGGCACCCTGACCACCGACGGCCGGCTGCCCGCCTCGACCTACCTGGCGCTCGACGGCCTGCGCCGGGCCGGCCTGCATGTGATACCGGTGACCGGACGCTGCATCGCGTGGGCCGAGATCCTGACCCGGCTGTGGCCGGTCGATGCCATCATCGGCGAAAACGGCGCCTTCTACTCGTACCTGCGCAACGGCCGGCTGCAGACCCGTTTCCTTGACGATGCCGCCACGCGCGCGCGCAACCTGGAGCGCATCCACGCGCTGGGCCAGCACATCGTGCGCGAAGTGCCCGGCTGCGCGCTGGCCTCCGACCAGGCCTGGCATGCCGCCGACCTGGCCATCGACCACGCCGAAGACGTCGTGCCGCTGCCCGGCGAAGCGGTGGCGCGCATCGCGGAACTGATGCGCGAGGCCGGCATGACCGCCACCGTCAGCTCCATCCATGTCAACGGCTGGTTCGGCCAGCATGACAAGCTGTCGATGAGCAAGCTGTGCGTGGCCGAGCTGCTGGGCGAAGACCTGGACGCGCGGCGCGACCAGTGGCTGTTTATCGGGGATTCGGCCAACGATGCGTCGATGTTCGCGCATTTTCCGCTGTCGGTGGGCGTGGCCAATGTGCGCGATATCCTGCCGCAGTTGCCGGTGCCGCCCGCCTACATCACCTCGGCCGCGGGCGGCGAAGGCTTCGCGGAAATGGCACAACGGCTGGTCGAGGCGCGCGGCTAGGGCCGCGGCATTTGGGAGGTTGGCTCCCTCTCCCGCTTGCGGGAGAGGTTGGGGTGAGGGGCGGAGCGCCTACGCAGTCAGGCCAGAGGTATGCCACCGCCCTGCCCTCACCCCCGGCCCCTCTCCCGCATGCGGGAGAGGGGAGCAAACATTGGGCGTCGGCCAGGGCAGTCGTACACCGACTGTCCTGCGCCTCAGTCGAATCCCAATTCCTGCAGCTTGCGCGTGATGGTATTGCGCCCGATCCCGAGCCGGGTCGCGGCTTCGACGCGGCGGCCCCGCGTGACGCCCAGCGCGGCCTCCAGCACTGCCTTTTCGAACCGGCGCGTCAGCAGGTCCATCACTTCGGGCTGGCCCGCTTCGAGCATGGCGCGCGCCTCGCCGGCGAGCAGGCTTTCCCATCCGGCAGACACCGGGGCCCCGGCGTGCGCCACCGGCGCCACCGAGGGCGCCGGTGTGGCCCGCACCACCGTGGCCATGTCGGCCTCGGCCACCGGCACGGCAAACCCGCCATAGTCGGCCAGCTCCTGCGCGCCTTCATACTCGGCCATGCGCGGCTCGGGCGCGCGTTCCGGGCGCGGTGCATTGACCGGCTCGCTGGCGCCCGCTTCCAGCATCTCGCGCGGCAGGTCCTTGACCTCGATGGTCTGCGCCGGCGCCATCACGGTCAGCCAGTTGCACAGGTTCTCCAGCTGGCGCACGTTGCCCGGGAACGGCAGCGTGCTGACATAGGCCAGCGCCTCGTCCGACATGCGCTTGGGCTCGACCCCAAGCTCCTTGGCACTCTTCTGCAGGAAATGCCGCGCCAGCAGCGTGATGTCTTCCGGCCGCTCGCGCAGCGGCGGCAGCCGCAGCCGGATCACGTTCAGGCGGTGGAACAAGTCCTCGCGGAACAGCCCTTCCTTGACGCGCAGCTCCAGGTTCTGGTGCGTGGCGGCGATCACGCGCACGTTGGCGCGCAGCGGGTTGTGGCCGCCGACGCGATAGAAGTTGCCGTCGGACAGCACGCGCAGCAGCCGGGTCTGCAGGTCGAACGGCATGTCGCCGATTTCGTCGAGAAACAGCGTGCCGCCCTCGGCCTGCTCGAAGCGCCCGCGCCGCATGGTCTGGGCACCGGTAAAGGCGCCGCGCTCGTGGCCGAACAGTTCGGATTCCAGCAGGTCCTTCGGGATCGCCGCGGTATTGAGGGCGATAAACGGGCCATTGGCGCGCGGGCTGTGCTTGTGCAGCGCGCGCGCGACCAGTTCCTTGCCGGTGCCGGACTCGCCGGTGATCATCACCGTGACGTTGGATTGCGACAACCGGCCGATGGCGCGGAACACGTCCTGCATCGCCGGCGCCTGGCCGAGGATCTCGGGCGCGTCGACCAGCCGGTCGTCCATTTCTTCCTCGCGCAGGCTTTCTTCCAGCGCGCGGCGGATTAGCTCGACCGCCTTGTCGACATCGAATGGCTTGGCCAGGTATTCGAAGGCGCCGCCCTGGAACGCCGCCACCGCGCTGTCGAGGTCGGAGTAGGCGGTCATCACGATGACCGGCAGGCCCGGGTGCCGCGCCTTGATCGCCTGCAGCAGGTCGAGGCCCGAACCGCCGGGCATGCGGATATCCGAGATCAGCACCTGCGGCTGATCTTCCTCGAGCGCGGCCAGCGCGTCCCGCACATTGGTGAAGCTGCGCGACAGCAGGCTTTCACGGGCCAGGGCCTTTTCCAGGACCCAGCGGATTGATTGATCGTCGTCGACTATCCAGATCGGCTTCATGTGCGTCGCTTGTCTGCTCGGTGTCAGTTGGTCTTCCGCATGCCCTGGCCACGTCGGTGCACGCGCTTGCGGACGCCGGCAAAGGCTAGTGCAGCGGCAGCAGGATACGGAAGTCGGTACAGCCCGGCCTGCTCTCGCATTCGATCAAGCCCTCATGCTGCTGCACGAAGGTCTGCGCGAGTGTGAGACCCAGTCCGCTGCCGCCATCCCTGCCCGATACCAGCGGATAGAAGATGCGTTCGCGGATGTCTTCGGGGATTCCCGGGCCGTTGTCGATCACATGCAAGTCCAATGCCAGCTTGAACAGGCGCTTGGCGATGGTGACCTGGCGCGCGATGCGCGTGCGCAGCACGATCTGCGCGTCGCCGCGCGCGATGCGTTCGGCCAGCGCCTGCGCGGCGTTGTGGACGATGTTGAGCACGGCCTGGATCAGCTGCTCCATGTCGCCCTGCAGTTCAGGCAGGCTGGCGTCGTAGTCGCGCACGATCTCCAGCCCGTTGGGGAACTCGGCCAGCACCACCGAGCGCACGCGCTCGAGCACCTCGTGGATATTCAGGCTCGAGACGATATGCGGATGCCGGTGCGGCTCGAGCAGCCGGTCCACCAGCGTCTGCAGCCGGTCCGACTCCTTGATGATGACCTGCGTGTATTCGCGCAGCGAGCGCTCGGGCAGCTCGAACTCCAGCAGCTGCGCCGCGCCGCGGATGCCGCCCAGCGGGTTCTTGATCTCGTGGGCCAGGTTGCGGATCAGCTCCTTGTTGGCCGAGGTCAGGTCCAGGATGCGTTCTTCGCGGTCGCTGCGCACCTTCTGCTCGTTGGGCAGGATCTCGACCACCACGGTGTCACTGACCGCCTCGAGCGCGGCGATCACCACGTGCACATGGATGGGATCCTGCAGCGGCGGATGCAGGATCAGGTCCTGCCGGCGCACATCGAACTGCCGCGTCACCACCGTGTCGAGCATGTTGTGCAGCTCATCGGATTTGCCGAATAAATCCGGCAGCGTCAGCTCGACCATGCCCTTGCGCGACACGCCGAAGGTGGCCTCGGCGGCCGGATTCGCGTAGACCACGCGCAGCCCCGGCTGGCGCACCAGCAGCACCGGGTTGGCGACCACGTCCAGGCCGGCATGGAACGCCGCCGCACCGAGGCTCAGCACGCGCGCGCCGGGTTCCGGCGGTGCCGCGTCCGCCGCGGGCGGCTCGGCCCGCGCGCCCTCGGCGCTGCCGGCCTTGCGTGACACTCCGCGAATCAGGCGACGCATAAGACTAGTCCTTCAGGTTGCCGAGCTCGCGCCGCAGCGATGCCGCGTTGGCTTCGCTGCGGGCGATGTCGTCGCGCAGCGCCGCGGTGCGGTCGAGGTACTTCTGGTAGTTGCGCTCGTTGCCCTGGCGCTCCGGCTGGCCGTTGTTGTATTCGGCGCGCAGCCCCTGCAGCTTGGCCTCCTCGGCCTGCAGTTCCTGCGTCAGCACGGTGCGGCGCTCGCTGTCGCGGCTGCGCTGGGTGGCGCTGTCCACGCGCGGGAAACCGGTGCTGCCGGTGCTGGCGGTACTGCTGCCGGCGCTCTTGGCGGGTGCCGCAATGCGCCCGCCCGGCACGGTCACGACCTCGGGCAGGTTCAGCTTCTTGCAGCCCTTGCCGGCATTGCCGTTGCGGTATTCCGGCACGCCATTGGGCCCGGTGCAGACATAGACATCCGATGACTGCGCCAGCGACGGTGTGGCCCACGCGCCCAGCGCCAGCGCCGCGGCGCTCACCAGAACGGGGAATCGGCGTCGGCTTTGGTGCACGGAACGGGGCATGGCGTGAGTCCGGCGGGCCGTGCGGGAAAAGGCATCCATGGCGTGACGTCAGGTTAGAACGGGGGTGGATCGGCACAGAATTCGATGCCCCATTCTAGCGAGCAAAGCAAAAAGGGACAGCCGAAGCCGCCCCCTTGTGGTGCAACTGTTGCCCGGTCACAACCTGGGTCATGACCGGGCGCGGGCTGCTTACAGCGAGTAGTACATCTCGAATTCGACCGGGTGCGTGGTCATGCGGAAACGCGTGACTTCTTCCATCTTCAGTTCGATGTAGGCATCGATCATCGAGTTCGAGAACACGCCGCCACGGGTCAGGAACTCGCGGTCGTTATCCAGGTACTCGAGCGCCTGGTCCAGGCTCGAGCACACGGTCGGGATCTTGGCGTCCTCTTCCGGCGGCAGGTCGTACAGGTTCTTGTCGGCGGCTTCGCCCGGGTGGATCTTGTTCATCACGCCGTCCAGGCCGGCCATCAGCAGCGCCGAGAAGCCCAGGTACGGGTTCATCAGCGGATCCGGGAAGCGGGTCTCGATGCGGCGGCCCTTCGGGTTGGCCACATACGGGATACGGATCGAAGCCGAACGGTTGCGGGCCGAGTAGGCCAGCTTGACCGGAGCCTCGAAGCCCGGCACCAGGCGCTTGTACGAGTTCGTGCCCGGGTTGGTGATGGCGTTCAGCGCACGGGCGTGCTTGATGATGCCACCGATGTAGTACAGCGCGAATTCCGACAGGCCGGCGTAGCCGTTGCCCGCGAACAGGTTCTGGCCGTCCTTCCACACCGACTGGTGCACGTGCATGCCCGAGCCGTTGTCGCCGACGATGGGCTTCGGCATGAAGGTCGCGGTCTTGCCGTAGGTGTGGGCGACGTTCTGGATCACGTACTTCTGCAGCTGGGTCCAGTCGGCGCGCTGCACCAGCGTGCTGAACTTGGTGCCGATTTCGTTCTGGCCCTGGCCCGCCACTTCGTGGTGGTGGACTTCAACCGGAATGCCGAGCGATTCCAGGATCAGGCACATTTCCGAACGCATGTCCTGGAAGGTGTCGATCGGGGCGACCGGGAAGTAGCCGCCCTTCTTGCCCGGACGGTGGCCGCTGTTGCCGTGCTCGAATTCCTTGGCCGACGACCACGGCGCTTCTTCGGAATGAACCTTGACGAAGCAGCCTTGCATGTCGACGTTCCAGGTCACGCCGTCGAAGATGAAGAACTCGGGCTCCGGGCCGAAGAAGGCGGTGTCGCCCAGGCCGGTGCTCTTCAGGTAGGCTTCGGCGCGCTTGGCGATGGAACGCGGATCGCGGTCATAGCCCTTGCCGTCCGACGGCTCGATCACGTCGCACGACAGCACCAGCGTCGGCTCTTCGTAGAACGGGTCGATGTGGGCCGTGTTCGAATCCGGCATCAGCAGCATGTCCGAAGCTTCGATACCCTTCCAGCCGGCGATCGACGAGCCGTCGAAAGCGTGGCCGCTTTCGAACTTGTCTTCATCGAAGTGCGACACGGGCACGGACACGTGTTGCTCCTTGCCTTTGGTATCGGTGAAGCGGAAATCGACGAACTTGACGTCGTTTTCCTTCACCAGCTTCATCACGTCTGCAACGCTGTGGGCCATGCCAATCTCCTGGGTATTCGGCAAATGTCTGTGAAAGCCAATTCTTGGGACTGTCGCCAGCGGCGCCGCTGCATGTTGCCGCGCCTGACTGGCCTCGCCGCGAAAGGACGTCGGATGTTAGCAGAAAGCGTGCCAACCGAACGCCCCACCACGAGTGCGGGCCCGAAAATTGTGCAACTTCGGCGAATCACGCACCGTGCTGGTCGGCAACAAAAACGCCTGCGTGGATGCTGGCCCACCATGTGGCGCTTCAGCGACACATCCACCCCCGGCCGCCTGCCTCATGGAACACCATCGTGGTGCAAACATCAAGGCAATGCACCTCTGCAGTGCATTCGCACCAAAACCGGTCGCTATCCGCCCCGCGGCGGCGCGTTCGGGGCATTCCCATCCTGCGCAGCCACCGCCCCGCCACCGCGGCGCTATAGAATAACGGGTTGCGGCCCCCGCGCCACGAATTCCACCCATTCTATTTGTCACGCCGATGACCACCCGAGACGATCTCCTCCAGGCCGCCCGCCAGCGCCAGGAACAAAACCAGTTGCCGTACTTCGGCGCGCTGTCGCCGCAGGAAGCCTATGCCCTGCTGCAGAACGACCCTTCCGCCGTGCTGGTGGACGTGCGCACGCAGGCCGAACTGGACTGGGTTGGCGGCGTCGACGTGCCCGACGCGCAGTTCGCCCATGTCGAATGGATGTCCTACCCGGGCGGCGCGCAGAACGCGCGCTTTATCGAAGAGCTGCGCGCGCGCGTGCCGTCCGACGTGCCGGTGCTGTTCCTGTGCCGCAGCGCGGCGCGCTCCAAGCACGCGGCGCGGGTGGCCACCGAAGCCGGCTACCACTTCGCCATGGACGTGCTCGAAGGCTTTGAAGGCAACCGCGACGACCACCACCACCGCAAGACCGTCGAAGGCTGGTGCGTGCGCGGCCTGCCCTGGCATGGCGCCTGATCGCGCCGGGCCTGAATGCAAAGGGGCAGCCAAGGCTGCCCCTTTTCTTTTGGCCCGCGGAACGCCTAGGCCTGTGCCGCCTGGCGCGGCGGCTGCTCCACGGTCTCGAATCCCATCGCCTGCACGCCGTCGAGCAGCATCGCATAGGCCGGCGCCACCAGCTCGGCCGGGCCCTTGACGCCCAGGTCGATATGGCGGCGCGCGAAGCGGTCGCCGCGCTGCACGTCGCCGACCGACGGCAGGCTGAACACGCGGATGCCCGGATGCGCCGCCTCGACCGTCTCCATCAGCGGGGTCAGCGTCGACTCCGGCGCCTCGAACACGTAGAAGGCCCGCTCCTGCTGCGACGCCTGGTGGAACAGGTGCGCATATTCGTGGTCCAGCACCCACTCCATCATCGGCCACGCCATCACCGGGAAGCCCGGCATGAAGTGATGGTGGCCGACCGAGAAGCCGGGGATGCGGTTGTAGCTGTTGGGGATGATGCGCGCGCCCTCGGGGAACTCGCCCATCTTGAAGCGGTGCTGGTTCTCCGGCAGGGTCAGGTCGCCCTTGACCGGGTCGCCGCCGGCGGTCTCGGCGATGCGCAGCGCGATCAGTTCGCGCGCTTCGGGATGCAGCACCAGCGGCACGCCCAGCGCCGCCGCCACGCACTGGCGCGTGTGGTCGTCCGGCGTGGCGCCGATGCCGCCGGTGCAGAACACCACGTCGGGTCCGGCCAGCGTGCGGCGCAGCGTGGCGGTGATGCGGGCGCGGTCGTCGCCGACGTACTCGGCCCAGTCCAGCGCCAGGCCGCGTGCGCCCAGCAGTTCGATGGTGCGGCGCAGGTGCTTGTCCTCGCGCCGCCCGGACAGAATCTCGTCGCCAATGACGATCAGGCCGAAACCCATATTGCCCTCGCTTCAGGAATTTTCGATGCGGCGCACGTCGTGCGGCGCCAGGTCGATGACGTCGCCGCCCGACGACGGCGCGGCAGGCGGCTGGGCCGGCACCGCGGCCCGTTCGGCGCGCAGCTGCGCCAGCGCGCGCAGGCAGAAATGGCCGAACCACAGTGCCGAGAAAATAAAGATCAGCACATAGAGCCACAGCGTGCCGGCCAGCACGAACGGGAACAGGAAGATCACCGCGGCCGACGACACCCACAATATCGTCGGCGCCGAGCCCAGCAGCCCCACCGCCACGCCGATTACCAGCAGCGGCGTGCGGTGGCGTCGCACCAGGGTTTTGCGCTCCTCGGCGCTGGCGTGGTCGGCAAGCGCGTCATACGTCATCACGCGGTAGGTCAGCCAGCCCCACAGCACCGGCGGAATCAGCGCAAAGAACGGCGGGATCAGCCACAGCGGCAGCGTTACCAGCACCAGCGACAGGAACACCACGGTGCTGCCGAGCGAATGGAACACGCTGCCCAGCACGCTGCCGCCATGGGACTTGGCCAGGTCCGGGTAGCTGCGCTCAAGGTGGCGCACCACCGCCGGCACCGAGAACACGCCGATAAACATCAGCATTGACGCGATCACCAGCGGGATCGCCAGCGCCGCCACGAACAGCGGCGCCACCACGGAGCGCAACGACTGCAGCCCGAACCAGTCGAGCGCGCTGTAGATCCAGCTGGTCAGCACCGAGGTTTCCAGGAAGCTGCGCGTGGCGCCCATGATGGGGTCCCAGCCCCACCAGAGCAGCCCGCCCCACAGCAGCGTGGCCAGGACGAAAGGCAGCACGGTCAGCATCAGCATGCGGGGATGCAGCTGGCTGACCAGCGCGCGGCCAAACGAGCGGAAGATATCGTTCATGCAGTCGAAGGCAAAACAGGAAAGTCGCGGGGAACCGGCCACGTCAGCAAAGTGACGCGCCGGCGGCAACCCGGAACACTAGCATACGCCGCTTGCCGCCATGGCGCGGCGGCGTCCGCCGCGGCTGGAGCATGGCTCCGAATGCGCCGTCAGCGCTGCCGTCAGCGCAAGCGCAGCAGCCGCTTGATGCCGTACCACTGGTGGGCCAGGAAGCCCGTGCCGTAGTCGTGGCCCTTGCCCACCGGCGGCGGCAGCTGGTCGCGGATGCCGGTGGGGTGGTAGGTCTCGGTGAAGACCGCGGTGCCGAACAGCATGTCCCACCAGGGAAAGATCACGCCGTAGTTGCAGCCGCCCAGCTTTGCCGGCGCACCGTCGGCCTCGTGGCCGATGCCGACCGCGTGGTGGGTGCGGTGGAAGCGCGGCGAGATCAGCAGCCGCTCGCCCACCGTGCCGAAATGCAGCCGCAGGTTGGCGTGCTGCAGGCTCTGCAGCAGCTGCGACAGCGCCACCAGCAGCACATACTGCGATGGCTCCACGCCGACGCCCAGCGCCACCAGCGCAAACACCAGGTCGCGCAGGATGTCGTCGAGCAGGTGGTTGCGGTTGTCGCTCCACAGCGTCATCTGGCGCTGGCTGTGGTGCACCGCATGCAGGTGCCACCACCAGCGGAACGAATGCGACAGCCGGTGGTACCAGTAATCGAGCAGGTCGAACAGCAGCAGATAGACAAAGAAGCTGACCAGCGGCACCGAGGTCACGCCCGGCCACCAGTCTTCCACATTGATGCGGTGCCAGCCCATCAGCCGCAGGTGCCCCTCCAGCGCATCGGTCAGCGGCGCCAGCAGGAAGAACATCGCCAGCCGGAACAGGCCGAGGCGGTGGATCACGGTATAGAGGATGTCGGTACGGATCGCGGCGCGGTCGGCCACGGCTTCGACCGGGCGCCATTTCTCCAGCGGCCCGAGGATCAGCGCCATCACCGCGATCTGCACCAGCCCCACCAGCAGCCATTCGGTGCCGGTGAAGGCTTCCTCGGCATAGCGGCCGAAGCCCAGGTCATAGACCACGGGCAGCACCACGTCCTGGAACAGCGTGCCTTCGATCTGGCCGATCCAGCCGTTCAGCGTCTCCCACATCAGCGTGCGCCCTCCTGTTGTCCGACGGGCCGCGCGATCCAGTCGCGATAGGCCGGGTGTTCGCGCAGCGTCGCAAAGCAGAAGCCCTTGCGTTCCAGGCCGGTGAGCAGCGGTTCGAGCACCGCCGGCGCCCACGGATCCTGGCGCGACCAGATCCCCAGGTGCGCCATGGCGATGTCGCCGTCGCGCAGGCTGGCCAGCGCGCGCTGCAGCAGCACGGCGTTGGGGTAACGCGCCGACGACAGCTCATCGCCGAGGAAGCCTGCCGGCGCCCAGCCCACATGCCGGAAGCCGCATTGCTCGGCCCACTGCAGCGTCTGCGGCGCGGTGCGCCCGCCCGGGGCGCGCCACAGCGGCGTCATCTCGGCACCGGTCATGGCGCGCAGGGCCTCGGCGCTGCGCCGCAATTCCTTGCAGAAGCCGGCCTGGTCCATGGCCACGTCCTGGCCGGCCCGCGCGCCGAACTGCGGCCGCATGGTCACCTGGCCGGCGCGCACGCTGCGCAGGTAGACATGATCGAAGGTATGCGTGCCGAAGGCGTGGCCGTCGGCCACCAGCGACTTCCAGTAAGGGGCCCACGACGGGTCGAGCGAACTGTCGTTGCGCACCGTCGGCTCATTGGCCAGGAAGAAGGTGGCGCGGACATGGTGGCGCCGCAGCGTGTCGGCGATCAGCTGCGCCTGGCTCATGCTGCCGGTGTCGAAGGTCAGGTAGAGCGTACCGGCCGGGCAAGCCCTGGCGGCCGGCGCGGCGGCCGCCTGCTGCGCCAGCGGCATGCCGCTGGCCAGCGCCAGCGCAGCCAGCCACCGCCTCATCGTCGCGCGGCGCAATGCCCTGATCCGTGCCATGGTCCCTGCCCTGCCCGGTTTGCGTCAGTACAGCGGCGCGCGCGTGCGGAAATAGATGCCGTGCGGCGAGCGCCCGACCCGCACGGTCTTGACCAGCCTGCGGCTGGCCACGTCGACCAGCCCGACCGAGCGCGCCCAGCGGAAGGTCACCCACAGGGTCTTGCCGTCGGCCGTCAGCTCCATGTCGTCCGGGCCCGGCGGCAGGCCGGTGATGTCGCCGACCTTGCTCAGCGTCTGCTGGTCGATGATGCTGATGCTGCCGGTGACGCGGTTGCTGAGGAACAGGTGGCGCCGGTCGCCCACGGCGCGGAAGTTGTGCGCGCCCTTGCCGGTCTGGATCTGCTTGACCACGGTGCGGGTGCGCCAGTCGATCACGGCCACGTAGTCGGCCCCGGTCATGCCGACCAGCAGGTATTTCTGGTCCGGCGTGACCCAGATCCCCGCCGGCGCCGAACCGGTTTCCATGCGCCACATCACGTTCTGCGTGACCAGGTCGATGGCCGCCACTTCGTTGGAATCCTGCAGCGTGATGAAGGCGATGCGGCTGTCGGCGGTGAACGCGATGTGGCTGGGGGTCTTGGCCAGCGGATATTGCTTGGCCAGCTTCAGCGCCTTGCCGTCCCAGCGGTACACGTCGACGCGGTCGAGCCGGTTGCCGGTCGCGACAAACCACTTCTGGTCGGGCGAGAAGCCGATCTGGTACGGGTCGTCGATATTGGGCACGCGCTGCTGGACCTTGCCCGTGACCGGGTCGAGGAAGACCAGGTCGTTGCCGACCGCATTGGCGACGATCAGCGATTTGTCGTCGGGCGTGGCGATCAGGTGGTGGGGCTCCTTGCCGATCGGGAAGGTCTCGAGCACCTTCTGCGTGTCCTTGTCGATCAGCGTGACGGTGGCATCACCCGAATTGAGGATCACCACCACCTCCGCCCAGGCCGGGACCGCCATCAGGCCCAGCGCCAACGCGCCCACCGTGATCCCACCAGCCACCCACCGCCGCAATGCGAACATAAGACCCGCTACCAGAAGAACTGAATCGGCGATTCTAACGTTTGGCCGGCTAATTCCGCTGACGTGGCGGCTGCGGGCGGGCAAGAAATTGGCAGATCGTTGCGCCGGCACGACCATTTACCGCCGTACCGGCGCGCGGCCCTCAGCGCTGCATCGATTCCCACACCTTTTGCAGCCGCTTGACCGACATCGGCACCGGCGTGCGCAGCTCCTGGGCGAACAGCGCAATGCGCAGTTCTTCCAGCATCCAGCGGAATTCCTCCAGCCGCGCGTCCTCGCCGCCGCGGCCCTGGGTGCGCAGCTGCTTCTCGGCGCGCTGCCACTGCTGCACCAGCGGCGCCATCTCCTGCATGCGCTGGCTGTCGCGAGCCGGATCGCCCTTGAGCTTGTCCACGCGCATGGCGATGCCCTTCAGATAGCGCGGGAAATGGACCAGCTGCGTGTACGGGGTGTCGTCGATAAAGCGCTTGCCCATCAGCCGGCCGAGCTGGGCCTCCATGTCGGCGTAGGCCGCCGGGAACGGCTTGGCCTGCAGCAGCTTGCGCGGCAGCCCGGCGTATTCGGCAAGGATGGCACCCGTGAGCCGCGCAATTTCCTGAGCCAGCAGCGACAGCCGGGTACGGCCTTCGTCCTTGCGGGCATTGAACTCGGCGTCGTTGCGCGGCAGCGGCGCCTGCATGCAGGCCCGCTCCAGCGCCAGCATCACGATCTGCTCGCGCAGCATCTCCTGCGTGCCCAGGGCCATGTACTGCATCGCCATCTGCTGCAGGCCCGGGATGTTCTTCTCGATGAACTTGACCTGCTCGCGCAGCTGCAGCGCGAACAGCCGGCGCAGCCCCAGGTGGTGGATGCGCGCCGCTTCCTGCGGGTCGTCGAAGACTTCGACGTCGCAATGCGTGCCGCGGTCGACCAGCGCCGGATAGCCGAACAGGGTCTGGCTGCCCTTGCGGATCTCGAGCAGCTCCGGCAGCTCGCCGAAGCTCCAGCCGGTCAGGCCCTCGTACTTGCCGGGCTCTGCTGCGGCCAGCGCCGGCGCCTGTTCGGGGGCCTGGTTGGCGGCCTGGGTGGCGGTCTGAATGGCGGCCTGAGCGGCAGCTTGCGCGGCCACGCGCTGGAACGACTGCTGCGCCTGCCCGCCCAGCTCCGCCCGCAACTGGGCCAGGTTGCGCCCCATGTCGAGCTGGCGCCCGTGCTCGTCGATCACCTTGAAGTTCATCGCGTGGTGCGCGGGCAGCGTTTCCAGCTTGAAGTCGGCGCGCCGGACCATGGTGCCGGTCTGCTCGCGGATATCGGCGATCAGCACGTCCAGCAGCTCGCCTTCGCCAAACGGCTGGCGCGCGACAAAGCCCGCGGCATAGTCGGGCAGCGGCACGCAGTGGCGGCGCAGCTTCTGCGGCAGCGACTTGAGCAGCAGGTGCACCTTTTCCTTGATCATGCCCGGCACCAGCCAGTCGGCGCGCTCCTGCCGCACCTGGTTGAGCGCGTACAGCGGCACGGCCAGGGTCACGCCGTCGCGGTGGCTGCCCGGCTCGAAATGGTAGGTCAGGCCCATGTCCACGCCGGCCACCGTCATGGTCTTGGGGAACAGGTCGGTGGTGATGCCGGCCGCTTCGTGCCGCATCAGTTCGTCGCGGTTCAGGTACAGCAGCTTGCGGTCGTTCGCGCTTTCGGCCTGGTACCACTGCTCGAACGCGGCCTGCTGGCAGATGTCGGCCGGGATCGCGCGGTCGTAAAAGGCGTAGATCAGCTCGTCGTCGACCAGCACGTCCTGGCGCCGCGACTTGTGCTCCAGGTTCTCGATCTCGCGCACCAGGCGCTGGTTGTGCGAGTAGAACGGCAGGCGCGTGTCGAACTCGCCCTCGACCAGCGCGCGGCGGATAAACAGCTCGCGCGCCTCGCGCGGGTTCATCGGGCCGTAATGCACGCGGCGGTGCTGGTAGACCACCAGCCCGTACAGCGTGGCGCGCTCCAGCGCCAGCACCTGCCCGGCCTTCTTTTCCCAGTGCGGATCGCTCCAGCTCACCTTGAGCAGGTGGCGGCCGACCTGTTCCAGCCATTCGGGCTCGATGCGCGCCAGCGTGCGCGCGAACAGCCGGCTGGTCTCGACCAGCTCGGCCGCGACGATCCAGCGCCCGACCTTGCGCGCGATCAGCGAGCCCGGCCACAGGTGGAACTTGATGCCGCGCGCGCCGAGGTATTCGCGGCCCTTGCCGTCGCCGTCCTCGATGCGGCAGCCGACGTTGCCGAGCAGGCCGGTCAGCAGCGCCTTGTGCACCTGCTCGTAGGTCGGCTCGCTGTCGTTCAGGCGCCAGCCCTGCTCGGTCACCGTGGTCAGCAGCTGGGAATGCACGTCGCGCCATTCGCGCAACCGCAGGTGCGACAGGAAGTGCGCGCGGCACTGGTCCTGCAGCTGGCGGTTGGACTTCTTGTGCGCGACCGCGTCCTCGAACCACTTCCACAGCCGCACCCAGCCCAGGAACTCGGACTTCTCGTCCATGAACTTGCGATGGGCCTGGTCGGCGGCTTCCTGCGCTTCCTGGGGACGGTCGCGCGGGTCCTGCACCGACAGCGCGCTGGCGATGATCAGCACCTCGCGCAGGCACTGGTGCTCGCGCGCGGCCAGGATCATGCGCGCCACGCGCGGGTCGAGCGGCAGCTTGGCGAGCTGGCGGCCGATGCCGGTCAGCTGGTTGGCGTCGTCGACCGCGCCCAGCTCCTGCAGCAGCTGGTAGCCATCGGCGACCGCGCGGCCCAGCGGCGGCTCGATGAACGGGAACGACTCGATATCGGTCAGCCGCAGCGCCTTCATGCGCAGGATCACCGCGGCCAGCGACGAGCGCAGGATTTCCGGGTCGGTAAAGCGCGGCCGGCCAGTGAAATCCGCTTCCTCGTACAGCCGGATGCAAACCCCGTTGGCGACCCGGCCGCAGCGGCCGGCGCGCTGGTTGGCGGCGGCCTGCGAGATCGCCTCGACCTGCAGCTGCTCGACCTTGTTGCGGTACGAATAGCGCTTGACGCGCGCCAGCCCGGTATCGACCACGTAGCGGATGCCCGGCACTGTCAGCGAGGTCTCGGCGACGTTGGTCGCCAGCACGATGCGGCGCGCGTTCGACGGCTTGAACACCCGCTCCTGCTCCTGCACCGACAGCCGCGCGAACAGCGGCAGGATCTCGGTATGCGGCGGGTGGTGCTTGCGCAGCGCCTCGGCGGCCTCGCGGATCTCGCGCTCGCCGGGCAGGAACACCAGCACGTCGCCGGGGCCGGCGCGGCACAGCTCGTCGACGGCATCGACGATGCCGTCGTACAGGTCGCGCTCGCGCGCCTGCGGGCTGCGCGGCGCGCCGGCGGCGGGCGCGTCGTCGGCGATCGGACGGTAGCGCACCTCGACCGGATACAGCCGGCCGCTGACCTCGATTACCGGCGCCGGCTTGTCGCCCGTGGCGAAATGCTGGGCAAAGCGCTGCGCGTCGATGGTGGCCGAGGTGATGATCACCTTCAGGTCCGGCCGCCTGGGCAGGATCTGGCGCAGGTAGCCGATCAGGAAATCGATGTTGAGGCTGCGCTCGTGCGCCTCGTCGATGATCAGCGTGTCGTAGGCGCGCAGCAGCGGGTCGTTCTGGGTTTCGGCCAGCAGGATGCCGTCGGTCATCAGCTTGACCGACGCGCCCGGCGACATGGTGTCGTTGAAGCGCACCTGGTAGCCCACGTGCTCGCCCAGCGGCGTGCCGAGTTCCTGGGCGATGCGCTTGGCGGTAGAGGTGGCGGCGATGCGGCGCGGCTGGGTGTGGCCGATCAGCCCCCCACTCATTGGCCCCGGACCGCGGCCGGGGCCGCGCCCGATCGACAGGCAGATCTTGGGCAGCTGCGTGGTCTTGCCGGAGCCGGTCTCGCCGGAAACGATCACCACCTGGTTGGCCAGCAGCGCCGCGGCGATCTCGTCGCGGCGGGCCGATACCGGCAGCGCCTCGGGGAAGGTGATCGGCGGCAGCGGGTTGACCGGGCGCGGGGGCCGCGGCGGGCGTGCGCCGCGAGGCTGGCGCTGGCCGCCCTCGGCGGCGGGCCGCGCCCCGGCCGGCCTGGCCGGGCCGGGCGCCGGACGGGACTGGGTGGAGGAAGCAGGCTGGCCGGCACCGGCGCGCTGGCGCGGCGCCGCCGGTGGTTTGGGCTTGACGGGGCGTTGTTCTGACATTGGCCGGGATTATAATCCGCGGCATGAACGCCAGAACCGACGCGCCGCAGACGGCGCCCGCCGCCGCTTCCGCTGCTCCCAACGCCCCAGCCGCGCCGGCGCAGGCGGAGCCGCCCGCCGCGGCCGAACTCCCCGCCCCCGCCCCGACCTCCCCCGTGCCGGTCACGGCCGACCCCGATCGCAGCGGCCCCGACCACCAGCAGTTCGTCGACTGGCTGCGCATGGTGGCGCCGTATATCCATGCCTTCCGCGGCAAGACCTTCGTGATCGCCTTCGCCGGCGAACTGGTCAAGTCGGGCGTGCTGAATGCGCTGGTCAACGACGTCGCGCTGCTGCACGCGATGGGCATGCAGATCGTGCTGGTGCACGGCTCGCGCCCGCAGGTGGAAGAACAGCTGGCGCTGCGCCATGTCGAGTCCCAGTTCGTCGACGGCGTGCGCGTCACCGACAACGCCGCGCTCGAATGCGCCAAGGAAGCCGCCGGCGAACTGCGCCTGGACATCGAGGCCGCGTTCAGCCAGGGCCTGCCCAACACGCCGATGGCCGGCGCCCAGCTGTCGGTGATCTCGGGCAACTTCGTCACCGCGCGCCCGGTCGGCATCGTCAACGGCACCGACTACCAGCACACCGGGCTGGTGCGCAAGATCGACGCCGAATCGGTGCGCATGTCGCTGTCGCACGGCAAGGTGGTGCTGCTGTCGCCGCTGGGCTTCTCGCCCACCGGCCAGGCCTTCAACCTGTCGATGGAAGACGTGGCCAGCGCCACCGCCACCGCGCTCAAGGCCGACAAGCTGATCTTCATCACCGAGGTGCCCGGCGTGCCCGACCCGGTCGGCAAGATGATGCAGGAAATGTCGCTGCGCACCGCGGTAGAGCGGCTGCAGAACAACCACCTGCCGCCCGACGTGGCCAACTACCTGCAGCACCTGGTCAAGGCGCTCAAGGGCGGCGTGCCGCGCGCGCACCTGATCCCCTACTCGCTCGATGGTGCGGTGCTGCTGGAACTGTTCCTGCACGACGGCGTCGGCACCATGCTGTCCGACACCGACCTGGAAAGCCTGCGCGAGGCCACGCTCGACGACGTCGGCGGCATCGTGCAACTGATCGCGCCGCTGGAGCAGGACGGCACGCTGGTGCCGCGCGGGCGCCACCTGATCGAGCGCGATATCGCCAACTTCTCGGTGATCGAGCATGACGGCGTGCTGTTCGGCTGTGCCGCGCTGTACGACTATCCGCGCGAGAACATGGGCGAGATGGCGTGCCTGACGGTGTCGCCCGAGGCCCAAGGCACCGGCGACGGCGAGCGCCTGCTCAAGCGCATCGAGCGCCGCGCCCGCGCGCTCGGGCTGGAGCGGCTGTTCGTGCTCACCACCCGCACTGAGCACTGGTTCCTCAAGCGCGGTTTCGTCCACGCCACGGTCGACGACCTGCCCGAGGACAAGCGCAAGCTCTACAACTGGCAGCGCAAGTCGATGGTGCTGATGAAAAAGCTGTGACGGCGTAGGGACAATCGCCGCCGCGCCGCGGCCGGCCGCCCCGCTTGGCTACAATAGCGCCAGCGCCGAAGCTCTCACGAACATTGCAAGGAGTCCCCATGGCCCGCACGGTCCATTGCATCAAGCTGAACAAGGAAGCCGAAGGTCTCGACTTCCCGCCGCTGCCCGGCGAACTGGGCAAGAAGATCTGGCAAAACGTGTCCAAGGAAGCCTGGGCCGGCTGGCTCAAGCACCAGACCATGCTGATCAACGAAAACCGCCTGAACATGGCCGATGCGCGGGCGCGCCAGTACCTGCTCAAGCAGACCGAGAAATACTTCTTCGGCGAAGGCGCCGACCAGGCCCAGGGCTACGTGCCGCCGCAGTCCTGACCCGGGCTCGCAGCAAATAAAAATGGGGTGCCTGAGGCACCCCATTTTGCTTGATAGCAGACGCCGGCGCCGGACCTGCGCTCAGTAGTCCGTGCGCTGCACACCGTCGCCGGTGCCGAGCAGCAGCACATCCGCGCCGCGCAGCGCGAACAGGCCCACCGTGACCACGCCGGGCACCTGGTTGATGGTCTGCTCCAGGCCGCGCGGATCGTCGATCTTCAGCCCGGCCACATCGAGGATCACATTGCCGTTGTCGGTCTTGTAGATGCCGCCTTCCTTGGTCATGCGCAGGCGCGGCTGCCCGCCCAGGGCCTGCAGCTTGCGCGCCACCGCGGCACGTGCCATCGGCACCACCTCGACCGGCAGCGGGAAGGTGCCCATGGTCTGCACCAGCTTGCTGCCGTCGGCAATGCAGACAAAGCGCCGGGCCACCGAGGCGACGATCTTTTCGCGCGTAAGCGCGCCGCCGCCGCCCTTGACCATGGCGCCGCTGGCATCGATCTCGTCGGCGCCGTCGACATACACCGGGATCTCGTCGACCTCGTTCAGGTCCAGCACCTTGAAGCCATGCTGCTGCAGGCGCCGCGTGGAAGCCTCGGAGCTCGACACCGCACCCGCGAAGCGCTCCTTGAACGCCGCCACGGCATCAATGAAAAGGTTGGCGGTGGAGCCGGTGCCCACGCCGAGCACGGCCCCTTCGGGCACTTCCTGCTTGACGTAGTCGGCGGCGGCTTGCGCGACCAGCGCCTTGAGTTCATCCTGAGTCATGACAACAGCCAGATTGCGTTGGAGGGAAACGCGTAGTGTAGCGGATTGCGGGAGCGGATCGCGGGCCAGCGTGGCAGCGCAGGTACAATGGACCGCACCGGTGCCGCACGCGCCGCTCACAGCCCGCGAACGCTTTTTTGCAGACGCTCAAGCAGACGACAAGCGACCATGAACCAGCTCGAACAACTCAGGCAGTTCACCACGGTGGTGGCCGATACCGGCGACTTCCAGCTGATGAAGCAGTACACGCCGCAGGACGCGACCACCAATCCGTCGCTGATACTGAAGGCGGTGCAGAAACCCGAATACCGCCACCTGCTGGAACGTGCGGTGCAAGACCACCACGGCAACGGCGGCGTCGACGCGGTGATGGACGAAGTGCTGATCGCGTTTGGCCTGGAGATCCTGGCGATCGTGCCGGGCCGGGTCTCGACCGAGGTCGATGCGCGCCTGTCGTTCGACACCACCGCCACGGTGAACAAGGCGCGCCACCTGATCCAGCTGTACGAGCAGCGCGGCATCGCGCGCGAGCGCGTGCTGATCAAGATCGCCTCCACCTGGGAAGGCATCCGCGCCGCCGAGATCCTGCAGCGCGACGGCATCCGCTGCAATATGACGCTGCTGTTCTCGCTGGTGCAGGCAGTCGCCTGCGCCGAGGCCGGCGCGCAGCTGATCTCGCCGTTCGTCGGCCGCATCTTCGACTGGTACAAGAAGCAGGCCGGCGAGCAATGGGACGCTGCCGCCAACGGCGGCGACAACGACCCCGGGGTGCGCTCGGTGCGCCAGATCTACGATTACTACAAGAAGTTCGGCTACCCCACCGAGGTGATGGGCGCCAGCTTCCGCAGCACCGCGCAGATCCTGTCGCTGGCCGGCTGCGACCTGCTGACCATCAGCCCGGAGCTGCTCGAGCAACTGGCCGGCGGCCAGGGCCCGGTGGCGCACAAGCTGTCGGTGGACCAGGCCCAGGCGGCCAATATCGCCCGCATCACCGCGGACGAGCCGTCGTTCCGCTGGCAGCTCAACGAAGACGCGATGGCGACAGAGAAGCTGGCCGAAGGCATCCGCCTGTTTGCCGCGGATGCGGTCAAGCTGGAGAAGCTGATCGCCGGGCTGGCGCAGCAATAAGGAACGCCGCGCGCCGGCGCGCGGCCCCGCGCTTCAGCCGGCCGCTGGCGCCGGCTGCGGCCACAGCAGCGGCAGGCAGGCGCCCGCCGCGGCCGACAGCACGATGTCCGCGGTCTGGTCGAGCGCCGACGGCTGCGGATTGACCACGATCACCGGCGCGCCATGCTCGCGCGCCACCCCCGGCAGCCCCGCCGCCGGGTACACCAGCCCCGAGGTGCCGACCACCAGGCACAGGTCGCAGGTTTGCGCCGCATGCTCGGCGCGGTAGCGCGCCACCCGCGGCAGGTCTTCGCCGAACCACACCACCCCCGGCCGCATCAGCGCGCCGCACAGGCTGCAGCGCGGCGGCAGGCCGGGCAGCGCGGTGGCCTCGCTGCAGCGGCCGCAGCCATCCAGCCACTTGTTGGCGAACAGGTTGCCGTGCAGTTCGATCACGCCGGTGCTGCCGGCGCGCTGGTGCAGGCCGTCGACGTTCTGCGTCACCAGCGTGACCGGCTTGTGCGCGGCCAGCGCCACCAGCGCATAGTGCGCCGGGTTAGGGTCCACCGCCGCCACCAGTTCGCGCCGGTGCTGGTACCACTGCCACACCAGCGCCGGCTGGCGGCGGTAGGCGGCCTCGCTGGCCAGCTCTTCCGGATCGAACTGCTCCCACAGCCCGGTCATGGCGTCGCGGAAGGTCGGCACGCCGGACTCGGCCGAAATACCGGCGCCGGTCAGCACGAAGATGTTGCTGGCGCCGTCGATCAGCCGACGCGCTTCCTCGAGCCCCGCGAGTGCCGGCAAACGGGAATCGTCGGCCATGGCCTCAGCGCGGCAGGCGCCGCTGGCGCACGGCCTCGTACAGGCACACGCCGCTGGCCACCGATACGTTCAGGCTTTCGACGCCGCCCGCCATCGGGATGCCGACCAGCTCGTCACAGGTTTCGCGCGTCAGGCGGCGCATGCCCTCGCCTTCGGCGCCCATCACGATCGCGGTCGGTCCCTTGAAATCGATGTCGTACAGCGACTTCTCGGTGCCGTCGGCGGTGCCGATCACCCAGATGCCGCGCTCCTGCAGTTCGCGCAGGGTGCGGGCCAGGTTGGTCACGGTGATATAGGGCACGGTTTCGGCCGCGCCGCTGGCGACCTTGGCCACCGTGGCGTTCAGGCCGACGCTGCGGTCCTTGGGCGCGATCACGGCGTGCGCGCCGGCACCGTCGGCCACGCGCAGGCAGGCGCCCAGGTTGTGCGGGTCGGTGACGCCGTCCAGCACCAGCAGCAGCGGCGTGCCTTCGATGCCATCCAGCAGCTCGTCCAGGTTCAGCGCCAGTGCCACGTCCTCGGCACGCGCCACCACGCCCTGGTGGCGGTCGGTGCCGGCCATGCCGCGCAGGCGCTCGGCATCGACCGGATGCAGGCGCACGCCCAGGCTTTCGGCCAGGCGCACGAAGTCCTGCATGCGCCGGTCGCGGCGGGCGGATTCGATGTAGATGTCGGACACGCCCTTGGGATCTTGCCGCAGGCGCGCAGTCACGGCGTGGAAGCCGATCAGGAGTTTTTGTTTAGCCATGGGCGCGATTGTACCCGCCCGGCCGCCGTCCCCGCGTGGGCGGAGGCGGCGGCCGGACGGCAACCGGCTAGTGCTTGCGCGGCGTGCGCTTGGCGGCGGTCTTGCCAGCCGGCTTGCCCGCACGCGCCTTGGAGGCCGGCTTGCGCGGCTTTTCCAGGTGCGCCGGCTTGGGCTTGGCCGCGCGCTTGCCGGGCTTGCCGGTCTTCACATGCGGCTTGAGCGGCGTGATCACCGCCTCGAACACCGGCTGCTCTTCGATCACGCGGTCCAGCGTCTCGTCGAACGATTCTTCCGGCTTGGACGAGCCGCCCAGCAGCGCCGCCAGCTGGCGGCCCTTCTTGCGCGCCGGCACCGCATGGGCGGCAGGCACGCGCGGCTGGGCCTCGCCTCCCGTCGCGCGCGCGCGCAGGGTTTTCGCCGAGGGCTCCTGCACCAGGCGGAAATCGATCTTGCGTGCATCCAGGTCGACGCGCGACACCTGCACCCGCACGCGGTCAGTAAGCCGGTAGCGGATGCCGGTGCGCTCGCCGCGCAGCTCGTTGCGGGCCTCGTCGTACTGGAAGTAGTCGCTGCCCAGCTCGGTCACGTGCACCAGGCCCTCCACATACAGCTCGTCGAGCTGCACGAAGATGCCGAACGAGGTCACGGCGCTGACGGTGCCGGCATACTCGCTGCCCAGCTTGTCGCGCATGAAGTAGCACTTGAGCCAGGCCTCGACATCGCGCGAGGCCTCGTCGGCACGGCGCTCGTTGGCCGAGCAGTGCAGGCCCAGCTCGTCCCAGATGGCCTCGTTGCGGCGCGCGCGCGCCGCGGTCAGCTCGGCCTTCTGCTCGGCGTCCTTGGCCTGCAGCCGGCGCGCCTTCGGCGAGATCGCGGTGTTCAGCTCGGTGCCGTGGGCAAAGGCCGGCTGGTACTTGGTGTGCGCCAGCACGGCCTTGATCGCGCGGTGCACCAGCAGGTCGGGGTAGCGGCGGATCGGGCTGGTGAAGTGCGCGTAGGCCTCGTACGCCAGACCGAAGTGGCCGATATTGTCGGGGCTGTACACCGCCTGCTGCATCGAGCGCAGCAGCATGGTCTGCAGCATCGGCGCGTCGGGGCGGGACTTGATCTTGTCCATCACCTCGGCGTAGTCCGACGCCTGCGGCTTGTCGCCGCCGCCCAGCGACAGGCCGGCGGTACGCAGGAAGTCACGCAGGTTCTTCAGCTTCTCGTCGCTGGGGCCGGCGTGGATGCGGTACAGCGCCGGGTGCTTGAAGCGTTCGAGGAAATCGGCCGCGCACACGTTGGCGGTCAGCATGCATTCCTCGATCAGCCGGTGCGCATCGTTG